>NZ_JBVHBT010000004.1:0-354105 GCF_057626655.1 Flavobacterium sp. SP2
GGAAAGTTTGAGATCAAAGCTTACTTTTTGATACTCATTTTTTCGACAGGGTTGTTTTTTTGGTGTTTCCATAGGATACTAAAAGTGTTTAATTTTTAGTCAACCTATTTTAGGACGAGAGGTTGGTTTGAATATCACATAACGTTCCGCCGCTTGAAGCCAGTTGCGGCTTCTAAGCACAGACGTTAACAAATATAACGAAAAGTTAGAACGAAAAAACGTCTTATAAAAGAAAAAAAACAATCACCGAACTTTCTAAATAAATCCCGAACCAGCAATTGCTTCAAACGGCTGTTAGTGGCTGGTTTTTATTTTTTATTTAGTTAAACACTGCGGGACAATTTTTACTGTTTTTTATAAATTAGAATTTCATTTACTCTGATGGATTTGTCATTCACATCCCTATCCCATTGATTTGATTTTTGAATTATCAGATTACTATCATTAATTTCAAGAACGTCCAAGTTTTCGCATTCTTGGAAAATAGTATCATTCTCACTGATTATTTTGTCCGGAATTAGTGATATTGTAATTCCAAATCTATTTTCATTTCTATTAAGGTAGAATTTTCCACTTGAGTTTACTCTAAGATCATCACTACTATATTTTTTAGTGTAATTTCCATCCTTAAAAATGATGTCTTCATTATAATTTTGTTCTTGTAAAATCCATTTTCCGTTGTACTTATTTTTTTCAGTGGTTTGATTACAACTAAAAACAAAAGTTAAGAGTAGAGAAAAGAATGATAGAACAAATACATTTTTTAAATTTATTGAATGCCTTTTCTTTTTCATAATCAACTCAATTTGTATTGCCTTTTGAATTTGTAACATTAATTTATTTTTTAGTTCAAATTTAATCAATTTGTTCATAGAGTTGATTCCAACGCTATCGTCCGAAACTAGCCACTAACTTGTATATAGCAGCCATAAAATGGCTCCAATCTACCCTAATCTGGGTGGCTTTGAGCCATAAAGGCAGATAATGTATACAACACAAATATATAAAAAAATCCTTCAAGCAAGCATTTCAATTGTACTACGAAGTTACCCAACAAAAAAAGCCTTTCATAGAAAGGCTTTCAATACAAAGTAATCAATTTCAATTATTTATTCAATAATTTTTCCAAATAAGCCGTCTTATCTTTTTCAGCTTGAACAAGTCGCTCGTAAAGTTCTACAACTTTGTCTAAAGGGTTGAAAGTACAATTAGTATTGAACCCACTACTTTGGTCATTAAACGTATTAAAGTAGTTAATCACATTTTCCTCAGAAAAACTCTTAATAGCATCAGTTGTTACTCCAAGTTCTCTTGCAATTTGTTCTAATTTTTCATCTTCAATATTTTCACTTGCCTCTATGTTAGAGATAGTTTGTTGGCTTACGCCAATAGCTATCGCAAGAGCTTCCTGTTTTATACCGCGCAATTCGCGTATACGGCTAATATTGCGTCCTATATGTTTTGGTTTGCTAGTTGTATCCATACGTCAAAAATAATCTTTTTTTTAAATTACGCCTTTGGTAAAATACCAGTAAAGCAAATATATACTTTTTTATAAACATCCAAGTTGTCAATTCAGGAAAAAATAGTGGCAATTCGGGAGAAAGAAGTAGGGCAAGAGTATTATCGTTCTTTCCAAACTCGTTTTCCCTTGGTACCTTGTAAAACAGTAAACAAGTCGCGCTCAACGTCAACTACAAATTTTAAGTTAGGCACATACGGCATTAATTTGTTAAGCTGCACCGCCATTTGCCTATCTCTAACAGTAATAACGATCAGTTCCCATTTCAAAATCACTGCAAAATCAGCAGCACTCAGTGGTACACCAAGAGCAGCAAGCAACAACCGGATCTTTCGGTTATTCGCTTCAACAACAATCCCATCCAACTCATTCAAGGCAGCATAAAAAGGACCTGGCAAAACTACTCTAGACATAACAGCAACTTTAAATTCAAATGCAAGTTACAATTTTTTACCATCCAATAGCAATAGTTCAATAGCGGCAACTGTATAGCATCACCATACCATCCCTATGGCATCTCCCTAGATAAAGCATCAATGGTGAAAGTACAGGCCTATAAATCCAGCTTGTAATAGTTAGAAAACAATAGGTCTTCTCGCAATACACAACGCACTAATAACAACAGTGCCGCTAACTATTTTCAACTAGTTCTCGTTCATAGACAGCCATAAAACGCAAACTTGTCTATCTTCATAACAAGTACGTTCTAATTTCCGCCGTGATTAATCACATAAACCCAGGGTACGTTCCTCCTGCATAAAAAAAATCCCTAACTGCTGTAACACAATTAGGGATTTTAATAACTTTATAAAACGATTTAGTGTTGCTCAATCCACAACCTAGCATTAACAAAGGCTTCAATCCAAGGCGAAACTTCATCAGTAGTATCTTTTGGATAGTGTGCCCAATTCCATGGAAACGTGGAACGCTCAATGTGTGGCATCATCACTAAATGTCTTCCGGTTGTGTCACAGAGCATTGCGGTGTTAAAATCGGAACCATTTGGATTGGCTGGATAACCTTCATAACCATATTTGGCTACAATATTGTACTGACTTTCGTCGTAAGGTAATTTGAATTTTCCTTCACCATGCGAAACCCAAACACCCAACGTTGTTCCAGCAAGTGTGGATAACATCACCGAATGGTTTTCTTGCACTTTAACAGAGGTAAATATACTTTCGTGTTTTTGTGAATCGTTGTGGTGCATTTTTCCATGAATTTCATGCTCCGGATTGATCAATTCTAATTCCATAAACAACTGGCATCCATTACAAATTCCAACGGATAAAGTGTCTTCTCGTTTAAAGAAATTCTTTAAGGCATTATTCGCTTTTTCGTTGTATTTGAATGCACCAGCCCAACCTTTAGCCGAACCCAAAACATCTGAATTGGAGAATCCACCAACGGCACCAATAAACTGAATGTCTTCCAATGTTTCTCTTCCCGAAATCAAGTCGGTCATGTGAACGTCTTTCACGTCAAATCCTGCTAAGTACATGGCATTCGCCATTTCACGCTCCGAATTACTTCCTTTTTCACGAATGATGGCTGCTTTCGGACGAACCGAATTTGTCATTTTGAGGAACGAAGAATTTCCTGTAAAATGAGTTGGAAATTTATACTGTAAAGGTTGATTAGCAAAGTTTTCAAAACGCTCCAACGATTTTCCGTTTTTAGTTTGTTTTTGATCGAGTAGGAACGAGGTTTCGAACCATTTTTCTCTCAAAGTCGAAAGTCGAAAGTCGAAAGTCGAAAGGTGTAAAAAATCTCCTGCAACAACATTTCCTATTTTGAAATACTCGATTCCGTGTAAACCTTTTTCAAATGCTTCGTCGTCTCTTGCTTGAAGCACCAATCCTATATTTTCTGAAAATAAAATTTTAACCAAATCTTTTTCTGCGAAAGCAGCAAAGGATATTTTTGCTCCCAAATTCACATCGGCAAAACATAGTTCCAATAAAGTCGTAATCAATCCACCGCTTCCAATATCATGGCCTGCAACAATTTGGTTGTCTTTAATTAATTCTTGAACCGCGTTGAAAGCGTTTTTAAAGAATTCAGAATTTTTAATTGTTGGAACGTCATTTCCAATTTTGTTTTGCGTTTGTGCAAACGAACTTCCGCCCAACTTAAATTCGTCTTGTGACAAATTAATATAATAAATAGAACCTTTGTCTTTCTGTAAAACGGGTTCCACTACTTTGGTAATATTGTCGCAATTTCCTGCTGCCGAAATAATTACAGTTCCAGGCGCAATTACTTCATCATTTGGATATTTTTGTTTCATCGAAAGTGAATCTTTTCCGGTTGGAATATTGATTCCCAATTCAATTGCAAATTCGGAACACGCTTGAACTGCTTCATATAATCGTGCATCTTCGCCTTCATTTTTACATGCCCACATCCAGTTGGCAGAAAGTGACACACTTTTCAAATTGTCTTTTAAAGGAGCAAAAACGATATTGGATAATGCTTCAGCAATTGCAGTTCTACTTCCAGCTGCCGGATTAACTAAAGCTGAAATCGGCGAATGGCCAATAGAAGTCGCAATTCCTTCTTTTCCGTTGTAATCTAACGCCATAACGCCAACGTTATTCAATGGCAATTGCAATGGACCAACGCATTGTTGTTTGGCTACTTTTCCGCCAACGCAACGATCGACTTTGTTGGTTAGCCAATCTTTACAAGCCACAGCTTCAAGTTGGAACAATTGCTCTATATAAGTTGGAATTTCATCTTGCGAATAGTCTACATCGCTATAATTTCTAACAATAGTTTTATCGTTCATTATGGTTTTTGGCGAACTTCCAAAAAAGTCTTCCAAAGCATAATCCATAGGTTTTAATCCAGTAGTTTTCGACTCAAAAGTAAATCGATGGTCGTTGGTAACATCGCCTACTTGATACATTGGTGAACGTTCTCTGTCGGCAATTTTTTGAAGAAAATCGATGTCTTTTTCACCAATTACCAATCCCATACGTTCTTGCGATTCGTTTCCGATAATTTCTTTAGCAGAAAGCGTTGGATCGCCAACAGGTAATTTATCTAAATCTATCAATCCGCCAGTTTCTTCTACTAATTCTGAAAGACAATTTAAATGTCCACCAGCACCATGATCGTGAATTGAAACAATCGGATTGTGATCACTTTCTACCAAGCCACGAATGGCATTGGCAGCACGTTTTTGCATTTCAGGATTCGAACGTTGAATGGCATTTAACTCGATTCCAGAACCAAAAGCTCCGGTATCAGCAGACGAAACTGCTGCGCCACCCATTCCGATTCTATAATTTTCTCCACCAAGAATTACAATTTTATCGCCTTCTTGTGGTTTCTTTTTTAGGGCTTGATCTAATTTTCCGTAACCAATTCCACCAGCTTGCATGATTACTTTATCGTAACCCAGTTTTCTGTTTAGCTTCGCTCCGTTCGGCTGTGCCTCGGGTTCTTCTTCGTGTTCAAACGTTAAAACCGAACCTGTAATTAAGGGTTGTCCAAATTTATTTCCAAAATCGGATGCTCCATTGGATGCTTTTATCAAAATATCCATTGGTGTTTGGTACAACCACGGACGTTCAGCCATGGCTTCTTCATATTTTCGATTGTTGGTCAATCTCGAATACGAAGTCATGTAAACGGCAGTTCCAGCTAAAGGTAACGAACCTTGTCCTCCAGCCAATCGATCGCGAATTTCTCCACCAGAACCAGTTGCTGCGCCATTAAATGGTTCAACAGTTGTTGGGAAATTATGGGTTTCTGCTTTTAAGGAAAGTACCGAATCAAACTCTTTTTCTTCGTAAAAATCAGGTTTGTCAGCGCTTTTTGGAGCGAACTGCGTTACTCTTGGACCTTTTACAAAAGCTACATTATCTTTATAAGCCGATACAATATCGTTCGGATTTTCTGACGATGTTTTCTTAATCAATTTGAATAAAGAAGTTTCTTTTTCAACGCCATCGACGATAAAAGTACCATTGAAAATTTTATGACGGCAATGTTCCGAATTGGCTTGCGAGAAAGCAAATACTTCTGAATCGGTTAGTTTTCTATCTATTTTTTTTGAAAGATTTTCTAAATAAGTTACTTCTTCATCGCTCAATGCCAAACCTTCTTGCTTGTTGTAACTAGCAATATCATCAATTTCAAGAATAGCTTCAGGTTGAATGTTGATGGTAAAAATTTCTTGGTTTAACTCCGCATATTTTTGCGAAAGCATTGGATCGAAATCGGCGAAAATTTCAGCAATTTTCTGAAATTCTTCAATTCTGATGATGCCTTCGATACCCATATTTTGAGTAATTTCTACAGCATTCGTACTCCAAGGCGTGATCATTGCGGCACGTGGTCCAACAAAAAAATCCGTTAGTACGGATTTTTCTATTTTATGTGCGTTGTTGAATAACCAATTTAATTTTGAGATTGTTTCTGCCGAAAGTTCGTTTTGCGTTTGTACGGCAAAAACTGTGTTACTTTCGTTTCCGAAAAAATGAATCATTGTGTTGTTGTTAGTTGTTGTAATTGAAATGCAAATTTAATGATTTCAAATTAAATTATCGATTAAAAAAAGCGACAAAATTGCCGCTTTACTTTTTATCTAATTACAATGCTTTTGACTACAGATTGGTTGTCTTTAGTGACTTTGACTAAATAAATTCCAGATTTGAAATTTGTAAGTTCCATTGTGGTTTCGTTTGCATTGGATTTTTCGAATATTTTTTGACCAATTGACGAGAATATTTCGATGGAATAATTCAATTTTTCAATACCAAAATCTAAATTGAAATTTCCATTTGATGGATTTGGATAGACTGTAAAATCAAAATTTTGTTTTGGAGAATTGCTCGTATTTGCTGTTTTATTTCCAATTCCGTTGCAAGTGTCTAAGGCATAAACGGTCCAATCGGTTGTTTTATTGAATGTTGTTTTTGGTACAACTACTGTGGTTTTTCTTCTGATGGTTTCGTCTACCGAGAAATTTGCTGTTCCACCATTTAAAGTTCCGATAATGTCAATTAAAACTCCGTTTTTGAATAATCCTACGGCATCGTTTCCATTGAACGTCATTTCGGTCGCAGCCGATGAAATGTTGGCACTTGCGGTTGCGTAACAACCAGTTGCAATACTGCTGTTTACCAAAACAAACTTACCAGTATTGGCTAAAGTTCCAGATAATGTAATTCCTGTACTCCAGGCGCCAGCACCATTGGTTTGTTTTTTTACGCTGTATGTCGCAAGTGCTACTGAAGCTCCAGTTGCGTTGGTAATTTCAAGTACTTTATTGTTTGAAGAACCTTCGATGTATTCTGAAAAATACAAATCGGTAACTAACGAAGTTGCCGTTGTTGTGGCGTTAATCGTAGTACTATTTGCGGAAGTATTTCCTGCTGCATCTTTTGCTTTGGCATAAAAAGAATAGGTTGTTCCAGCTGATAATCCTGTAATTGAAGCAGTTGTTGTTGAAACTGTAGTTTTTAAAGTTCCATTCATGTAAACATCATACGAAGTAACTCCAATGTTATCTGTGGATGCAGTCCAAGATACTTGCAATGAAGTAGAAGTTATGTTGGAAGCAGACAAACTTGTTGGCGAAGTTGGCGCTTGCGTATCTGCAACCGGCGTTGTTCCACCCCAAATCATTCCCACATATTCGGGATGATCAATGTACGGATTGCGGTTTAATTGTCTTGCGTAAATGGCGTTATTTCTGGCAATTTCTCTTGCACTAACTGGATCTTGATTGTGCCACTGAAGTAGTACATCTCTAAAAGCAGTGGTAAAAACTTGGTTACTCGTTCCATTGAACATTTCGTAGGAATATCCAGCAACTGTATTTTCATATCGTGTGGCGAAGTAGAAATACATTCGGGCAACATCGCCTTTGAATTCATCGATAGGTTCAAAAACGGTTCCAACATATCCTGTTGTTGCGCTTGTTCCAAGTTTGCATCCGTTTAATGATGTCCACGAAGCTGTTGCAACTTTTCCGTGTGGGTAATTGGAACGCATTCCGTTTACTTTTCCATCGGTTGGTGGAATAAAATGAGCATCGGCAACCATTGGCGAAGCAGAATTGAAAACCGATTGCGGAATAATATGTTCTCGGTTGTAGCAATTTCCTTCAACGCTGTACGTTCCGCATTGGCTTGTTCCGTAGGTGTAAACGTAAGGATCGGCAGATGTAGGTCTTTCTGAATAAATGTCGATTATTGAATTGTCGTTTTCGTATTGTTTGTCTCTATCGGAAGTGGAATAAGTTGTCCACAATCCCGCATATCCTTTATCGGAATGACCTTTGATTTTGTTGTAAAGTTGTGTCTTTAATGTGTAGCCTGTTCCTGTTGCTGTAGCATAATATCCAGTAGGAATTTGCGAAAATGCATAAAATGACATTAAAAATGCTGTTAAAAGTAGTTTTGTTTTCATATAGGTTAATTTTGTTTTTTAGTGGTCATCTATGTTATCGCTTTTTATTTGTTAGGATTTGCTTGCGCAAACTTGTTTTTGATGGCGATTTCATATGTGGTTTGGTTTAATACTTGTAAATTTAGTAGATAACTTAGGTCTTTAATCGATGGTTTAAAAAAGTTAATAACAATGAATTGTTACTTATTTCTATTTTCGAAAAGGCTGTAAAAGTAAGGGCTTGTGGTTTTTAAAATGTGCAATTAGCATTAAATTAAGTTTAACAAATGGTTTTCAAGTAATAAAAAAAGCCTTTCAAAAACTAAATTTTGAAAGGCTTACTAACTATTTTGATTCGTGATTTATTGAAACTCGTAGGCTCCTAAATCAGGATTTATGCGTTGATTTCCTAAAATGTCAAGTGGAACTCCTATATCAGCTCCAACGTCAATTGCATCAGAACCTTCTAAGATGTTCAGCTTGTTTTGTGTAATACTTTCAAATTTTGGATTTTTGCTTTTAAGAATATTGGTGTCGACATTCAAGAATTCATAAATTGAACCAGGTACAATTGGTGAATTGTATTTAATCAAACATTTTGTAAAATCAGGTGTTGTCCAAACTCCAGAATCTGCTTTATTCAATAATAATTCAACTTGATTTGAGCCAGTAATTATGGAATTTGAAAATTCAGCTTTGGTTAACGGATAGGTAACTTGTTCATTATTTTCATTTAAAAAGAAGTTATCAACTAATAATGCAACTTGTCTAGAACTTGGCCAGTTGTTATTAAATGTACAGTGTTTGAATTCGTACGAACCACCAAGTGTGCAAGCTACTGCGGCTTGACCACCATAATTTACAACAATATTTTCGCCTACTAGTGTAGCGGTTTTAGCATAGATTCCAATATTAGAAGAGTTGTATATCTGCGTGTTTTTAATTGTCATTGGCGTTCCAGCATTATTTTCAATTAACAAACCTACTGCTGCATTTTTTATGGTTAGGTGATTAATTTCATGATCGATGCTGCCGCTTGTTAGCCAAATGGTTCCCCATTGTCCTGGCGTATCTGAAAATCCGGGTTCCAATCGATCACCTTCAAAAATTACTTCGTTTTCTAAAGCTTCGGTTGTCGACTGTTCACCTTGAATTTTTAGCGAGGCATTATTTCCGACTATTAAACCAGAATCGGCATGAAAATGTACACGTGCGCCAGCTTCTACAAGCAGTGTTTCTCCATTTGGAACTGCTGCATAACCATAAACTACATAGGGTTTAGAATTGTTCCAGATGAATTCATCATCATTTAGATCATGACTTAAAAATCGTCCTCTTATAGTAATTGGATCTCCATTTTCGTCTAATCCTAAGTTCAATTCGTCATAGGTATAACTTTCATCAGGATTCTGTGTTCTGTTAGGATAAATAAAATACGCATCTTGAATTAAAGTTACCAAATCTACATCTTGCGGAGTTCCGTTAACGTTGTAAAAATCAATTTTATCGGTGTACAGAAAATCGTCAGGATTGGCACTGGCAACATCGGCAGTAACTTCTATAAAAATGAACAAACTGTCTTTTGCCAACAATTCGACATTACTAAAAATTTTGTTTTCAGCGCCAGCATCGCCAGTCATTCCGTCTACAGTCATTCGATATTTTGACGCAATGCCTTTTTGTAATTGAATTTTCGGAATCGAAATATCTTTATCGCTTCGGTTGTATACTTTTAAACGATAGGTGCTTGAACCGATATTGGTAAAAACGGTATCTAAATATACAGTGTCTTTAGAAAATTCTAAACCGCCGGTACTGGGTTCAAAAACAAAATCTTTTCGACACGAAGTTATTGAAATGGCAAGTCCTATAAATAGTAGTAGTAATAATTTGCGCATGGCTGAAATCTAATTTTGGTAAATGTATGAAACAATTTGAAAATCTGAAAATATCAATTTGTAATTACTAACGCAATTTGATTGGTTTTCGTCTGTAAAAAAAATGAATCTTCTAAATGATTATAAAATTCAGTATTTTTGTAGAAAATAAAATTGCGATGTCATTTGATAAAGAAAAAGTATTGAAAATCTGTCGAGAATGGTCTAAAAACACCTTGATGGAAACTTTAGAAATAGAATATATTGATGCCGGTGAAGGTTTTTTGGTTGCCAAAATGCCTGTTAATTCAAGAGTGCATCAACCTATGGGTTTGCTTCATGGTGGTGCAACAGTTGCGCTTGCTGAAAGTGTTGGAAGTGCGGCTTCGATTATGTTTATCAATCCTGAAAAACAAGAAGTTCGTGGTATCGAAATTTCGGCGAACCATTTGCGAAGTAAAAAAGAAGGAGTTGTTTTTGCTACAGCCAAAATTATTCATCAAGGACGAAGTATTCATCTATGGGAAATTAAAATTGTAGACGAAAAAGACAAATTGATTTCGCTTTGCAAATTAACCAACATGATTTTACCAAGTAAAGGACGATGAGCGAAATCTTCAACAAAGCTAAAAATCAATTTAAGGCGCAATTGCCGTTTGTAATTTATTGCAAACCCAACTCTGACAAGACCATTGCATTGTTTCAGGAAAACGATGATTTGCATTTGCTTGGACAAACTGAAGAAAGTGGTTTTGTTTTTGTTTCATTTGATGACGAACAGCGCTATATAATTCCGGATCGCGTTTCAAGTATTTATTTTGAAAAAAATGATGCTCACGAATATTTTGTTTCAAATGAAAACGACATACTAATTGACGAGGAGTCGAAAATTGCTTTCGAAAATTTGGTTGCAAACGCGGTTGAAGCCATACAAAATGCTCAATTTGAAAAAGTGGTTTTATCGCGAAAAGAAACCATTTTGACGCCTACTTTTGACTTTGAAATATCATTTAGAAAACTACTTTTTCATTATCCTTCCGCTTTCAAGTATTGCTTTTATCATGCAAAAGTAGGTTTTTGGATGGGTGCAACGCCAGAACAATTTGTTAAAATAAATAATGAAAAGTTAAGTACTGTTTCTTTAGCTGGAACACAATTGCATAATGGAACTAGCGAAATTACTTGGTCGAATAAAGAAGTAGAAGAGCAACAAATTGTGACTGATTATATTGTTTCTAATTTGAATAAATACAGTTCACAAGTTTCTAAAAGTTCACCGAATACAGTTCAAGCAGGTAATTTAGCGCATATAAAAACCGATATTGAAGCACTACTTACTTCTGAAAGTGAGCGTTACAACATCATTGCAGCTTTGCATCCCACACCAGCGGTTTGTGGTTTTCCAAAAGATGCGGCTAAGGCATTTATACTTGAAAATGAAAAGTACAATCGGGAGTTTTATGCCGGATTTTTGGGCGAATGGCAAAAAGATTTTACGACCTATGCACAGCATCAGTCTGATTTATTCGTAAATTTGCGTTGCATGAAAATCAATCAAAATGCAGTCGAAATTTATGTAGGTTGCGGCATTACTAAAGACAGTATTCCTGAAAAAGAATTTTTAGAAACCGTAAATAAGTCGACAACCATGCGAAAGGTCCTGTGATTTAGAATTAGTATTTCGCATTAAATTTATTAAAAACAAAAAATGAAATTAGATATATTAGCTTTCGGAGCGCATCCAGACGATGTTGAATTGGGTTGTAGCGGAACTATAGCCAAAGAAATTTCTCTTGGAAAAAAAGTTGGAATAATTGATTTGACTCGTGGCGAATTGGGTACCAGAGGTTCGGTGGAAATTAGAAATTCAGAATCGGCAAAAGCCTCTGAAATTTTAGGTATTTCAGTCAGAGAAAATTTGGATATGCGTGATGGTTTTTTTGTAAATGATGAAGCCCATCAATTAAAAATTATTCAAATGATTCGAAAATACCAACCTGAAATTGTGCTTTGTAACGCCATTGACGATAGGCATATTGATCATGGAAAAGGAAGTAAATTGGTTTCTGATGCTTGTTTCTTGTCGGGATTAATTCGCATCGAAACGCAACTTGATGGTGAAAATCAAGCAGCATGGCGTCCCAAAGTTGTGTACCATTACATACAATGGAAAAATATTGAGCCCGATTTTGTTGTTGATATTTCAGATTTTGTAGCTGTTAAAACCAAGGCGATTCTGGCGTACAGTTCGCAATTTTACAATCCGAATGACAATGGTCCGATAACACCAATTGCGACAAAAAATTTTCTTGAAAGTATTCATTATCGATCTCAAGATTTAGGACGATTGGTAGGAGTAGAGTATGCTGAAGGTTTTACTACAGAAAGATATTTGGCCGTCAATAGTTTAGGAAATTTAATATAAATTTTTATAATTTATTTTGCAAAAGCCAAGAATAGTGCTATATTTGCACTCGAAATAAACACGGTGGTTGTAGCTCAGCTGGTTAGAGCATCGGTTTGTGGTACCGAGGGTCGCCGGTTCGAACCCGGTCATCCACCCAATTTTTTAAAAGCTTTGAGAAATCAAAGCTTTTTTTTATTTTTACAGCATGAGAAAAATATTATTACTACTCGTTTTTTGTCCGGTACTTGCTGTAGCACAAGTAGAGACGACTATTAAATTGAAAGTTGCCATTTTGCAAAGTATCATCAATAGAGGTGAAGAAGGTGAAACGGTCTTTTGGCAAACTAAAGGAAAAGTTACATTTTCTATAGTAAACTATACTGAGGAACAAAATCCTGTTTTTAAAGAATTGTTCATCAATCAATACAAAGAGCTGTATCCAATTTATAAAAAAATGGTCGTTTCTGAAGACGAACGCGACACCGCTTTATTTGTAAAAACACTTATCAGACAAGAAGAAGATTACAGAAACTTGCTGACCAAAGAACAATTAAAATTATACCTCGATAAATTGGCTGAGTTTGAAAAAAGTAATCCTCAGGCGCACGATTCGTATTCGTCATTGTTTTTTTCAGAGAAATTATTAAAAGAGTACAAAGAAAAATTTTTATAAAAAAAAGCGATTCTATTTTAGAATCGCTTTTTTTATTTATTTACCGTCTTTGTCTACAACCAATCTGTTTTCGCGATTGGCAATTTCCCAAGCAATGGTGAAAGCTAATTGTGTTCTTTTGGTTAAAGCATCAAATTCTATTTTATCAACTTCATCTGTTTTTTTGTGATAATCGGCATGTACTCCGTTGAATAAAAATACCGATGGGATTCCGTTTTTAGCAAAATTATAGTGGTCAGAACGGTAATAAAAACGATTTTTATCAGCTCTATCATTATACTTATAATCCAAGTTTAATTTAGTATATTTGGTATTAACCGCTTCGCAAATGTTATACAAATCAGAAGATAAGTAGTCGGAACCAATTAAATAAATATAGTTATTGTTATCCGCATGTGCTTCGTCGCGACGACCAATCATGTCAATATTTACATCGGCAACCGTATTTGCTAAGGGAAACAATGGATTTTCAGAATAGTACCTTGAACCGTGTAAACCATGCTCTTCACCAGTTACATGCAAAATTAGAATGGAGCGTTTTGGACCGTGACCTTCTTTTTTAGCTTTTTGAAATGCTTGAGCAATTTCTAGAAGTGCAACAGTTCCACTACCATCGTCGTCGGCGCCATTATAAACTTCTCCGTTTTTTACACCCACATGGTCGTAGTGAGCAGAAATTACCACAATTTCTTCTGGTTTTTCTGATCCTTCAATGAAAGCCCATATGTTTTCAGAATCGCCTAATCCTTCGTTGCGTTGTTTGTTCAAATAGGTCGCAGGAACACTTTGATAATAATCTTTTGCACCTTTTGGAAATGTTACGCCGCTTTTTTTGTATTGCTCAATCAGGTATTTCCCTGCCATTTTTTGACCTTCACTACCCGTTTCTCTACCTTCCATTTTGTCTGAAGCAACAATGGTTAAGTGCGTTTTTAACTCGTCTGATGTGATGGAGTTGATGTACTTTGTTTGGTCTACAATTGCAGTAGTTTTAACAGCATTTTGTTGACTTGAACATCCCAGAATGGTTAACGATAACAATCCGGTTGAAATGATTTTTTTCATATAAATAATTTATTTTTTTGATGTTAGAAATTGGTTATTTATCTTCGATTTATGGTTTTATTTGATGTTGATAAAACTATAAATTGCAAAGCAAACTAAAATTATGGCAATTGAGAAAAAATTTATGAAAAACATAACAATTCCTTTAAAAATTGACATTATTCTTTTTTCTTGGTAAAAACGATGGTGTGCAGGGAAAAAATAATACAGCATGTACAGTACAGCTACCGATTTGAAGATATAACTTACAACGGTGAAAAACCAATAACCATCAAAAAATGATAACAGGTAGCCAACTAAATCAATTATCAAAAGACCAAGTAATAAAAAGGAAAAATAGTGTAAAGTGAAAATTCCGTGATCAAAATAGTACCATCGTTTTTTACTTTGAAATAACCACAATACAAAGGCAAACAAAGGCATGTAAAAGAATAATGCTTTGGGCAGATTGTGAACAAATGATTCTAAGAATTTCTCTTCCAGTTCTTTTTTATCTTTATTTTTATCTTGAACGATCTGCATTTTTCTATTCAAATAGAGGCTAAATGCATTCATTTTATCTTCTGGTTTGGCATGTTCTTGAATCGAATCGAATTCTTCCACCGATTTGTAATAATTGCCAAATAAGGTAAAATCGTTTTCTTCTTCTTTCTTTTCTTTTTGTGCTTCAACTAAATATTTCTGAATAGAATCTGACACTTTTTTGGTGATGATTCCTTCTTGTTCCAATTCGATGATTTTTTTCTGCTCTTCTGAAATTGAATCTTTTAAGGTTGTTACTTTTTCAGTTTTGGCTTTTTCTTTTTCGTTCAATGTTACTTCTGGCGTATTATAATTTTCGGGAATTACCGTAAGCAAGAAGAAAGTCACAAAACTTATAAAAATGTAGAGTCGAACTGGCGCTAAGTAGGACATTCTTTTACCAGAAAGATATTCTTTGGTAAGTGAAGAAGGTTTGAAAATAAGATTTTTGATGGTACGCCAAAATGCATTTTCATAATGTGTAAGATCTTCAAAAAAGTGTATGAACAAATGATGAAATGATTTTCGAGTATCGGTATTTTCCTGACCACAATTGCCACAAAATCGATTTTCAACAACGTAGTTGCAGTTGAGGCAGGTTTTGTCTTTTCTGATAGTATGTTTCGACATAGGTAAAATTATAAATTGCGATGTAAATCTATAAAATTATTTATTATTACATTTGTTTAACTTAATAAGTAGTAAAAAATAGTATTCGTTACTAAATTCTTAAAAATATATGCAATCAAAAGCTGTTACACCCAATCAATACGTTGCCGAATTACCAGAAGATAGAAAAGAGGCAATTGAAAAACTTAGGAAAATTGTAAAAAATAATTTGCCAAGTGGTTTTGAAGAGGTTATGAGTTATGGTATGTTGGGTTATGTTGTGCCACATTCAATATATCCAAACGGTTACCATTGCAATCCTAAAGATCCGTTGCCCTTTTTTGCAATAGCATCACAAAAAAATTCTATAAATGTGTACCACATGGCGATGTATATGGATAAGAATTTATACGATTGGTTTGTTTCAGAATATCCAAAATACAGTTCTAAAAAATTGGATATGGGAAAAAGCTGTGTACGATTTAAAAAAAACGAAGACATTCCATTTGAATTGATTGGTGATTTGGTTTCTAAAATAACTACAGAAGATTGGATTGCTATGTATGAAAAGGTATTAAATAAATAAATGGATTTTCATTATTTAATAGGTTACTTTCTTGCCGTTTTAGTAGGTATAACTTTGGGTTTAATAGGCAGTGGCGGTTCAATTTTGTCCGTACCCATATTGGTGTATATCCTGCATGTCGAACCAGTTTTAGCAACGGCATATTCGCTGTTTATAGTTGGAAGTACTGCTCTTGTTGGAGGAATTCAAAAAGCCAAAGAGCAACTAGTTGATTATAAAAAAGCAGTACTTTTTGGAATACCAACTGTTGTAACTGTTTTTATAACAAGAATTTTTTTCTTGCCGTCTTTACCCAAGATAATTTATATTACATCCGACGTTTTCTTTCCGAAAGCGGTCTTGATCATGATTGTTTTTGCCGTTGTAATGCTTTTTGCTTCAATATCGATGATAAAAAAATCACCTAAAGCAAGCACAATTACACAAGATAAGGTGAATTATCCCTTACTTATCTTACAAGGAGTTTTAATCGGGTTTGTTGCGGGTTTTGTTGGTGCTGGCGGCGGATTTTTAATTGTTCCAGTATTGCTTTTTTTTGCCAAAACTCCCATGAAAATGGCAATAGGAACCTCACTTTTTATAATAGCATCACAATCCTTAATCGGTTTTATTGGCGATTTGCAGATGGAGCACTTTATCGATTGGAAATTACTTTTTATATTTACAAGTTTGTCAATTGTAGGTTTTTTTGTTGGAAATGCAATTGCAAAAAAAGTAGATGGTGAGCAACTTAAAACATCGTTTGGGTATTTCGTTTTGTTTATGGGAATTTTTATCATGGTAAAAGAACTTTTTCTATCCTAAAATTGATATCCAAATAATTCTACTAAATTCCGTATTTTTACACTTTAAAATTAGATTATGAAAATAGAACAAATATATACAGGTTGTCTTGCTCAAGGCGCTTATTACATTGAAAGTAATGGTGAAGTTGCTATAATTGATCCTTTACGAGAGGTTCAAAATTATATCGATAAAGCGCAAAAAGACAATGCCAAAATTAAATACATTTTAGAAACTCATTTTCATGCCGATTTTGTTAGCGGACATGTTACTTTGGCACAAAAAACTGGTGCTCCAATTGTTTTCGGACCCAATGCCAATCCGAGTTTCGAGGCGCACATTGCAAACGATGGCGAAGTTTTACAACTTGGTGAAATCACAATTACTGTTTTGCATACTCCAGGACACACTATGGAAAGTACGTGCTATTTATTGAAAGATAAAGAAGGAAACGATTACGCACTTTTTAGTGGTGATACCTTGTTTTTAGGTGATGTTGGTCGACCAGATTTAGCTCAAAAATCGGCTCACATGACGCAGGAAGATTTGGCTGGAATTCTGTTTGACAGCTTGCGCAACAAAATAATGCCACTTGCAGATGCTGTAATTGTTTATCCAGCTCATGGCGCGGGAAGTGCTTGTGGAAAAAATTTAAGTAAAGAAACTGTGGGTTCTATTGGAGATCAAAAAGCTACGAATTATGCTTTGCGTTCCGACATGACTAGAGCAGAATTTATTAAAGAAGTTACCGATGGATTATTACCTCCGCCAGCCTATTTTCCTATGAATGTGAAGCTGAATAAAGAAGGATATGGCGATGTTGAAACAATTATTAATGAAGCAAAAGCTTATGATGCAACTGCTTTCGAGTTGGTAGCCAATGAAACCGATGCCTTAGTTCTTGACGTGCGCCATCAAGATGACTTTTCAAATGGTCATATTCCCAATTCAATTTTTATTGGATTGGATGGTGGGTTTGCTCCTTGGGTTGGTGCATTAATTGTAGATGCAAAACAGCCAATTTTGTTGGTTACGCCAGTAGGAAGAGAAACTGAAACCATTACGAGATTGGCACGTGTAGGTTATGATAATACTTTAGGTTATTTAGACGGTGGATTTGAAGCTTGGATGCAATCGGGTAAAGATGTTGAAACACTAAAGTCGATTACAGCTATCGAATTAGAAGATCAATTAAAAAATGACATTTTGGTTTTTGATGTTAGAAAGCCAGGAGAATTTGAAGCAGAGCATATCGAAAACGTGCCTTCAACGCCTTTAGATTTTCTTAATGACCATTTGTCAGAATTTCCAAAGGAACATGATTTTTACATTCATTGCGCTGGTGGATATCGCTCCGTTATTGCAGCTTCAATTTTAAAATCAAGAGGGTTTCATAATGTAATTGATATAAAAGGCGGTTATGCAGCCATTAAAAACACAGAAATTCCAAGGACTAATTTTGTTTGTCCTTCAACTTTAAAATAATTAATACTCTCTTAAATTTTTTCAAATAAAATTTAGTTGTCAAATTAATTATTATATTTGGATTGATTAAAAGCAAATTACAATTTTAAAACCATAAAAAAATGAAAAAATTAATCTCAACATTAGCAGTTGTAACCTTATTATTTACAATGAGTGCTAATGCTCAAGAAAAAGTTTCTAAGAAGAAACAAAAAGCAAAAACTGAAAAATCAGCGGCATCTGCAAGCGATAAAAAAGAATGTTCTGCAGGAGAAAAAAAGGGTGGTGCTTGTTGTGCTCACAAAGCTGAAGCAAAATCTTAATACTATCAGTAGTAAAAACGTAAAGTGTTTGAGAAATCAAGCACTTTTTTTTATTTTTAAAAATAAGTGTACTATTTTTTGATTTAAAAATTTAAACACTATAAATTTGCATCATGAACAATAGAAATTTCCATCTTTTAAGCATGAACTGCTGTGACATTATGTGTTGCACAACTAATCTGTCTTATGAAATGGTCTAAAATTTTGTATTTATTTATATACTATACTTAAAAGCCTTTCATGAACTTGAAAGGCTTTTTTTATTTCACATTTTTAATAAAAAAAAGTCATGCTAAAAAAATCAATTGAACAATTAAAATTAGAAGCTTCGGCTACCGGAAAAGGTTCCTTAAAACGGAGTCTGGGCGCGGTAAATCTTGTCGCTATTGGAGTAGGAGTAATCATCGGTGCAGGATTGTTTTCGTTGACGGGAATTGCCGCTGCTAACAATTCAGGTCCAGCGGTTACATTATCTTTTATCATAGCAGCTGTAGGTTGTGCTTTTAGTGCGTTGTGTTATGCCGAATTTGCATCAATGGTTCCAGTTTCTGGTAGTGCGTATACTTATGCGTATGCTACTTTAGGAGAATTATTTGCATGGATTATTGGATGGGATTTAATTTTGGAATATTCTGTTGGCGCGGCAACGGTTGGTATAAGTTGGTCGCAGTATTTGGTGAAATTTCTCGAAAAATTCAACATTCATATTCCGCCACAACTGGTAATGTCTCCATTTGAAACGGCAACTTTGGCTGATGGAACTGTTGTAAACGGATGGTTTAATTTACCATCAATTTTAATCATTGCACTAATTACAGGTATTGTAATTCGTGGTACAAAAGGTTCAGCCATTTTTAATGTCATTGTGGTTACGTTAAAGGTTGGTGTGGTTTTGGTTTTCGTAGGTCTTGGATGGCAGTACATTGATCCATCAAATTATCAGCCGTATATTCCAGAAAACACGGGAGTTTTCGGTGAGTTTGGTTGGTCAGGAGTACTTCGTGGTGCTGGAGTTGTGTTTTTCGTTTTTATAGGATTTGACATTGTTGCAACCATGGCGCAAGAAACTAAAAATCCACAGCGAAATATGCCCATTGGAATTCTAGGTTCTTTATTAGTATGTACTGTTTTGTTTATACTTTTTGGTTACGTAATGACAGGCTTGGCGAATTATACCGAGTTTAAAGATAGTGCTGCGCCAGTAGCAGTTGCAATTGCCCATACACCATATACGTGGTTAGCAGTAGCCGTTATACTTGCCATTTTAATTGGATATACTTCGGTTATATTAGTTGATTTACTTGGACAATCGAGAGTTTTTTATGCTATGAGTAAAGACGGATTGTTACCAAAAGTTTTTTCTGATTTACATCCAAAATTCAATACACCGTACAAATCCAATATTGTTTTATGTGTCTTTATAAGTCTTTTTGCAGGTTTAGTTCCAATTAGTGTAGTTGGAGAAATGACCAGTATCGGAACTCTTTTAGCTTTTGTAATGGTATGTGTGGGAATTTTAATTTTGCGTAAGCAACAACCTAATTTAGAACGTCCATTTCGTACGCCTTGGGTTCCATTAGTTCCAATTTTAGGTATTTTAACTTGTGTATTAATGATGGTTTCATTGCCCTTGGATACTTGGTTGCGATTGATAATTTGGCTTTCAATTGGATTCATAATTTATTTCATTTATGGAAAAAAGAATAGTAAATTAAGAAACGAGCAATCTGTAGAAGAATAGTGAAAGTTTACTATATTTGAGCAAATAAGGATTTCAACTTAAAACAATTTTCAATGATTTTATCAACCAAAAAAATACTGTTTTTTATTTTATTTTTTACGATAAATACTGTTTTTTCGCAGTCCATACTTGATAAATTAATTATCAAGAAGTCTATTTCACAAGAATGGGAATTGGACAGTGTTGATAAAAAAGGAACCTTTAGATTTGTTTCCTACAAGCCTATTTACATCACTGCCGGACGATGGACAAGTAAACCCAATTCACTTCCACAAAGTGAAAATCCAGAATATTCAGCTACGGTTGAAGATAAATACAACAATTTTGAAGCCAAGTTTCAAATTAGTTTTAAGACCAAAATTATGCAATCGATATTTTTTGGGAAAGGTGATTTATGGGTAGGATATACCCAAAAAGCGCATTGGCAAGTATACAACAAAACATTTTCACGAGCATTTAGAGAACTGAATTATGAGCCAGAAATCATGTTGAATTTTCCACTTAAAGCTAAACTTTTTACAGGAAATTTGCGTTATGTTGGAGTTGCATTGAATCATCAATCCAATGGTAAAGATTTACCTTTATCACGAAGTTGGAACCGAATTATTTTTAGTGTAGGATACGAAAGTGACGATTGGCAAGTAATTTTTAAGCCGTGGTTGCGCTTACCAGATACCGAAGATGAAAATCCTGATATCACTAAAACAATTGGCGATGGCGAATTAAATGTAGGATATCATTACCAAAAACACGAGTTTTTAGTAATTGCCACCCATCCATTTACAACGCTTGAAAAAGGAAGTATTCAGCTCAATTATATTTTTCCAATTCGAGGTCATCTTCGTGGTCATGCACAAATTTTTAATGGTTTTGGGGAAACTCTAGTGGATTATAATCACAAACAAACAACCGTTGGCTTGGGAATTTCTTTTGCCAATTGGTAATTATTATATAAAAAAAAGTCTGATAAATTATCAGACTTTTTTATTGAATTGCATTCTAAAATATTACGCTGTAAGTGTAGCTTTTAGAGTAACTGTAGTATTTAATAATTTTGAAATCGGACAAATTTCTTTAGCTTTATTCGCCGTTTCTTGAAATAATTCTTCAGATATTCCTGGTACTGTTGCAGTAAGTTCCAATTGACTTTCGGTAATTGTTCCATCTTCAAAAGTTACTTTAGCAACAGTATCTAAATTTTCAGCTGGAAAACCAGCATCGGTAAGTAGAAAACTAAGTTGCATTGTAAAACATCCTGAATGTGCTGCTCCAATTAATTCTTCTGGATTGGTTCCAACACCTTCGTCAAAACGAGTTTTAAAAGAAAATTGTGTATTATCTAATGCTGTACTTTGTGTAGAAATTGTACCTTTTCCTTCCATTCCAGTACCTTTCCAGTTTGCGCTTGCTCTTCTTGTAAATTTCATAATTATTTTTTTAGATTATTTAATGTGTTTTTAATATCATAAAGTTACAAAATTATTTCTCCTTTTATGATAGGACAAAGTTAAAGTATCATTAAATATAAATCAAATTAATAATTTTATATCTTTATAAAAAAATAATATAATCATGACGTTGCAACAACTTCGCTATATTGTAGCACTAGACAAAGAAAGACATTTTGCTAAAGCAGCAGAATTGTGCTTAGTTTCACAACCAGGATTGACAATTCAGTTAAAAAATTTGGAGGAAGAAATTGGAATTAAACTTTTTGACAGAAATAAAGTTCCCTTAAAGCCAACCAAGCATGGATTGGAAATAATTGCTAGAGCAAAAAAAATTTTGAGAGAAGTTGATGAAATTCGAAACTTTATCATCAGCGAGAAGAATGTGCTTGAAGGCGATGTCAAATTGGGTGTCATTACAACGCTATCACCTTATTTGATTCCGCTGTTCATTAATGCAATGAAAGAAGTAGCACCAAAAATTCACTTTATTATTAAGGAAGCCTCAACCTATCAATTGATGATGGATTTAGAATCGGGCGTGATTGATGTGGCATTGATGGCAACTCCAACAGGAAATTCAAATCTCGTTGAGCATCCAGTCTTTAACGAGCCTTTTGTAGCATTTTTAAACCGTTCTCATCCTATGGCAAAAGTTGATTTTTACGAATTACAACCTAATGACACATCTAATTTATTGTTGCTATTGGATGAATATTGTTACAATGCCCAGCTGTTAGACATTTGTGGATTGCAAAAAATTACTCAGCTTAAAAAACAGTTTAGTTATGAAATTAGTTCTATAGAAACGTTGAAAAATTTAGTTCGGGCGCAACTCGGATTTGCCATTATTCCGCAACTTTCTACTTTAAATGAAACTGAAAATGTGCTTTTTAAACCCTTTAAAGATCCAAAACCAGTTCGAGAAATTAGCTTAGTTGTTTCGGATACATTTTCTAAAAAAATGGTTTTACAAAAAATGAGTGAAGCTATTTGGAATATTCTTCCCGATGATTTGAAGAAAGAGTATAAATACAGAAAAATTAATTGGAACGATTCACCGTATTTTTTAAATGCAGCAAAAGAAAATAATTTTTGATTATTCAAATTTACTATACCATTTTGACATTTTTGTATAGGTTACTTTATTGATTAAATCATAATTTTACGGTTATTACATTTTATAATTTCGATACTTATGCTTTTTAAAAATAAATACCTTTTAATTCTTTTTTTATCAATTTCAATTGGTTGTGCACAGCAACTTGTTCAAGAAGTTCAAGTCTACGATTACGCTGGACGCATGGAACATCTTGGAAATAATAAAACCATTCTTATTGGTTCGGCTTCTTCAATTTCATTCGATTTTACTGGAACTACCTGTGCTATTTCGTTAAAAAGCGTCGATTCCTATGAACACCACAACTATGTTTCGTTAGTTTTAGATGGTGACTATATTGGACGACTAAAAGTTGAAAAAGGCGAAACAAAATTGTATCCAATTACAATTTCAAAAGATTTAAACAAACATAATCTTACTATTTACAAAGCAACCGAAGCTTCTAACGGAGGCATTTTATTTGATGGAACCACAGCAGTTTTATCTGAAATTAGCCACCTTAAGAAAAAGAAAATCGAGTTTATTGGAAACTCCATCACTTGCGGTATGGGAAATGATGCCAAGGAAATTCCGTGTGGAACAGGCGAATGGTACGACCAACATAATGCCTATTGGGCATACGGACCAATTTTGTCAAGAGCTTTGGATGTAGATTATCTTTTAAGTTCGGTTTCAGGAATTGGAATGTACCGCAATTGGAACGACGAACACAAAGACGAAGCCATAATGCCTGATGTTTATGACAAATTATACTTAAATAAAAACGATGCTAAACCATATGATTTTAAATTCCAACCCGATTTAGTAAGTATTTGTTTAGGAACTAACGATTTGTCTGATGGCGATGGCGTTAAACCCAGACTTCCGTTTAATGAAGAAAAATATGTGTCGAATTACATTAATTTTATCAAAACAGTTTACAAACATTCACCCAATACAAGAATCGTTTTGCTAAACAGTCCGATGGTTTCTGGTGAGCGAAATGAAACTTTAGTAAAATGCTTGGAACAAGTAATTGCTGCTTTCACGAAGGATAAAAAACATAAAAAAATAGCTTTGTTTGAATACCAACCGATGCAACCCAAAGGTTGTGGTTATCATCCCGATATTGAAGATCACAAAGTTATGGCACAACAATTAGAATCGTTTTTTAAAAAATTATTAGATGAAAAATAGACTGTTTTTATTGGTATTATTAATTTCAAATTCGATAATAGCAAACGTTACTTTACCCAATATCTTTTCAGATAATATGGTGTTGCAACGCAATTCTGAAGTGAAATTTTGGGGTTGGGCAAATCCTAAAGAAGAAGTAAAAATTACGCCAAGTTGGAACCAGCAAGAATATAAAGTTACAACCGATAGTTATGCTTATTGGCAAATAACAATTCCGACACCAAAAGAAGGTGGACCATTTACAATTGGATTTAAAGGGTATAATGAAGTGGTTTTAAAGAATATTTTAATTGGTGAAGTTTGGCTTTGTTCGGGTCAATCCAATATGGAAATGTCAGCAAATTGGGGAATTGACAATGGCGATGAAGAAGTGAAAAATGCAACCAATTCGAATATTAGATTTTTTACAGTTCCGAAACTTACAGCAATTGCACCACAAAATAATTTATCAGGCAACTGGGTCGAATGTTCACCAGAAACTATGAAGAGTTTTAGCGCTGTAGGTTATTTTTATGCCAAAAGATTACAAGAAGATTTAAAAAATGTTCCCATCGGATTAATTTCTTCGAATTGGGGTGGAACATCTGCCGAAGTTTGGATGCCTGAAACAGTATTTAAAAAAGAACCAGATTTGCTAAAAGCAACTGCCGATTATAAACCCAACGAATATTGTCCGGTTGAACCTTCGCGAACTTTTAACGCTATGATTAATCCATTGATAGGATTTAAAATTGCTGGAACGATTTGGTATCAAGGCGAAAGCAATGTAGGTTCCGCAATTTATGACAAGACATTTTCGACTTTAATTTCATCTTGGCGCATACTTTGGAACGATGCGTTTCCGTTTTATTTTGTTCAAATTGCACCTTATAATTATGGTGAAAATCATTTTGGTGGCGCAAAAGTTAGAGATTTTCAAAGACGCACATTGCAAGTTCCAAAAACCGGAATGGTGGTTACAAGTGACATTTCTCCAACGGATGATATCCATCCCAAAAACAAAAAAGCTGTTGGAACTCGATTGGCAAATTTGGCTTTGGCAAATGCCTACAAAACCAATTCTAATTTAGTAAACGGACCACTTTTTAAGGACATTACAATCAATAAAAATAAGATTACGGTACGTTTTGATTATTCAGAAGGATTGTATTTTAAAAATAAAAAATCCGATCAATTTGAAATTGCAGGAACTGATAATGTCTATTATGTGGCGAAAGCCGAAATCAAAAATAATGAAGTAATCCTAACTTCCGATAAGGTAAAAAATCCAGTTAAAGTGCGTTTTGGCTGGACAAATACCGCGCAATCGCAATTGTTCAATAAAGCCAATTTACCGGCATCAACTTTTATTTCAGAATAGGATGATGTTATATTAAATTTATTTTTGAATTTTCAAATTGTATTCTTTAATCAAATTCATTGTAGAAGTTTCACTAGAAAAAACCGAGTTCAAACCTTGTGGCTCTTGCGGTGGATCAGTTGTGAAATCAACACCAACTTTCCATTTTCCGACTTTGGGATTGTTTTTTGCAATTCCGGCGTAACCCCAAAAGTTTAAGGCTACAAATGGTTCGTTATCTTTAATTGCTTTTTCTAATCGTTCGAAAACCGCTTTGTAAAATTGATTTCTAAATTCTACCGAAGCATTTCTATCCAAACTTTCTTGGCTTCTTGGATAGCCAAATTCTTCCAAAATAATTGGTTTTTGCAATCGTTTGGCAACTTCAATATGTTCATCGATGTAGGCAATTGTTTTTTCAATGGCAATTGGTGTCGAGCCTTTTTCGTCTTCCATTTTATACCAGCCCCAATTTTTTGGCCAAATGTGAATCGTTAGATAATCGATGTTTTTATTGGTGTGCGTACGTTCAAAAGTCGCCAAATCGTCGTTCGAACCTGCTTTTCCTTCCGAACCAGTTGTGACTAAATGATTTTTATCCAAACGATTAATTTCGTCAACTGTTTCGTTCAACCATTTGGTGAAAGCCGCTTCATTTTCTTTGGTAAAAACTCTAGGTTCATTGGCAACTTCCCAAGCCATGATTGCTTTGTCTTCGGTATATTTCTTCTTGGTGTATGAATTTGTTCTTCCGATAATGAACTGCAGGTGCTTTTTGAAATCGTCTTTACAAGGTTCACACGAATGAAACTGTGAAGTGAAATTCATAAATTGAGGCCAAGTATTGGGTGCAATATTCGGATTTGGAACTTTTCCGTAGCCGTTCCATTCCAAGTATTTTGCCATTCCGCCAGACCATTCCCAGTTGTTGTTTAAATATAAAATCGCGTTTAAATCACGTTTACCCATTTCCGCTAAAACAAAATCCAAACCATCCAATAATTCCTGATTGTACGTTCCTTTTTCGGTTTGTAAAGCTGGCGTAACTGTAAAATCTTGATTGCCACCTTCAGCACCAACTAGAATTCTAAGATTGGTAATTCCGTTAGCTTTTAATTCATCTAATTCTTTTACAAGTCGTGTTCTGTCGCCGTTTTTAGCACCAATCATTGCGCCGTACCAATAGTTAGTACCAATGAAATTGTATTGCTTTCCGTCTTTTATAAATTGGTTGTTTTTAACAGAAATATATTTTTGTGCGCTACAAGAAGCTGAAATTACTAATAAAAGAATTAGAAGAATTGATTTTTTCATATCGAAATTAATTTGGCAAAACGTACATATTTGGTAACGTATTCTGTAAAACCGATTTAGGTTTGATTACAAAACTATTGAAATCGGCTGCATTGGAAGCTGATGGAGTTGGTACATAATAACCACCATTTCCGTTTGCCCAAAACATTACAAAACCTAATTGAACATTGTTCTTTGTCATGGCATCATATAAATAAGTTGAAAACCAATTTGGAACCGCAGGAGTTGTATTGGTTACACGATAACCAGTTTCGGTTAAAGCCGCAATTTTCTTTTTTGAAATAGCTAAATCTGATAAATATTTCAATTTAATGTTAGCATTATTAGAACCACTTGTTCCTTGATTATTAAAATCGCCATAATTATCCATACCTAAAACATCAACATAACCATCACCAGGATAACGACTTAAATAACTTGATGAAGTCGAGTAGGTGTTGTCGGGAGAAAATGAATACAAAAGGTTGTGAACGTTTTTAGTATTTTTCAAATAATCGACTGTGAACTGAAAAACGGCTTTGTATTCGTCTGGAGAGCAATAATTGGCACCCCACCAAAACCAACTTCCATCAAATTCATGAAACGGACGAAAAATTATGGGTATTAATTTATTATTGGCATCGCGCATGTTTGAAACAACTGAAGCCACTTTATCTAACTTTGTTTTATACCAATCGTGTTTTGCTCCACCAGGCATAATACTTCTAAAAGCAGTGCTTTTTTGCTCAGGAGTCATATCTGCAGCATAGAAACTATCTTCGTTATTGGGTTCGCGCAAGTGCCAGCAAAAAATATTTATCATTCCTTTGGAATAGGCTTCTTTGGCGTCATTAATGATACTAGTTTCTTGTTGGAAAAACCAATTACTGGCTTGACCATCGTTATTTTTATCGGTAATAAACATAAAATCAGAACCTAAAAGGGCAGGATCATGACCAGTAGTTTTCTTGATATCGGAATCACCGCTTGATGTATAAAAACCTGCAAATGCGTCCTGATGACCAATGGCAAATTTGGTTTGAGAAAGTTTTCTTAAGTTGTAAAAAAGCGCAACCGTTTCGTCTGTGGCATTTTGGTCGACCATAAATGTTCGCACGTTTTGCGGTGTTACCGGATCGACAACAGTTACAGGTGGAACTACAATATCTGGTGAATCAGAACTTTTTTCATCATCTTTAGAACATGAATTCAGAGTCAAAATTGCTGACATAAGAATAGAAATAAAAATTTTCTTCATAGTATTTTTATTATTTGTTAAACATTTATTTGAAACTTACTGTAATGTCATCGGCATATAATGTGCCTGATGCAAAACCTAAGGCAAGCATAATTCTGTATTTTTTTGTGTCTTTTGGAAGTGGAAATGTTTTGGAATAAAATGTCCAATCTTTTGTTCCTGTTACGAAGGTTACACTTTGGTCATCACTTGTTTTTTGGTTGTCATTTCCTGTGAATTCAACGTTTAGCAATCCATTGTTCCAAGTGTCTTTTCCTTGTTTGATGTTATCCGATTTTAACCAACCCGAAATGGATATTGAAGTTGCATTTTCTGGAACATCAGCAATTTGATCAATTCCTGTCCAGTCGAAAGTTGTTGAATTTAATGCTAATGCTGCTTTTCCTTCTTTGAAAACTGTTGTTGATATTGCTGCAGTTCCGCGCCACGAATTGGTGCCGTTTTCAAAATTTCCGTTGGTTAATTCGATCGGTTTATTTTCGAAATTACCCGAAATAACCGTTGGCATTCGTTTAGCATTTTCTGCTTCCTGAATTTTATTTAATTCTTCTTGAGAGATGGCAACGGCTTTAATTTCGTCAAACAAAATAGTTCCGTTGGTTTGACCTAAAGCCAACATAATTCGCAATTTAGCTGCTGAAGCTGGAACCTTGATGGTTTTTTTATAAAACGTCCAAGGTGTTGTTTCTAAAACCGAAGCGACACTTTCATTCTGAATTCCTTTTTCGCCAGAGTTTAAAAATTCGATGTCAAATTTGCCAGTGTTCCAAGCATTTTTACCTTTTTCAATCGCATCGGATTTTATCCAACCACTGAATTCGATAGCGGCTGTGTTTTTTGGAATACTAATAATTTGGTCGATGGCTTTCCATTCTGCTCCAGTATATTGGGTGATTATTGCACTTGTTTTTCCAGCTTTTTTATCAAATGTTGATAATTGCGCCACTTCGCCACGCCAATTGTTAAGCTCCATTTCAAATCCACCATTGAATACTAGATTTTTTTGAGCATATGAAGTCAGATTTACTACTAAAAGGAATAAGGCAATTATTTTTCTCATAGGTTTTATGTTGACAAACGTTTAATCAATTCTAAGCAGGCACGAGAATTGTGATACGGACATTTCCAAAAACCAGCTTTGTCTTTTTCGATTTTAGAATAGTCTTGGTTTATTCCCCAAATCCACTCACCGTTTTCTTTATCAAGAATGTATTTTTGTACAAACTCAAAGTTCTTTTCGGTGATTTTTAGATAATCGAAGTCGTTGGTCAATTGCCAAGCGTTTACCATTCCAATCCACAATTCGGACTGTGGCCACCAATGTTTTTCGGCAATCAACTCATTTTCTTTTGGATCAAATTCATACCATAATCCGCCATCGACGTCAAGGCCTTCTTTGGTAACTTTTGCCATTTCTACGGCGTATTTTTGGTATTTTTCAATCAAATCTTGGTCTTCAATCACTTCGGCGCACCATTGTAACAACCAAGCCGCTTCGATATCATGACCATACGAAATTACATCTGGTTTTTCTACCCAATTTTCATTGAAAAATAGTTTCAGATGCCACGTGTTTTTATCAATGAAATAGATGCTAATCACATAAAGCAATTTTTTTATTTTGTCTTTCAGTTCTAAATCGGGCCAAACTTGATAAAGATTCGCATAAGCTTCTACAATGTGCAAATGCGTGTTCATTGTTTTCTTTTCGTTGGCATCTTTATCGCTCAAGCGTAAATCTTCAATGGGTTGCCAATCGCGAGTAAAGGCTTCAAAATACCCTTCGTTTTCTTTATCGTAACTGTATTTTTCTATTGTATTATACAGATTTATTGCCAGTTGTAATGCTTCTTGATTTTGAGAAATTTTGTAATATTCGGTTAATCCGTAGATTGTAAAAGCCAATGCGTAAATTTGATTTTTGGTATCTTTTGGAGTTCCATCGTAGTTAACAGACCAGAAGATGCCACTAAATTTTGTATCATAAAAATAGTTGTTGATGTACTGAAAAGCTCGTTCGGCAATAGCCAAATGATTCGGATTTTTAGTTACAGGATAAGCTGCAGAAAACGACCAAAGAATTCTGGCATTTAAAACCGAACCTTTGTCAGCCAATTCATTTTTTGTGTCATTAAAATCAATCTCGCCAATAAAACCTCCAAATTGTTCATCGATGGCATTGGTTTCCCAATAGTCTAAAATCGAATGCAATTCGGCAGTAATTTTATCTAAAAAAATAGTGAAATTTATGGATTCCTTTTCATAAATCATTTTCCTTGTAATTTAGTTTTTTGAAGTAGTTTTTAACGTTCCATCTTCGTTGTAGGAATTCAAATATGCTCTAGTTTTGATTCCCGATTCTTTTAAATCTGATGTTTTCCAATCGCCAGTTGCCGAAGCTCCTTTTTTCAGGACAGAACACGTTTCATCTTTATCAGAAACCGACCAAGTCACCCAACTTATTTTGTTTTTATCCATCCAATCGATGAATTTTTGCCATTCTGCATAATCCATCGCGGCATCGCCTGAAGCTTCCATTCCGGCACATTCAGAAACAAAAATGGGCAATCCTTTTTTGATGGCTTCATCGGTTCGGTCGCGCAACCATTGTTTGTGTGTTCCCGCATAAAAATGCATGGTGTACATTACATTTGTAACATTTTTAATCGGATTTTCGGCAGGCAAATTCACATCTTGATCCCAATGTGGCGAACCAACTAGAATGATATTATCGGCATCATTTTTACGAATGGTAGCAATGACTTCTTCAGAATACGCTTTTACTTCTTCCCAACTTTCTTGGTCAGGTTCGTTGACCACTTCATAAATTACATTTGGAAACTTGCCGTACTTTTTAGACATGCGATCAAAGAAATCTTTGGCTTCTTTTAAATTCAAATTATGACTGTGCCAATCGATGATAACGTAAATATCATTTGCTATAGCGGCGTCAACAACATCGGTAATTAATTGCTCTGACGCTTTTGGATTTTGTAAATAACCATTATCAGGTTCTATTCCTAAAGCAGTTCGAACTACAGTGCAATTCCAATCTTTTTTGAGCCATTTTACTGTTTGTTTGTTATAAAAGGAAGGATGAAAACAACTCCAACCATAACTCATTCCGTGAAGCACAATTGGAGTTCCTTTTTGGTTGCACAATTGCGTTCCAATGACTTGAAGGTTACCATTGTTTTTTCCTACTTGAGCATTAGCAAAAGCAGTTGTGAGTAGTAAAATTAATAGAAGCCTTTTCATAGTTATTAAACTTTATTACAAAAAATAAAACATGGTATTTTCAACCATTAAGAAATTAATTTTCATTAAGTTATTCGCTATTGCGCATTAAAACTTAATCTATTAGTGGTTTGTTTTTTACTTAAACTTTTATTTTTTTAAATCATTTTATTTCTATCAATTAAATCGATTATTGTATGCACTGAATCAGCAGAAGTGAATTTATCTTCAGGTGAATTCATTACATAATCTACTAGTTTTTCAATGGTAGAAGTAGCGACGTGCATTCTCGTATCTGAGGAAGCGTAATACACAAAAACGGTTCCGTTATCGTCGGCAATCCAACCATTTGAAAACAAAACATTGGAAACATCACCCACACGTTCGTCGTTTTCTGGTGCCATGAAATGTCCTGCAGGCGTATGAATTACTTTAGAAATATCATTCAAATCGGTCATAAAAACATACAAAGTATAACGCAAACCTGCAGCTGTATTTCTAACGCCGTGCGCCAAATGCAACCAACCTTTATTTGTTTTTATTGGAGCTGGACCAAGTCCGTTTTTAAGTTCGTAAATGGTGTGGTATACTTTTCCGAAGATGATTTGTTCGTCTTTTACAACTGGATTTTCCATGTTGTCAATATATCCTAAACCAATTCCGCCACCATTTCCAACATCGATAAATCCGTCTTGCGGACGTGTGTACATGGCGTATTTTCCGTTAACGAATTCTGGATGAAGGACTACATTTCTTTGCTGACCGGTATTGGAAACTAAATCGGGCAAGCGTTCAAAATTTATTAAATCTTTGGTGCGCACTAAACCTGCGTTGGCTATTGCTGTGCTTGTGTCGCCTTTTGGTGCGCTTGGATCTTTTCTTTCGGTACAAAAAATTCCGTAAATCCATCCGTCTTCGTGTTGTACTAAACGCATATCGTAAGCATTCGTATCTGGATTTCCTTCAATTTGAGGAATTACGCAAGGTTTGTCCCAAAACTGAAAATTGTCAATACCATTCGGACTTTCAGCCATTGCAAAAAATGATTTTCTGTCGTTGCCTTCGACACGAAGACATAAAACATATTTGTCATTGAATTTTATTGCTCCAGCGTTGAATGTTGCATTAAAACCAATACGTTCTAAACCAAGCGGATTGGTTTCGGCATTAAAATCATAACGCCAATGTAACGGAACGTGTTTGGCAGTTACAACAGGATTGGTATATCTTGAGTAAATTCCGTTATTTTCTGAAACTGGACTATTGGGCTGTTGAACAAATTCCAAATGACTGGCTGTTAAAGCATCAAAATTGTGAATTTTGGTTATGTTTTCCGTGATCATACGCTGCGTATTATATTATAAATTTATTTTAAAAATCAGTTAATCGGTTCCACCAAGTGCGTCGCATTAAAAGAGCAATGACTACAAATAATCCGAAGACGATGCCAAGTGCAAACCATCTGGAAAGGATTAAATACATCGGAACTAATGTGAGTAAAATCTGTCCTGTAATACCAAGAAATACATTGAACATATTGAGTTTGAAATTTTTATTTTTCTCTAATGTTGGATCTTCTTGAAGTAATTCATCGTGAATAGGTTTCCAAAATCCCCATGGGCGTACGTTTTTGTAGAACGTATGCAAGACTGCTTTTTCTGTTGGTGGCGCGGCATACGAACCTATAACACAAGCAATCAATTGAATTATGATAAAAACTGGGAAGAAATACAACATTCGAGTTCCGTCAAAATAGGTTGTGATTCCAGAAACGGATAAGGCTGGAGGAATGGCACTTGCAATGATTCCGAATAACATTCCGTAGAAATATCCGTTGGCATTAAAGCGCCACCAATACCATTTCAAGACATTCGCACAAACAAATCCGCCATACAAACCAGCGGTGATGATATTGAAAATCATATTGACGTCTTTGATTAAAAGTCCTAAACCAACGCCAAGAAGTACCATCACAATTCCAGATAGATAACCCATGTTGATGATTTGCTTTCTATCGGCAGTTGGATTGAAATATTTTAAATAAATATCATTGACTATATAAGCTTGACCTGCATTTAATGTTCCAGAAAAGTTACTCATAAACGCACCAAGAAATCCGGCAAGAACCAATCCGACCAATCCAACAGGAAGGTATTTGTTGATTACGGCTGGCATGATACTTTCGAAATTGATTCCGTCGGCATTTTGGGAAAGGGCTAAATCTTTGAAAAACAATATTCCTAAAATACACAATCCCATGACCATGAAATATCTTATTGGAAGTAAAATAATTGAGATGAATCCACTCATTTTACTAGCTTCTTCTGGCGATTTTGTACTTAATATTTTTTGACAATCGTAGTTTGGCGCTGGTCCAGCTAAAGATTTTAAAACTCCAGAAAAGAACATCATGCTTACAATTGCTGAGAATAATTTATATCCGTCCGATTGTAATTTTTTGGTAGCTTCTGGTAGAATTTTGCTCCAATCTAAACCTAATTCTTTCCCGAAAATCGGATTGTCCCAACCTAAAGGCATTCTATCGGTAATTACAATTCCTGAATTGGCTAAATGTTGCATTGCAATGGTTCCGACAAAAATCGAACACACAATCATAATCATGTATTTGATGAAATCGGCAAGAACAATTCCGTGCATTCCACCGACAATACTGTAAAACGTGGCTACAATACAAATGGAAACACCATAAAATTGTGCTGTTGTATTTTTGGCATCTATCAAAGCCGTTGCATATTCAGGTGTTCCAAGATTATAATTTTCTAAATGCACATCAAGAAAAGGAACTACTTCTTTTACAGTTTCGTAAGGAATGAAGATTTCAAGAAATTCGCCAACTCCAACAAAAGCGTATGCCATGTATCCGATGCAAAGCATTAAGGCAAAAACAACCACAATAGCATGACTTTGTTTTACGCCTTTATCAGACAATCCAAAACGTGTTCCAAGCCATTCAGCACCAGTTGTTGCATTACTTCTACGTAACCATTTACTCAAGAAAACCATTAGAAAAACTTGATTGAAAACTGGCCACATCCAAGGAATCCAAATACTTTTAAATCCATAAAGAAATGCCATGCTAACTAAAAGCATGGTTCCGGAGATATCAAACATATCACTGGCATCGCTTAGACCAAGCATGTACCAAGGCAGTTTTTTTCCACCCATAAGGTAATTGTCTTTACTTTTTTTGGCTTTGTTTTTCATTACTAAACCAATGACAATCATCATGATAAAGTATAAAGCGATTATTGTTAAATCTATATTGGATAGTTTCATTAAATGGATTTAGTATTATTTATGGTTTATTTGTATAACTTTTCTGCTGTAATATCTTTTTGAAATAGTGTCTGTTTCAGATTAAAAAAATCTATGAAATCTTTTTCATTTGGATGTCCTTTAAACGGAACATAATAATGCATTTTCTTTTCATTTTCTTGCCAACCGTGATTTCTCCATGCCAGTACAAAAGATATTTTATGATTTCCAATTGACTCTAAAATGGTTTTAGTCCAAAATTTATCATATGGAATTTGTTCGTAACCCGTTTCAGCAAAAGCAGTAATCTTATTTTGTTCCTTGGCAATTGCATCCATAATCTCGAATAGTTTCAAATTATTTTCTACAAATGAGTTGTCTTTCGTTGGATCATTATATTCATAATTGTCAAAACTCAAGATATCTACATAAGCTGCTCCAGGATAATATTCTAGAAATTCTTCACGAGATTTTACCATTGAAGTGTTGTATACATAGATCAAATTATGAACGCCCTTAGACTTGTAATAATCAACAGTAAACTTCCAAACTTCTTTAAATTGCTCTGGTGTAGCATTGTTTTTACACCACCAAAACCAGTTTCCCGTAAGTTCGTGAAATGGTCGGTATAAAATAGGTATTGCTTTTCCATCATTGCTTTTAAGCGACAAAAAGAATTTAACCGAATTATCTAACCAAGATTTGTACAAATCGTGTTTAGATCCGTTTGGAAGTATGGATGCAAATGAATTTGGAGTAGTATCCCAGGCGTTTTTTCCTGTAAACGGATTGTCCATGTGCCAACTTATAGTACTTACTCCACCACGATCGTAGATTTCTTTAATCCATTGCTTCATTTTTGCAAACGGTACGCCATCAATATCTTGATTAGATTGATGTTCAGTGCCACCTAAATCCCAACCGTAAATGGCAGGATAATCACCTGTAACGTCTTTTATATCACTTCTTCCTTCTTGGTACTTCCAATTAACACCATAAGCCAATGCATCTTGATGACCAACCATGAATCCTTTTTCTTTAATTCTATGAAGGTTGGAATATAATTTTTGAGTTTCTAAAGTAGCTGCTGCATCAACCATTTTAATACTAGTTGTCGTTTGTGCTTTACAAGAAATGTTTGTAAAAAGAATCACTAATGTTAGTAAAAAAGTTAATCTCATCGGTTTGGGTTTGTTTTATCGATTAGAAATCAAAGTTATACAAAAATTACATTTTGATGTTTTGTTATAATTCATAAGAATTTCGCAATTTTTATTTGATTTTATTTTGTTATCAAAAAAAAATCAAAGCTTATTTTTCTTAAAGTTCAAAGATAGTTGTGTTATTTCATCATCAATAGTATTATTTTATCATTTTTATATCATATAATTGCATTTTAAAAAATGTTAAATGAAAGATATTACAAAATTTCACCGCGAAATTACTCCATTGTCTAAAGGAGATAGCTTTTTAGTTTTTGATCGAGTTAAAGATAATTTTGATTTCCCAATACATTATCACCCCGAATATGAGATTAATTTTATAAAAAATGGCAAAGGTGTTCGAAGGATTGTTGGAGACCATATTGAAGAAATTGATGATATCGAACTTGTTTTGGTAGGTCCAAATTTATATCATGGATGGGAATTAAATGCATGCAAGAGTAAAAAAATTCATGAAATTACAATACAATTTCATAATGATTTGTTTGATGATGCTTTGCTTACAAGACGTATTATGCAATCTATTAAAGAAATGTTTAATCGGTCTATTCATGGAATTTTGTTTTCAAAAAAGACCGCTAATGATCTTCATGATCGTATTTGTAAATTGTCTAGACTTGATGGAATGGACTATTTTTTAGAAATTGTTTCGATTTTGCAAGACATGGCCAACTCTAGGAATCAAAGGCTCTTGTCTACTTACACTATAGATTATGATAAATTTGAAGATGATGACAAAATGAAATTGGTTTATGAATATGTTCAAAAGAATTTTGCTGAAAAAATAACTTTGGATGATGTTTCTGATGTTGCTTTGATGACGGCAGTATCTTTTAATCGGTTTATTAAAAAGCGAACAGGTAAAACATTTATTAATTATTTAAATGATATTAGAGTGGGTTATGCAGCGCGCTGGTTGGTAGAAAAAGATTTGAGTATTTCTGAAATTGCTTTTAAATCAGGATTTAATAATATAGCCAATTTTAATAGGATATTTAAAAGCATAAAAAAATCTACACCTAGTCAATATCGTGAAGAATTTTATGGTATGAAACGCTTTTTATAACTGCACTTTTTATTATTGATACTTTATATTTAGTAAAATATATATCTTATTTATAGTATAGTACAATTTTGTCAAATAAAAATCAAAAAATTACGAAATCGATAGAGAAAATAGTAGAATGAATTGATAAAATAATATTAACTTTAAGTTAACATCTCACATAAATTTGTTATTCATAATATTTAGAGAATAAAATTATTGATAATTGAATTTTATTCTTTATTTATTTACGATTTACTAATCTTAACCAACAAACAAAATTATGAGGGATTTACATCTTTACTTCACTCGATGGTCTAAAAAGAAATACAAATTTTTATTTTTATTTCTTTTTGGAACTCTTTTTATTTCAAATGCACAAACAACGGTTTCCGGAGTAGTTACAGATGGGAAAGGAATGTCTATTCCTGGTGCTAGTGTTACTGAAAAAGGTACTAAAAATTCAGTAAGTACAAATTTAGATGGGCAGTATGTAATTAAAGTTTCTGAAAATGCAACTTTAGTATACAGCTTTATTGGATTTGCATCGCAATCAGTTGCTGTAAATGGAAAAACAAGTTTGAATATTAAACTTTCCGAAAGCTCTGAGCAACTTGAAGAAGTTGTAGTTATAGGTTATGGTTCGCAAAAAAAGAAAGATTTAACAAGTTCAATTTCTTCGGTAAAAACGAAAGATATTGAAAATTTAAAACAGGTTAATATTGATCAAATGTTGCAAGGTAAGGCGGCTGGTGTTAGTGTTAGTAGTAATTCGGGTCAACCTGGTGCAGCCGTATCTATACGAGTTCGTGGAACAACATCGGTAACAGGAACCAACGAACCTTTGTATATTGTTGATGGTGTTCCTATATCAGGCGATGCAACCGGCAGATCTACAAGTGGTAGACCAATATCAGGAAATGATTTTTCGGCTACTGGAGGTGGTGGAAATAGCGCCGTTAGTCCACTGGCAGCAATTAATCCTAACGATGTAGAGTCAATTGATATCTTAAAAGATGCTTCTGCAACGGCAATTTATGGATCTAGAGGTGCTAATGGTGTAATAATTATTACCACCAAATCAGGAAAAAAAGGTACGGGTAAAATATCTTATGAAGGATTTACATCAGTTCAAAATGTCTATAAGCAATTGGATGTAATGAATTTAAGACAATTTGCAGAACACCAAAATAATCTATCATTACTTTACGGAACACCTTTGCGTCCGGAATTTGCTCACCCAGAATTACTTGGAAAAGGTACTGATTGGCAAAAAGAAATATACAGACCCGCCTTTGCTAAAAGTCATCAAATATCGTTTTCTGGTGCCAAAGATGGTACCAATTATTACATGTCTGGAGGATTTTTGGATCAAGATGGTATTTTGCTTGGATCTTCATACAAAAGATATACGTACAGATTAAATTTAGATTCTAAAGTTAAAAGTTGGTTGAAAATAGGTACAAATGTAAATGCGGGTATTACAAATGAGCGCATTACAATCAATCAAAGTTTTACTGGATTAATCAACAATACTTTGTTGCAAAGCCCTGATACTCCTGTTAGAAATAGTGACGGAACTTATGCAGCACCACCATTAAACTCGAATTTTGTAACTTATTTTAATCCAGTTGCTGAAGCGTTAACTAAAGAGAATAAATTAATTAGAAAAAACTTTTTAGGTAATGTATACGCTGAAGCAAGCATTTTAAAAGGTTTAAAATACCGATTAGAAGTTAGTGCCAATACTGAATTTTCAGAAAATACCGAGTTTTCTCCATCCTATGATAGAGGTTCGCAACGAAATTTAACTGCCGATTTGAATGAAAGAAGACAGAATTGGTATGCAACAAATATTAAAAATTTATTGACCTATGATTTTGGTTTCGGGAAAAGTAAGTTTACAATATTAGCTGGTCAAGAAGCGAATGATTCGCATTGGGAAGGAATCTTAGCAACAGCTAGTGGCTTTCAAACAAATGATATTTATGGACTAAATTTGTCAGATCCTGAAAATCGAATTGTTACAAGTTACAAAGGTAGTGCAGCACTTTCTTCATTTTTTGGAAGAGCAATTTATGATTTTGATAACCGTTACAGTTTGTCTGCATCAGTTAGACAAGATAGATCATCCAAATTTGATCCTGCTGCAGGAAAAAATCAAGTAGGAACTTTTAGAGGTATTTCAGGTTCTTGGAAATTGTCTAGCGAGAAATTTATGGAAAGTACAAAGCCATACATTGATAACATCAAGTTTAGACTAGGATACGGAGAAACAGGAAATCAACAAATAGAAAATAACCGATACAGTGCTTTATTAGCTCAGCAAAATTCAGGTTTAGGTTCTGGTTTTTTACCAAGTAATTTTCCAAATCCTGATTTAACATGGGAATCTTTAAATCAAACCAACTTAGGTTTGGATTTTACAGTTTTAGATTCAAGACTTTCTGTTAGCGTTGATCTTTATAAAAAAGAGTCAGATGGATTCCTATTTCAAGTACCCTTACCATTATATCTCACGGGTGGAGGCGGTCAATATGGAGGAATTTCGGCACCTTATTCTAACCTAGGTAAAATGGAAAACAAAGGTATTGATTTGACTATTGGTTATACAACTAAAGGTACTGGTAACTTCGGTTATAATGCTACATTAGTGCTTTCTCGTTATAATAACAAGTTAGTTTCTATTTCAGAGGATTTGCCTTTATTCACCGAAATTAATACTAATGGATATCAACCTTATGTTGTTACTAATACGGTGGTAAACCAGCCGATAGGACAGTTTTATGGATACCAAACAGATGGTATTTTTAACGACCTGCAAACATTAAATAATGCGCCTCTTCAGTTTGGTCAAACTGTTGGTACTGCTGCTGGACAAACTTATTTAGGCGATATAAAATATAAAGACATCAATGGCGACGGTGTTGTAGATACTAACGATAGAACTTTTGTAGGTAATCCTCATCCCGATTTTACATTCGGATTTACTAATAATTTTAGATACAAAAATTTTGATTTATCAGTTTTCTTACAAGGATCTTATGGAAACGATATTTTAAATTTAACCAATAGAAGTAGTACATCAAATGCAATTTTGTCTCAAAATCAATTAGTAGACGCTGCAAATTATTGGACTCCGACGAATACCAATACTAATATCCCACGCCCTATAAATAGTGAAAGTAATACCAATTTATTCATTTCCGATAGGTATGTTGAAGATGGTTCTTATTTAAGACTTCAAAACATCACTTTTGGATATACTTTACCTCAAGACTTATTGTCAAAAATGAAAATTTCTAGAGTACGACTTTATGGAAGTATTCAAAATCTGTACACTTTTACTAAATATAGTGGTTACGATCCTGAAATTGGAAGTTTTAATCAAAGTCCACTGTTAGCTGGAATTGACAACGGTCGATATCCAACGCCAAGAACAGTTTCTTTCGGAGTAAATGTTGAATTTTAAAAAATATATGAAAATGAGAAATAATAAAAATCTTTACAAACTCTGCACAATTATTTTTGTGTATCTGTTTTTTGCATCTTGTCAAGATGAATTTACCAATAGACCACCAGAAGACGGTATTTCATTAGATGCTTATTATGCAACAAATGAGCAGGTTGCTAGTGCTACTAATGGAATGTATAGCCGAACTTGGTTCCAGTTTAACAATAAATTCTTTTATGCTGTTGCCGAAGTTGGTTCAGGAAATATGTACACAGGATCGCCAGATGTAAGCGCAATGAGAACATTCGCATTAAACGGAAGTGATCCTGAGTTGGTAAACGGTTGGAGTTCGTTATGGGCAAATATTGCTCAAGCAAATGCCATTATAAACTTTTTACCGTCAAGAGTTGGACCAGCTGTAGATGATGATGTACTTCAAAATACAATTGGACAAGCCTATTTTATGAGAGCTACTGCTTATTTTTATTTAGTTAGGCTTTGGGGTGCAGTACCAATAATTGAAAATAATTTAGATTACACCAGTTCTCCAGCAATCAATACAAATAGAATAGAGGATATTTATACTTTAATTGAAATGGATTATTTGGCCGCAACCGAAAGATTATTTGATAAAAATAGAGGTTCAAATTATGCGGAGAATGGTAGAGTTTCTAAAGGTTCTGCTAAAGCTATGTTAGCTAAAGTATATTTATATGAAAAAAAATATACTGAAGCCAAAAATTTAGCTGAGGAAGTAATAAGCAGCGGTGAATTCAAATTATTTGGTAGTGCTCAATTACCGTCTAAAACATTTGGTGATTTGTTTACCTACGGAAATAATAACAATGAAGAATCTATTTTTGCATTGCAATGGAAAGGAGATGGAAATTATGGCTCGGCTAATAATTGCAACACACAATTCGGTATAAGTACTACAACTGTAACCACTTCAAACGCATCTTATGGTGGAGTATTTGCACCTTCACAAGATTTAATGGCTGCTTTTGAACCTGGTGATCTTCGAAGAAAAGAATCAATCATGTTACCTGGTGATGTTTATCCAAATATTAAAGTTGCTCCAAGCGGTGGTTCATTAACAGTTCCAGCAGTTGATCAAATAGGTGGGCAAAATGCAGGTTCAGCGATCAAGAAGTATTGTATCGGAATAGTAAACGGAACAGTAACTGGTCCAGCAGATAATTGGGCTATGATGGATAACGTAACCTATATTATGCGCTACGCAGATTTATTATTGATACATGCAGAAGCTACTTTAGGAACGGCTGCAAGTACATCTGATGCTGGTGCGTTAACTTCTTTTAATGCTGTTAGAACTAGAGCAGGATTGGCTCCTAAAACGGTAATCACTTTTTTAGATATCCTTAAAGAAAGAAGATTAGAGTTGGCTTTTGAAGGAGATTATTGGTTTGATTTGGGTCGAATTCCAAGAGCGCAAGCCATTGCAATTATGGGAGCACAAAACAGAGGTAACAGATTAACTGCCGAATATTATACTCCAGAAGAAGGTGATTTCTTATTACCTTATCCAGATAATGACGTAGCTAAAAACCCAAAATTGTTGGATGCACCTGTACCGTATAATTTTAATTAAAAATAATAGATATGAAAAATTTTAAATTTAATTTCTTGTCGAGCTTTTTATTGGTAGTACTATCAATAATAGGAATAACCTCTTGCTCCAAAGATGATTCGGACGCAAATCAAGGTACTGCTAAACCAGTAATTGAGAGCGTAAGCGCAGCTGTTGACATTGATGGAAATCCTGTTGAGCTAACTCCTACAACACTTGGTTATGCTGATAATGTTTATGTAATACAAGGTTCAGGATTTTCATCAGTGCAGAAAATTTATTTCAATGATACTGATACGTATTTCAATCCAACTTTGGTTACTGATAAAACTATTTTTGTAACAATAGACCGAGATACTCCTTATGCTAATGCATCAGATGAATTGAAAGTCGTGACATTAAATGGTACTGCAACATTTGGTTTTGTAGTCGCGCCACCAGCGCCATTGGTGACTAGTTTTAATTCGATAAATGCTAACGATGGCGATGTTATCACTATTTATGGCTCTTTTTTCTTAAATCCTACAGTTACTATCGGAACTACGCCAGCAACAGTTGTATCGAGTACCTTAACAGAAATTCAAGCAGTAGTTCCTACAGGCTCATTTCGTAAATATGTTACTGTTACTACTATATCTGGATCAAGTACAAGTTCACAAGCTATTGGAACTGCAATATATGATGATGCTCCAGCAAGTTTTGTAGAAAATTATTTGGGTCCATGGGATGGAAGCGGATTTGTAACCAACAACCAATTGAAAGTTCAAGGCGAAAGTTCTATAGAAGCAAATTTTACAGGATATACCGGTTTTAAATTTCCAATGTATGGCGCTTCACCATCTACTAGTGGTTACAGTGGAATTCGTGTTTCTTTTAGAAGTACAAAGGAAACAGGCAAATTTAAAGTAGTATTAAATAATAATTATGGAGCAGGAAAAGAAATTGCATTTACCAATCAATGGACAACATTTGTTATTCCATTCTCTGAATTAGGCGGAGCTCCAGCAACAATCAATGAGATAGTATTTCAAGAATTCAACAATCAAAGTGGTGACAAACTTTACATTGATGACGTTGGATTTGTTTTGAATTAAAATTATTATTTGAGTTTAGGTTAGAATTTTTGGTTGAAACCCTGATTAATTTTAATCAGGGTTTCTTTTTTATTTAAAAAATGACTCGTAAAAATGGAAATAAAGTTGATTTATTCTAAAATTTATCTAAAAACACGTAGAAATACGTATATCCAGTTTAATTTTTGGGTTTACATTTGCAAATAGGTTAAAGAATATGATTGGTTTTAAGAACTTCATAGCTAGTATTGTAGGGATGCGAATTATGAAGTTCTTTTCTTTAACTATTACAACTTATTTTGTTTTCTTATTTAAACAAGTCATTTGGGTGGGTTAGCTGGTTCAATTCATTTTTATAATTGTTTTCTAAGAGTTTCATGCCTAATTGAAAAGAAGCATTCATCCAACCAAAACCTTCTCTTGTAATGTATTCAAAGTCGGTACCTTGATTGCCGTATTCAGCAAAAACTTTATGTGACGCTGCCACAACATCAAATTTTTCAGGGATAGTTCCATTGTAATCGCAAGCATTTTTTGTGATCATCCAAAGCCATCTATAAATTAATTGTTGTGCTTTTTCGTTATAGCCATAGTTGCGTAGTCCTTGCCAAATAATCATTTGATGAGGTGGCCAACCATTAGGATAATCCCATTGGCGCTGTGTATTAATTGTTCCTAAATTGTCTAAACTTTCCTTTGAGCAACCAGCAATACCTCCGTCAAAAGTTAGTTTTGGCAAAATAGTGTTGACCATTTTTTCGGCTTGTTCTTTGGTAGCAGTTTTTGCCCATAACGTAAAAAAACTTGTGGCCGATACAAACGGAAATTGTTTTTCACTAATTACATTGTAATCTTGAAAACAATTTTCTTCTTCATTCCAAAGAAAATCCGACATCAATTGCTTTCTTTTTTTTGCTTTATATTCCCAAATTTCGGTTGAATACAAAAAATTATTATATTCAAATTCTCCCTCGAAAAAATGAGCTATTAGATAAGCAAAATCGGTTTCGTATTTGTAGAGCATCGCATTCAATTCTACCGTATTAAGTTCGGCACAATGACCTTCTAATCGGTAACTAGTATCGTGACCACTTTCTCTTACGCTTCGGTCGTGGACGAAGTAGGAATCTAATTCTTTGTTTTCAATTTTTCGTAGGTAATATAGTTTTTCATATTCAGAAATAGATAGGTTTTCTGCTGCTGCAAATGGTTCTAAAAGTTCATCATAATGACCAGATTCAGTTTCAGGTGGCATTCCAATTCCTTCAGCATGATATCGGTTTAATCCATTGCTTGTTAATCGTTTGCCAGTAACCATCCATACGGTTTCATATTCTTTTATGGCTATCTCAAGATGTGTTTTCAACCAATTTAAATCTTTGGTATGCATTGATTCAAATACTTCTCGAATCATGCTAGTATAAAATGGAGGTTGTGTTCTAGTTAAGTAATATGAACGATTGGCATTCAGTATTTTACCATAATGTGTGATTTGGTATGCAAAATTTTCAACCATGCTTTTGGCTAAATCCAGTCGGTTGTCTATAAGCAAACCAATATTTTCAAAATAACTATCCCAACCATACATTTCGTTAAACCGTCCGCCGGGAACAACAAATGGAACACCAACTGTAGCTCCGTTTTCTGTTTGAAGAGCAAGAGCTAAAATTCCGCCTTTATCGTTTATAGAACTTACATATTCAGGAGTACAGTTTTCAGGAAGTTGTTCAACATTTAAATTGTATTTTTCCTCAATTTTTTTATAATATTGATATCCAAACACATCACTTTTTGGAACGTAAATTATAAACTCATTAGTTTTAGATTTACTATCGGTTAGAATTTTCTCTAAACCTTTTTCATCCATTGTTCTAGTGAGCTCGTCCCAAAAATAATTTTTTATCATTCGGTTAATTCTGTCGGCAGGAAGTTCGAAAATTTTCTCTGTTTCAATATAATCGATATTATTTTCTTGAGCCAAAATTAATTCTTGCAATAAATTGGATAAAAAATAAGTGCCTTCAACAACAAGCTGGTTTCCATTGGACTGAAGCAGAAATTTTTTTATTCCTTTGTCGTCAATGGTAATTCGTTTATCCAGATCGGTATCTTCTTGCAAGAGCAATTGCGAAAGTGTTTCGAAGATATTAAGCTTTAGTAATGGCATATTTTTTATTCATATTATACAATATCCAAATTAAGATAAAAATTAATGTTATTGGAATTAACGAAAAATAGAATGCAGTAGTTCCGTCAAATGATTCGAAAACGTGACCAGTAATTATCGACCCAGTTGTGCCGCCAAGAGCTGAAAAAACTACAATTAATCCTGCCATTGAACTGTGCATATGTTTGGGTAAAGAAGAAAGAATTGTTGAATTTAATGTTGGATATATTGGTGCTAGAAATAATCCCATAATTGGCAATAAATACAGTACAAATGGTGCATTTAACCAAGTCATTTCTTGGTTGTTTTCTATAACAATATTTTTGGCTAATGGCATTACAATAATTACAATTGCTGCTATTGCAAGCAAGCAAAAAGACAGAAAATAAATCCATTTTACTCGTAATAATACGAATCCCGAAAGTAATCTGCCAAGGAATGTTGCGCCTGCCAAAATGGATCCCGCTTGTACGGCAATACTTGTTGGTGCACGAAGAATTTCTTTATAAAATGTTGGCATCCATGTCGAAAAACTCTGTTCTATCATTACATAAAAAAAGATGGAAAGTATAAAAACAATGATGAGTGATTTTACAATCATTGCAATCATTTCTTTAAAATCTTTTTCTAAAGATGTGTTTTCAATTTTTGCATCTTTCTCATCTAATTTTGAGAATAATAGTAATAATAAAGCAAGTAATGACAAACTTGCAATTAGCCAATAAATATCCAACCATTCACGTGATTTTGGATCTGCATCGTTTACAAAATAGCTAAAAACGAATCCGCCAAGCATTACTCCTGACATGAAAATTGCTTCAAGAAAATTCATAAAACTACTGTGTTCTTTTTCGTTATTGGTTAATAATCCGATAGTCGAAAAAACGGAAACTTTTATTAAAGCAAACGAAACTCCAATTACAAAAAACAAAAGTTTGAAGTACCAGAAAGCATCTGCAAATGGCATAATACTGCTTAATATTGTTACTAATGCTAGTGCAAAAAGCATTGATTTTTTAAGTCCGATTTTTGGTAAAAAAGAAGCGAAAATAAATGCGGCAACTGCAATTGGTAAATCTTTAAATCCTTCAAGAACTGATGCACTACTTTTGGAAACTCCAAAATTAAGTTGCATTTGAAGCATTACAACTCCAACACAATTCAATAATATTGCAAAAACAAAATAGTTGAAAAATAAGGATAATTTTATGGCTGCATTTTTCATGTTGTAAGCAAATTAGATGTGATAAATTATGCTTTTAGATATTCAGGAAAATCAATTCCATCTGGAAGTCTTCCCACATTTTGTAATTTTAAACTCGCCAATTTTTGAGCAATAGTTAAACTTTCTTCAATACCTTTATCATGGAGTTGTGCATACAAAAATCCGGTCCAAAAAGCATCTCCAGCTCCTGTTGCATCTTTTATTTCGTTAATAAAAACTGCTTTTTGAAAAAACAATCCATGGTTTTTATCCGATAAAACTACACCGTTTTTACCTTTAGTCAAACAGATTCTACTTGCTCCGAGATTATGAAAATACTCAAAAATGTAATCTTCTGATTTTACTTCGGCAAACAATCTATAACAATCGTCTTCACTCAATTTAACTAATGGATCGTTAGATAAATATTCTTTTAGCACTGCTTTCGCTTCTTCACGATTAGGCCAAATTCGTTCCGAAAAGTTTATGTCTATACTAAGTTGAAGACCAAGCTCTTTTGCTTTTTTAGCTCGGTTTAAAATAGTTTGTCTTGCAGGATTTTTGCTTAATGCAAAGCAAGTTGTATGGTATATTTTGGCTTCAGCTAGAATTTCGTCTGGTAGTTGATTTTCAAATATTTGACAATCAGCTTCTCGGTACGGAATAAAATCGGGAGTTTCAGTAGATTTGGAAACAAAAATTACAGAGGTTGGCACCGTTTCTAATTTTTGAATTAAAGACGTATCAACATTATTGTCTTTTAATTTTCTAACCACATAATCGCCCAATCCATCTTGACCACAAGAGGCTACAAGTACTGATTTTAATCCTAATCTTGAGGCATTTACCGCTACATTCGTTGGTGAACCGCCCAGAAAGCGATGGTAATCTTTAGTTCTATTAATAGAAGTATTTACCTCATGACCAATAAAGTCAATTAATACTTCTCCTATGCATATGATGTCTATACTTTTCAAATTATAATAGCAATTTAAAATTATTGTGTAATGATTGTTGAACTAATACAGCAGCCGCAGCACTCCATGCGCATAATGAAACGCCATTTGGAGCTTGTGTATCGGTATTAAAATTTTCGTAAAATGAGTATTCATTCAAAGAATTAGCATGATTTATTTTATCCAAAATTGTCACTGCTTTTTCTTTTTCAAATTTAGACAATAAAGCTAATCCAAAAAAACCATTCACCATTGACCAACTTCCGCCATTATGAAATTCATTTGGAAAATTTCTAAATTCGTATTTACAATTGTTTTTTAACAAATTCCAATGTTCGTCATTTTCAAAAATTGGAGGCCAAAAAGCGGGTAGTAATCCCAGTTTTGTTGATGAAGCTAAGGAATACGAATAGGTTACAACTTTTCTCTGAAATTCTTTAGTACCAATATCTAAAAGTAATAACAAGGAATTTGCAAATCCGTCAAATTGCGTTTTATATCCGGATGGTGAAAAAGAACATGGTGCATAATCCTGAAAATTAAGCACTTCATAAGCCTTTTCATGATAGACTTCGCTTCTTATTTCGTTTACAAATGTTAATGCTTTTGGAGGCGTAAAATTGATTTCAATTTGTTCAGAAATATGCTTTATTTTATCGGATATTTCGCTTCGTTTTGCAAAATAGTTATAGCTTTTTAGAGCCCAAACTCGTAACAATTGGTCGTACAAAGTATAACCATCAGTAATGTATTCATCTGCCCAGTTTCCGGACAATGGTACATATAATAAATGTTTGTTGTTGAACTCCCAAGTGTCTAGTAATGCAAGACATTTCTCTATTTCTACATCATATTGTGCAACAAAATCAACATCATTTTTGTGAAAAGCATATTGACAAATACCGATGATAAACCAAGTAACAGCATCAACGCGACCTGCTAAGCCTCCATAACTAATGTCTGTTTTATCTTCTGAAATTAAAACGTTTGAAGGTATGGTTCCAACTTCGTGTTGACTATTAGCTAATGTTTCTAAAGTTTTTTTAAACGTTTCAATGAGTAGTTCATCACCCGATGCCAGTGCGGATAAACCACAAATGACTCCATCACGTGCCCAAACTCTTTTATAATTGGAAGTATTTTCTGCACTTGCCAAAAAACCATTTGGCGAAGCTACATTATGCAACAATTGAATTGCTTTTTGGTAGGCTAAATTATTCACTAACTGACTTTTTAGTTTTTATAAATAAGGTACATACGGCACTAATTAATAGAAGTATTCCAGCAAATAGTATTGCCTTATTGGAATCGTTATTAAAAAAGTGCTTCATGATATATCCAAATGTAATCGTTTGGATAAACATTGGAATGACAATCATCATATTAATAATTCCCATATAAACACCATAACGTTCTTTTGGAATGTCAGATACAACCATCAAATACGGAATTCCCATCATACTCGCCCAACCAATTCCGAACCCAGTAATCGCTGGGAAAAATAAATATTTATTCTCTATAAAAGTAAATGCGATAAAACCAAATCCAGCAATTAATAAACAGCTCATATGAACTATTTTGGCACTATATTTCATTGCCATCCAAACTAAACTAAATGCTACTAAAAATGTAACAATATTATACCATCCATTGATTAAGCCAGTCCAAGAAACTGCTTTCTCATATTTTTTATCATTAGCTTCTATGAAAGATAATGTTTTTGTTTCTTCTTCGCTTAATTTTTTGGGATAATCAATTTTATCTTTCCAAGTTGCATAAATAGTAGCATAGCTGCTTGTACTATTTGAATTGTTTATTTTTGAAATAGAATCAGTAGATGATTTATACAGATCATTTTTATTTAAAGTTTCTTTAAATTCTGAATAAGATTTTTTTATTTCATTTTCTTTATCTGTCATCAATCTCCATTCGAAAGAGTTTTTTGCAACAACTTTTGAAGAGTTTTGCCAATAACAAAATAGTGCATACCATTGAAAAAGATATACTAAAGCCAGTATCCACATAACTCTAGGCATATCTTTAATTGCAGAGGCAATATCTATAAAAGGTGTAAAAACACTTAATTTTTCGGATTTTATTTTTTGTAATTCTTCGTCTGTTGGTGGGATTTCTTTAGTGGTATACGAACTCCACCATACCGAACCTATGGAGCAAACAGCACCGAGAAAAAACGATGCAAAAACCCATGTTGGTAATTTACCAGTAGTGCCAATAAAAATTAATGGAAAAATAAATAGTGAAACATTGGCGAGTGTTTGCCCAAATCCTGTAAAAAAACTTTGTGCTTGAAATCCAAGTGGCTGTTGAGATTCGTCCAGTTTATCGGCAATGAAAGCACGATAAGGTTCCATTGCAGTATTGTTTCCAGCGTCTAATATCCAAAGTAATCCAGCGGCCATCCACAACGAACTGCTGAATGGAAAAAGGAATAAGGCAATACTACAAATTAAGGCACCAATAAAAAAATAAGGTTTTCTTCTTCCACCAAATTTTGGCGACCATGTTTTGTCGCTCAATGCGCCAATTATAGGTTGAATTAACAATCCGGTTAAAGGTCCAGCAAGATTTAATAACGGCAATTCGTCAGGGCTTGCGCCAAGGAAATCATATATTGGGTTTACGGCACTTTGTTGTAAACCGAAACTGTATTGAATCCCGAAGAATCCTACATTCATGTTTATTATTTGCCAAAAACTTAAACTTATTTTTTTACTCATAATTATTGATTCTTCTCTTAATTAAAATAGTTCCCAAATCAAAAGAAATGGAAACTATCTTTTTCTAATCTAACTATAAACTCTAAATCTAACTTTATAAGTAAATAAATTGGTTGGTTAAGTACTCATTTACATATACCTCAAATATATATTTATTTACTTCAACCTAAAAAAAAACCATAAAAAAACGTTCTCGAAAGTACCGAAAACGTTATCGTTTGTGTGATTTTAAATTAATAATGCAAAAAAAAGTAAAAAAAATTATTGAATTGGCATTACAATTTTTGTTTCCCAATCCAATTCATTTCCACCATTATAGGGATTGGCAAAATAATGTTCTACGGGATTGAGTTGTAATTTAATATTTCTTTTTTTAGCGTAATCTAAAATTTGAAACCAAGCTTTGTCTGAAGTTCTATAGTTGCCATAGTAGGTTGCTTGAATTCCTTTTACCGATTTTAGAATCTTAAAATTCACTATCGAATCCTTTATTGGAATTGTTGTTTTGTCTATAGGAAAACAATAGTTGAACTGTAGTTGTTCTTTTTCTAAATCCCATTTTTCTACTTCTACGTAGGGTTTTCCAACAATTTTGATCGAATTATTTTTTAAGAATGCAGTAAGTTTCGAGTCGTTCATAATCATGGTTTGCGCTTTTTCTTGCAAACTACTTTTTAGCTTTATGAATGCAATAGCCGTTTCTTCTGAAGCTTGAATTCCGTCAATTTTAATTTTAAAATTTTTAAGATGATGTTCCAAACCTTCCTTAAAATCTTTTATTTTTTCAATTTGATCTTGTTTGAATTCGGTAGGAAAAAATGGAACCGTTAATCGATTATAAATGCGTGATCCTTCTTGATTGATAGCTACGCTAACTTGTGTAACCGAATCGTTTACAGGCAAAAATGTCCAATCGTAAATGGTAGTTTTATCTCCAGTTTGTAGCTTTTGTGTTAATTGTTCAAAATTGTTTTCAGCTAGGATTTGATAATTTTCATTAGTACTCTTTTTTCGATTATTGGCCCATTCTTTTACTCCTTGGAATAAGGTTCCAGTTGAAGTTTTAATTTTAAAATTAATGGTGTAATCATTTTTTTTGATGAATAAATACCAAGTCAAAAAAGCTAAGATCAGGGTAATAATCCCAATTGTATATTTTTTATTCATTTCTTATTTTAAAAATTTTACTTTTTTCACAATATATTCGCCAACGTTTCTGCCTTGAACAATACCGTTTTCAATAGCTGCTCGATAGTGAATTCCGCCATACAATCTGCTTAAAGCAGCTTCTTTAGAGGCCAAATTGAATGATTTGAATTCTCTTTTAGGAAGTCCGTAAGGTAACTCGGTGGTATCAGCATATGAAAAATTGTCTCCAAAAACTGATGTAAGTACTGTTGCAGCACTTGTAGATGCCACCGAATGCCCGCTAGTATATTCTGGAAATGGAGGAGTTTGTAGTAGCGGTTTCCAGTTTTCATCAATGTTTTGATTAATTACAGTTTCTGGTCGTACCACGTTGCTTCTAAATTTTTCATCCCAACAACTAATAAATGCTTCGAAAAGTGCCAAAGAAGTGGCTGTGTTGGCATAAACTGTTTTCTCGAAATCTGCTTTACTTTTTTGAGCAGCAATTTTGGTTATTCCCATCCAATGACCACCTGGTGTAATTTTCTTTTTGGCAAACATCATGTGTCCTTGGTTTACCGTTACATAAGGGTTGCAATCCCAAAATTGCGCCATCTTTATTTCTTCCGATTGATCTCCTTTTTGTATCATCATTTTACTGATGTCATAAACTTCTTGTACTTCTTTAAAAAATGGTGAATTTTTTTCGGTAGAATAGGGTAGTGCTGGCACAGGTTTGAACTGTGAAGCAGAATCTAAAACCATTGTTCGTATTTTTCCCCAATGCGGTTCAACAGCATCCATGTAAGCTGGTGGAGTAGGTTGCCATCTTTCAACTTTACTGGCATAAACCGAATATTTAGGCATCGTTCGGGTTTGTTTGTAATTGTCTTTTCCCATCCATTTTTTAACTCGTTCTGCTACTTTTAAACCGTATTCTTTAGATAGTTCAAATTCTTTACTATTTTCATTCTGCCATTTGGCATACATACTATCTCTAAATTTTTCTACCATTTCTTCCGAGAAAACTAAGGCCTTGCTAACTTCCATGTGTGCAACCAATGCGGCAACATTTTTATTCACGCCACTTTTGGAATCTAAAACCGGAATAGAATCTAAACCGTGTAGTTGATTTTGTAATGAATTATACGTAGTACTATTCTGCGCAATTACTTCATAGGCAGCAATGTTAGGATACGTGTATATTCTACTGGCAACTGGTGGTGAAAAAATATCGTGTATTAATATTTGCGTTACATTTTCAATCGATGCACTGTATTCTTCTGGTGTGACTACAATAGCTTCTTCTTTTTTGCAAGAAGATGCTATGCATAGCAATGAAAATAATGTTATGAATTTAATTCTCATCATATTCTTAATATTTCAATTTTTAATTATTTTTTATTTTTTGTCAATTCGTAGACTTCAGCTTTTTTGTTGTTACTAGTTACCAACAGATAGTCTTTTCCATTTAAATTAATAATATCAAGATGTTTAACAGCTTTTCCTGTTAAGTCAATTCCTAATTTATTTCCTAAAGTTATGGATTTTTCATTTTTAATTAATGCGCCAGAAAATCCATCAAAACGACTGTGGTACGGCGAAACTCCAAAATAATTTCCTGCAGCAAAAACTTCTTGTTGCTTGTCTGAATCAAAATTAGATTTTACAAATGCAGTTATTGGTGCCACTTGCAACTCATTTCGGAAAGGAATAAATGTAAATGTTCCTTTATTATTTTTTAAATAGCCCGATTTCAAATTGTGTACTTGATATAACTTTGCTTTTTTAAGAGCTGAAGCATCAAATACTTCTTCAACTGTTTTTCCTGCAAAATCTTTGTAGGCATGAAATTTCTTTTTTACCAAGCCACTAAATTGTTCTGCTAGTTCATCCAATCCCATGGTGGTGTAATATTTGCCTTCTTTTTCTACGGTAACAATGGTTTCAAAAGAACCGTTGGTATCAAAGTCGTCAAAATACATTTTCATTGGAAATTCTGCCGATGCTTTGAACTTCGAATTCAATCCCCAATTTCCGACTAAGTAATCTAAATCGCCATCGCCATCAATATCAAATGGTAGTATAGATTGCCACAAACCATTTGTGTTTTCTGGATTGACAGTTGCTGTTACATTTGAAAACGTTCCTTTTACATTGGCAAAAAAAGTTGGTTTCATCCATTCTCCAACCACAATCAAATCTGTTGATCCATCATTATTAAAATCGGAAAATACGGCATCTTGAACCATTCCAATTTCAGAAAAAGTCTTGTTTTGCACCAATGTAAATTTACCTTTGTTATTATTCAAAAGGTAGCAATCTGATGGGCTTCCAAATCGATTGTTTCGTGAATTATTTCCAACAAAAATATCTACATCACCATCTTTATCATAATCAAATGCCTTTACAACTGAAGCATTTTGAGTAATCGCTGGTAAGTCGGTTTTAGTTAATTGATTGTTACTCCCTTGATAATATCTAGATTGTAAATCGGCTGCGTTTTGTCCGCCACCAGAAGCTACAAATAAATCATTTATTTTGTCATTATTTAAATCGGCAATTAGGGCAGAAGCATCTTCAAAAACGGCATCTTCTTCTAGTTCAGGATGTGTTTTTTTCGAGAATCCATTGGAAGTTTGTAGGTAAATTTCGGATGCAAAATCTTTTGAACCACCAAAGTAAATATCGGATTTTCCGTCGCCATTTAAATCGCCAATTGCTGTTGCTGGTCCGCGATCTGAACGTTGGTAAGGGATTAATTTTTGATAAACAAAATCAATATAATCATTCTCTTGATGGGTGAAATTGATACCTAAATTGGATTCGGATTTCTTAAATAGTGGTTGTAATGCTGGATGCAATCTACTGTAATTAAAGCTTTTTCTGGATGAATTTGCTTTAATTTCGAGCATTTGATTGGTTTTTACATTTTTTAATGTTTGGTAGGTTTTATCAGGCCAAATTACTACAAGCGAATCAATTTTTGACTCTTTTTTAAAGCCAAAGTGAATAATCGGTTCGGAAGAAGACTGAAAACCTCGTGTAGTTTGTAATTCTTTATACTGCATTTTGCCTTTAGAATAGGATAGTACTTTTGTTCCTATTCCAAATGTATTTTTGCCAGTGAATTTCAATTTTAGTTTTAAATAGTTGGCTTTTGCATTAGTTTGATTGCAATAGATAGAGGCTTCACTATTTAAGTTATTAGAAATAATATCCAAATCGCCATCATTATCGATGTCGGCATAGCCAGTTCCATTTGAAATAATCGAATCGTTATCGATCCAATCTTGTGATTTGTTTTTAAAGTTTAAATCATTGGAGCCTTGGAAAATATAATTGCTTACGTTTCCTTTAGGCATTCTTTTTAAGGCTTCTTTATCTAATAATTTGGTTGAATTAATTTTAGTTTTTACTTCGTCATTAGAGTAATACTTTACATAATCCAAATCATTTGGACGTTTCGGAATTCCGTTTGACACAAAAATATCTTGTTCTCCATCTTGGTCATAATCGGCAAAAAGTGTGCTCCAACTCCAATCGGTAGCGGCAACACCACTAAGTAAAGCCGTTTCTGTAAACTGATTTCCACCTTGATTTAGTTGAAGCATGTTTCTTGTATATTGATAATGATAGCCTAGTTTTTCGGTTCTCATTTTCAACATTTGTACATTATCATCACCAAGAGAGGATTTCAGAACTTTTTCATCTTGTGGAAGCATGTCCAATGTCATAATATCAGGATAGGCATCATGATTTACATCGGCAACATCAACACCCATTGAGAATCTGCTTGTGTGTCCGAAATGGTTTTTTAAACTTTCAGTAAACGTGCCATCTCCGTTGTTTAAATAGTAATAATCGTCTTCGTGAAAATCGTTACAAATATATACATCAGGGTAACCGTCTAAATTAAAGTCGGAAACTGCAATTCCTAATCCATACCCATTTGCGCCACCAAAAATCCCTGCTTTTTCGCTAATATCAGTAAATTTTCCGTTGTCATTCTGGAACAATTTATCGCCACATTCATAACTTCTTTTGTTGCGAATGTCGGCATTTCCAAATGATGATTCGGAGTGAACGGCATGATTTAGCAAGTACATATCTAAATCGCCATCCAAATCGTAATCAAAAAAAGCAGCTGATGAACTGTAATTGTCTAAATCTAAACCATATTCGGCTGCACTTTCGGTAAAAGTGTTATTTTTATTATTGATAAAAAGTTCATTGTGTCCTTCAAATCCATTGATGCCAACTACAGCACAAACATAAATATCCAAATATCCATCGCCATTTACGTCGGCCATAATTGTTCCTGTATTCCAATCGGATTGTCCTTCAACGCCAGCTTTTGCGGAAATATCTTCAAATTTATTATTGCCTTTGTTCAGGTATAATTTATTTTTCCTTTGATTTGAGGTAAAATAAATATCAACTAAACCATCATTATTAACATCTCCGAGTGAAACGCCACCACCATTGTAATAATATAAATAATCAAGAATAGAAATGTTTTTGGACTCGTCTAACTTGTTATTAAAAGTTATATTGGTTTTGTCAGAAGTCAATTTTTCAAACAATTTGTCTTCTTTCTTAGAACAACTTGTAAGAAGTAAAAGTAGTATTGCTGTCTTAAAAAAATTAGTCATTTCGCTTGAATATTTTTGGTTTGTTATCATTTACAACAGCAATTATTGTAGATGCATTATTTTTTGTTTTAATAACTTTAATTCCTTTTACTTCTCCTTTAATTGAAATGCCAGATTGATTGTTTGTAATCCAAGTGTAATTTCCATTTTTATTACCAAGAAGAACACTACCGTAACTTGAGTCCAAACGTCCAAATTGTGGTTTAAATTCATATTGATTACCACCGAGAATTAGGTCTAGAATGCCATCTTTATTGATGTCTAAAGTACAAATAGCATTGACACTAGAAAACTGAACTTCTTTAGGAAGTGCTTTAATTTGAAATTGTCCGTTTCCGTTGTTTATTGCAATTACACTTTCTTGGATAGTGGCAGTTCGCTGAATGGAATTTGAAATAACATCAGCATCAAATAATTCTTGAAATGATTTTTTGGCGTATTCAGAATAGTTGATGTTTTTCTTTTTAATAGATGGAATTTGCTTTGCCAATTCTTGTTTTAAGTGAATCGGAATATCTCTGGAATCGATTGTTTGTGTGCTAATTTGCTCAATAGTTCCGTTGTTATCAAAATCATTTACAAACAGTTTCATTGGATTTGTTTTAGAACATTTGTAAGAAGTATTGGTTCCTTTATTTCCAAAAATTAAATCTTTTTTTCCGTCGTTATTTAGGTCCACACAAGCAACGGCATTCCAAAATCCTTTTTCATCAACAAGGTTATTTTTAAATTCAGCTAATCTGCGTCCAGTATTTTTGAATAGGATAGGAGCCATCCAGTCGCCCACAATTATTAAATCTTTTTTATTGTCGTTGTCAATGTCTTCCCAAATTGCATCGGTAATCATACCAACTTCATTTAATTTAAAGGCTTTTTTCTCGGTGATATTTGCGAAATTTCCTTTGCCATCATTTTCTAACAATAATTGTTTAGGCGTAATTCCATAAACTCCAGGAACACTTCTACTTCCGATAAATACATCAATATCTCCATCAGCATCAAAATCATAAGGAGCAATTACAGACACATTACTGTTGGTTGTAGGAAGATTGAACGTGCTTTTAGAAAATATTCCTTTACCGTTATTTAAGTACAAGCGATTTTTATAATTTGCATTGTCGGCTTTTTCATTACCACCAGTTCCAACGAGTAAATCTTGGTCACCATCTTGATCTACGTCAAAGAAACTTGCTGCAGTATCTTCAAAAATTGCATCGCTTTCTAACGCCGATTGTGAAGAAGTTGAGAAATTGTTTTTTCCATTATTAAAGTATATTTTTCCTGATGTTCCTTTGGCACCACCAATGTAAACATCTTCATTTCCATCACCATTTACGTCTGCCAAAGCAAGTGCTGGTCCTTCTTGTGAAAGCATCTTACCAATTAGACCTTCGTAATCAAAATCGATATAATCATTTTCTTTATGAGTTAATAGGGTGTTTGTAACTTCTGAGAATAGTATTTTTTGTTTTTCAGATTTGGGAACATAATTCAATTTTGCGTCTGTAATGTTGAGATTTATGATTGAATTTGCAACCACTTTTTTAACTGTTTGAAACTTGCCATTAGGCCAAATTACATGAAGTGAATCTATTTTTTTTGTTCCAATTCCAAAAGTCATGGTATAATCAATAGAAGATTGAAAACCACGTGTTGGAATTAATTCTTGACGAATTATCTCTTTATTTGAAAACAGTTCTACGACGCTTCCAACTGCAAATTTATTTTTGCCTTCACCTTTAAGTTTGACTTTTACAAAATGATTGTTTTTGTTTTTTTCAGATTTATTTTGATATACAAACGCTTGCATATTAACGTTGTTGACAATTAAATCCAAATCGCCATCATTGTCTAAATCAGCATATGCTGCACCATTTGAAAAGCTAGGAGTTCCTAATCCCCAGTTTTGCGCTTCATTAGAAAAGGTTAAGTTGGAATTATTTTTAAAGGCGTAATTAGAAACTGGCGTACTTGGCATTTTGTTGATGATGTTTTCCATATCATCTTTTTTGCCGGTGATAGCCATTTTTTGCATGACGTCATTGGCAAAAAAATCAACAAAGTCTTGGTTGGTTAAGTCATGGTAAATTCCGTTGCAAACATATATGTCTTTATAACCATCATTATCCATATCAAACAGCAATGCACCCCAACTCCAATCGGTTTTGGATACACCTGCATAATTGGCAACTTCATTAAAATGATTGTCTCCAGTATTCACTTGAAGCGTATTTTGCATGTATTGATTAAAAAAATCCAAACTTAGTTTTCTAGTGAATAAGTCGTAATTGTCAAAACTAGTTGTGGTTTTTAATCTTTGATCTGGTTCAGGTAACATATCAGTTACAAAAATATCGGCTTTGCCATCATTATTAATATCCGCCATGTCTGCGCCCATTGCAGATTGACTTATGTGTGAAGTCCAATTTTGAATTTGTTCAGAAAAAGTTCCATTTTTATTGTTGATGTACAGATAATCACGTTCGTAGAAATCATTCGAAATATAAATGTCTGGATATAAATCTCCGTTTACATCACCAACAGTTACACCTAAACCAAAACCAATGAGACTTCCATAAATTCCTGATTTTTCACTTACATCAATGAATTTACCATTGTCATTTCGCAACAACTTATCGCCACCACCTTTTAGAATTGGGTTGACATCCCAATCTTTATCGCGTAACTCTCTTTTGTTCGAGTAGTTTAAACTACTCACTGGAATGAAACTGTTGTTAAGAATATAACAATCTAAATCACCATCTTTATCATAATCAAAAAAAGCGGCGTGTGTTGTAATTCCAGTATCTGCTAAATTATATTCTTCTGCTTTTTCAGAAAATGTTAGATTACCATTATTAATAAACAGTTCACTTTTTCTTCTTTCATCTGTTGAATTTCCAGCATTACAAACGTAAATATCTAATAATCCATCTCCATTTATGTCAACCATTACCACGCCAGTTGACCAAGATTTAGTTCCTTGAACACCAGCTTTAACTGAAATATCTTCAAATTTAAAGTTTCCTTTATTTAAATACAATTTGTTTTTACCTTGATTTGAAGTAAAATATACGTCAGACAAACCATCGTTGTTAATGTCACCGATAGCAACACCACCACCGTTATAAAAATTACGGTATTTGAAGATGTTCATATCTTCTTCGTTTTTCACTTCATTTATAAAATCGATTCCAGTTTCGGATGATTCTAATTTTGCAAATAAGCTATTTTTATTAGAAGTATTTTCATCAGAACAACCTGTAAATAGTAGATAAAGGAATGATAACGTAAGTATTCGATAAAGCATAATTAGTTATAAGAAGTAGATTAATAAAACAGCACAATTTAGAATAAAAATAGTAATTATTCTAGAAATTTGGACAAAAATAAAGAGGGTTTTTACACCCTCTTTTAAAAAAAACTCAAACTAAATTTAAACAAAATATTTTAGTAACCAGGGTTTTGTTTTAGGTTAGCATTGAACAAAGCATCCGCAGGAATTGGATACAAAGCATACTTGCTATTTGAATCATAAGGTTTTAATTCTCTTGAATTTAAGAAAGTTCCAAAACGAATCATGTCGTTTCTTCTCCAACCTTCCCACCATAATTCTCTTCCTCTTTCAGCGTAAACGCCATCTAAAGTATTAGGTGCTGCGGCTACACCAGCTCTTGCTGCAATATCGGCAAGAATTGTTCCAGCACTTCCAGAACCACCTCTTAAGATTGCTTCAACTTTCATCAATAAAGCATCAGAATATCTCATTAATACATAGTCATTTCCTGGCGCATCAATGTTTGCAGCATCTGGAATGTATTTCAATGCACGGATACCTGCAGTTTCTAAAGTTGCACCGCTAGTGATTAAGGTTAATTGTGGTGTAAAAACTAGAGGAGCTCCATTTCTATCTTGCAATGGTGTTGTTCCTCCTGGAGCAAAGACTTGACCTACTTGGAAACCAACTGGGTTACCAATTGTGTTTATGATTCCAGGTGTAGAATATTTAGCTCTTGCGTCATTAGCATTAAAACGGTTGTAGTATTCTGCTACAGTAGCAAATCCATTCCATCCACTTGGCGTTTGGTTGTAATGCGCACCCATTCTCCAACGAGATTGCATGTTACCACCTGTACCAACTACGTTTTTAGATGTAAAAACCATTTCAGTAGTATTATTAGCTGGAGAGAAATTTTCCCAGTAATTAGCTGTTAATGAATTGGTCATGGCATCAACGTGTTGTACCACTTTTGTCATGTCAGCAGCATCAAATGTAAATGGACCAGCAGGATTGTCTGATTTGTATACTGCTTTATTCAAATAAAGTTTAGCTAACAAAAAGTGTGCTGCATCTTGGTTTGCAACTTCTGGTTGCGAAAGTGTTCTAACAGGTAATGAACTTAGAACTGCTTCCAATTCTGAAACTACTAAATCAAACGCTTCACTTCTTGTATACACTAATGGATCATCTGTTAATTTAGAACCAGCTGGTCTGTAAGGAACTTGACCGTAAAGATCCATAACATTAAACTGATAAAAAGCTCTTAAAAAACGTGCTTGTAGAATCTCTGATGCATCAGAACTATTCTCTATTACTAGTTTACATTTGTACGAATTTGATAAAAGAGAATTCCATGAATTTAAAACCTCAATATGATCTGGTGACCAAGTATGTGTGTGTAATTGTCTCCATGAACCATTATCATCCCAGTCACCACCTCTTGTAGGTCCAACTAAGGCATCAGTAGACATTTCACCCATGGCAAACATAGTACCTTGGTTTTGAAAGTCTCTAAGACCTTCGTAAGCAGATTGTAATTGTGCTGCGGTATTTACTTCACCGCCTGAGCCTGTATCTTGATTGTATCCGTCAAGAATTTCTTCATCAAGATTAGTACAGCTAACACTTAAAAGTAATGCGCTAGCAAAGAACATACTTCTAAATAAAATTTTTCTTTTCATTTTCTTTTTTTTTAAAACGTTAAATTAAGTCCAATAGAATACGCTTTAGATCTTGGGTATGATAAATAATCGATACCTGCAGAAGGCACTCCATTTAGAGTTTTATCAGTATTTACTTCAGGATCGAATCCAGAGTATTTAGTGAATAATAATAAGTTTTGACCATTTACATATATTCTTGCTGATTTTATTTTAGCTTTTTCTAAAAATGCAGCTTTAAAGTTATATCCAAATGTGATGTTACCCATTCTTAAGAAATCACCTTTCTCTAAATATTTAGTTGATGGTGAGTTAGGGTCTGCTTGAGATTGTGTAGAAGTTGCTACACTAGCAGGAACGTTTCTACCTCCAGCAAAAGCACCTTTAAAGAAATAAGCATTGGCCGTATTATTATATAAGTAGTGTCCAAAAGCACCATAAAATGATACAGCCGCATCAAAGTTTTTATAAGTTGCTGATGTTGTAAAACCTACGTTTGTTTTTGGTAATGCTTGTTTCCCAACTAATTTTTTTGAAGCTAAACCAAGTCCAGAATCATTACCTGCTGCATCAGCATAGATTGATGCTCCATCTGCGTCATAACCTCTCCACTCATATAAATAATAGCTGTAAATTGGTTGATTATTTGTAACAACTTGGGCATAAGCGTTAGTTAAACCTTGTCCATTCAATGCTCCTGCAGAGATAAATCCACCAAAGTTTGTCATTTTATTTTCAAGGAATGAAGCGTTAGCAGAAATGTCCCACGTAAAGTTTTCTTTGTCAAAAATTTTATAATTTAAAGATAACTCATATCCTTTATTAATTAAATTACCTGGTAAATTAACAAATCTCGGTGCAGGTGGACCTTCTTGTGTTGCTGCAGCAGGAACTGGGAAAATTAAATCTTTAGTATCTCTACGGAAATAGTCTAAACTTCCAGAAAGTCTATTTTTTAACAATGTGAAATCTACACCTAATCCAGTTGATTTTGTAGTTTCCCATCTCAAATCAGCATTTGCATTTGTATTAGTAACACCAGCACCATTTAGAGCATAACTAGCTTTATCTAAAGCTGAGTTAGCAGCAAATTCTTGGTTTCCTGTAATACCATATGAACCACGAACTTTTAATGAATTAACGTAGCCATCCTTATTTTCAACAATTTTATATCCTAATCCTACAGATGGGAAATAATCGTATTTGTTGTTTTTTCCAAGTTTAGTTGAACCGTCAGAACGTAACGTTGCCGTGATTAAGAAATCTTTATAAGCAGTTAAGTTAACTCTACCAAAATAAGATTGTAATTCGTTTCTTTCTCTACCAGAAAATGCTCTGTATTCATTTTGCAAACCTCCTTCAATGTTATCAATCAAGTTCGTTTGATCTGGATTAAATCCTTCTGCAGTAGTAATTGAACTGTCTAAATTATAGTCATAGTAAGAAAAACCTGCAACTGCATCAAAAACGAAATTATCATTAAACGTTTTGTTGTAATTTAAAGTATGCTCGAAAGTTCTACTAAATTTAGTTTGATTGATAATAGCAGCAGTTCCGTATTTTGTCGTATTTGTCGCTGGATCTGTTGCTTGTGCTACGTTTTGAATTCTAATAGAAGGCAACAACTGATTTTTTCTTACCGAATTAGAAGTTTCAACACCAAATAAAAATTGATAGTTTAAGTTATCAGAAATTTTAAGTGTAGTTTTGATACTTGCTAATAATTTGTTTGTATTGGTGTAATCTTTATAAGCATCCAATAGTTGTACTGGATTCAAATAAGTATCACTTCCATAAGCTCCAGCAGGATTGTTATATCCAGGATTAAAATATCCGTCAGGAGAATCATCATATATTGGGTTTGTTGGATTCCAATATAATGCCGCACCAATAAGGTTTCCTATAAATCCAGCATTGTTAGATATTAACGTTGACTTATCTTTAATTCCAGCATAAATTGCTCGAGTTTCAACTTTTAAATGGTTGTTGAAAAAGTCACTAGAATTTGTAAAGTTTAAAGTATATTTATCAATACCCGTATTTTTTACAATACCTTCTGTGTTAGAAGCACCTAGTGAAAGTCTTGTGCTTGAATTTTCAGTAGATTTAGAGTACGATAAATCGTGATTTACTGTAAGTCCATTTTGCAAAACTGCATCTTTCCAGTTGTAAGCTCTAGAACCATTATCAGTTCCGCCATTAGCAACAAATTGATTTGCTGACATTACATCAAAATCAGTAGCTAAACTGCTGAACTGTGCAGATGTTGAGTAGTTTAATTGTGGTTCTTTTGATTTTCCTTTTTTAGTTGTAATGATGATTACACCATTTGCTCCACGAGATCCATAAATTGCAGTTGAAGAAGCATCTTTAAGAATGGTCATGCTTTCAATATCATTCTGATTTACGAAGTTTAAAGGGTTTCTTGCAGAGGATGATCCTAATCCGATATCATTTCCTCCAGCGGATACATCTCCTCCATCTAATGGAACACCATCAATAACAATTAATGGACCATTTCCAGAACGGATAGATGAATTTCCTCTAATACGTATAGATGCTCCAGCTCCTGGTTCACCACTTGCAGATGTAACTTGTACACCGGCAACCTTACCTCTTAATAAATCAGCTGGAGAGGTAGCCGATACATTGTCAAAGTTTTTAGAGTTAATGGCATCAACAGCTCCAGTCGCATCTTTCTTTTTAACCGAACCGTACCCAATAACAATAACTTCTTTAAGTTCTTCTTGGTCTGGTTTCATTGTTACATTAATAGATGTTTTTCCTCCAACACTTACCTCTTCAGTTTTAAAACCGATGTAGCTAAATACAAGGATTGATTTTTGATCGGCAACCTTGATGGTGTAATTTCCATCTAGATCGGTAAGTGTACTTGTTGTCGATCCTTTAACAAGAACGGTTACACCTGGAAGAGTGCCGCCGCTGTCAGATACTCTACCTGAAACTGTTTGCGAGTGAGCGAAACCCGTAAAAATCAGAGTAGCAATTACAAATAAGCCTTTGAGTAGACTGTTTTTCATACGTAATGATTAAGTTAGTTAATAATTGGTTGTATATTATTACCAAATTTAATTTAAAATTTATGATAACTTTAAGAAATCGTTAACGAAAACGTTGTAGCTGAAGCGAAAACGTTTTCGATATGAAATAATTCAATAGTAAATTTGCTTTATTTTTACCAGTATCATAAAAAAATGCATCAAAAAAAAACATATTGCTTTTTTTTAATGCATGTATTTATTAATATGACTTTTTTTTAAGAAATAAGAGCTGATTTGCTACTTTTTTTTAACGAATACTTTATTTTTTTAAATAGATTTCTTTATTTTCTACTCCTAGACCAACTATTTTTAAAGATTTCCAATTTTTTGGTAAAATACCTTTATTGTATTTTAATCCAGAATCTGTTTGTTCAACACCTCCAAATCCGTAGATGATTGCCTGCAACATAGCGCCAGCACCAGTAGCAAAATAAGGATTGTTGCTGTTGGCTGATTCAGAAAAAACTCCAAATGGAGGACGGCTATTTGGTAAATATGATTTTACAAAATGGTCGTATGCTTTTTCTGAATCACCAAGTCTTGCATACAATACCGATAAAATTCCATGCGCCATCGCTGGTCCATCTTTTTTATCAATTTTTTCAGAATAATACGCTAAATCTTTTTCAATTTGATTTCGATCAGTAATGATATGAAGTGGGTAAGCTAATAAATTTACATCGCCTTGTTTGATCATTTGTCCACTATATCCTTTATAGTTTTGGGTAATACCATTTTCTTTATGAATCACAATGTTGTTAGCAACTTCAATCCATTTTGGATTTACAGGTTCGTTTAAAATTATAGCTGCCTTTATTGTGTTTTTCAAGGCTTCAATTGCTGAGGCATTTGTGAATGCATTGTCATCAACATGTTGTGCGTATTCGTCAGCTCCAACGACATTTAGTATCGAATAACTTCCGTCGGTATTTTTATATACGCGACTAACCCAAAAATCGGCAGTTTCTTTCAAGATTTTGTATTCTTTTTTAAGCCATGATTGGTCCTGTGTCATGGCATAATAATTCCAGAAAGCAATAGCCACATCGGATGTAATATGTTGTTCAAATATTCCTGTTAAAGCCCAAGTAGGTGTAGCTTCTTCACCCGTATCGTCAGATTCCCATGGAAACATTGCTCCTTTATATCCATAAATTGTGGCTTTCTGTTTGGCTTTTTCAAGTCGATCTGAACGATAGTCCAAACACGACTTAGCCATTTCGGGTTGTAACGCTAAAAGAGTAGGATACATCCAAAGTTCGCTGTCCCAAAAAATATGTCCGTTATATCCTTGTGAAGATAAACCCATTGGCGCAATACTTTGTCTGGTTTCTGGTCTGATAAAAGAATATAAATTGTACAGTGCAAATCGTACGCGTTGCTGCGCGTCTAAGTCACCTTCAATTTGAATGTCACCAGTCTCCCATAATTCTTGCCAAGCTTGTTGGTGTCGGCTTAAAAGTTTATCAATGCCTTCTTGTAAGGCATAAATTGGTTGTCTTTCCGATTCGTTTAAGGGATCGGTCATGTCTTTTGAGGTACAAATTCCTCCTGCAATTGCAAATCGGTATTTTTTTCCTTTCAACAACTTTTTAGTAAATCCTACTTCGTTACCAGTTTGTTTTAATACTTCAGCAATACCATCAAATAAAAAAGTAGTCGATGCAGCAACGGTAAATTTACCATTCATTGTTGTTGCCGAAGTTCCAAAAACGGGCATTAAATATTGATTATCTTTTAAAACTCGATACTGACTTTTAGCATCTTTTAATTCGTCTGGAACAACCATATAATTGTTGGCAGCTATCTCGATGTCTTTATTTGGAGTTATTTCTACAATTGCCATAGCAGAGTAAGGAATTGCTCTATTAGCCAAAATCGTATAATCAATTGTTGCATACTCCTTGAAAGAAAACGAAACCGTACTTGTACCATTTTTCATGGAAACTACTTGGCTCCAATTGTCAATATTATCTGACTTTACTTGTTCCCCATTAATGATTAAATGTAAATTTAAAAATTCGATACCCCGAACTATTTTACTAATTCCGTTTTCCGAACTTGGTTGATAAACACCATTTAAAATAATTTCTTTCGTTTTTAAAGGTTCATCATTGGTTACAATTCCAATTTGCCCATTTGCCATGGCAACACCAAAATAGTTTTGTCTAGAGTTGGCATACAAGTGCCATTCATCCGATTTGTTTTGACCATGCAAGCTCGTACTTATAATCAAAAAAAGAAGTGAAATTTTGAAAGAGGAAACCATAATTGTTGATTTTATTTCAAACTTAAATTAATTATTTTATCCCTACCCAATAAAATTCATAACTGTTGTAAAATAAAACCCGAAAACGTTTTCGGTAATTCGAAAACGTTTTCGATTTGAGTAGAATACGTTTTAAGAAAAGGAATTCTATTTTTATCGAGAATAGCTAAAATGCTAATTTATCAATTAATGAAGATTAAAATTTATAAAACTGTAATTTTTGGATTATTTGCAAGCGCAATAACTTTGTTTTCGTGTAAAAATGAAAGTAGCGATTTGGTTTTTGCAATAGATTCCTCTCAAGATCTAAAAATTGATTCTTCAAAATCATTCAAAGAACCTTTTAGACCACAATTTCATTTTACTCCAGAAAAAAAATGGATGAATGATCCAAATGGAATGGTTTATTACAAAGGTATTTATCATTTGTTTTATCAATATTATCCTGATGGTATTGTTTGGGGACCAATGCATTGGGGTCATGCAACAAGTACTGATTTAATGCATTGGAAGCATAAAAAAATAGCTCTTTTTCCCGATGAATTAGGATATATTTTTTCAGGAAGCGCCGTTGTAGATACCGACAATACTTCTGGCTTAGGTTCTAAAGAACATCCTGCAATGATTGCCATTTATACCTATCACAATATGGTTATGGAAAAATCTGGTAAAATTAATACGCAATCACAAGGTTTAGCTTACAGCTTAGATGAAGGAGAATCTTGGACTAAATATGAAGGCAATCCTATTATTCCGAATCTAACATTAAAGGATTTTAGAGATCCTAAAGTTTTTTGGAACGAGGACATTAAAATGTGGAATATGGTTTTGGTCGCTGGAGATTGTGCCCAATTTTACACTTCTAAAAACTTAATAAATTGGAATTTTGAAAGTTCATTTGGTAAAACTACAGGTGCTCACGGCGGTGTTTGGGAATGTCCCGATGTATTTAAACTAAAATTTGAAAACGCTAATGAAGAAAAATGGGTTTTACTTATAAGTGTAAATCCTGGTGCGCCACAAGGAGGATCGGGAACTCAATATTTTATTGGAAATTTTGATGGTAAAACCTTTACAACCAGCCAAAAGGACAATAAATGGGTTGATCAAGGAACCGATAATTACGCTGGTGTAACCTATAATAATGCTCCAGAAAATAAGCGAATTTTTGTGGGATGGATGAGCAATTGGCTCTATGCACAGAAGACACCAACAAAAAATTGGAGAAGTGCAATGACGTTACCTAGAGAACTTGCGTTAGAAAAAATTAACGAGAATTATGTTTTAAAGAACAAGCCTGTAAAACAATTTAATGAAATATTAAATCAATCTTTTTCAAAAGATTTAATTACAATACCACAAAATAAAAAGTCAGTAATTGAGTATGCTAGGATGAATCAATCCAATATAAAATTTACTGCGAACGATAAAAATTTAAAACTTGTATTTTCAAATGTTGTTAATGATTCTTTGGTTTTAAAATACGATGCAAAACAAAAAACGTTCACAATCGATAGAACCCACTCTGGTATTGTAAATTTTGATGAAAATTTTGCCGAAAAAATTCATGAAACTAATGTATCTAGTGTTGTTTCAGAAACTATCGATTTTCAAATCATTATGGATTGGTCCTCAATAGAAGTGTTTTTAAACAATGGTGTTTACAGCTTTACAGAACAAATTTTCCCTAAAGAACCGTACACTAAAATGGTAATTCAGTCTGATGAAAATCAAGAAATTAGGAATATAAAAATTGGTGAAATACAAACCATCTGGTAATTATAATTTATAAATATGAATAAAGTACAAAATTGGTCGTTAACTGTTGCTATTGCTGGTTTTCTTTTTGGATTTGATACTGTTGTCATATCAGGTGCAAATTTACCAATCAAAGAATTATGGCATACAACTCCTTTATTTCACGGACTTTTCATCATGTCTATGGCACTTTGGGGTACGGTTTTAGGAGCGTTACTAGGAGGAATTCCATGTGATAAATTGGGAAGAAAGAAAACGCTTTTTTGGATCGGAATTTTATTTTTAGTTTCAGCTATTGGTTCGGCGTTAGCGCCAAATCCGTATGTTTTTTCTTTTTTCAGATTTATTGGAGGTATTGGAGTAGGAGCATCATCTGTTGCGGCGCCAATTTACATTTCCGAAATTTCTAGTGCTAAAAATAGAGGGAAATTGGTAGCACTTTTTCAGTTCAACATTGTTTTCGGAATACTAATCGCTTTCTTTTCAAATTATCTGTTTGAAGGATTCTCAGGTGCTAATGATTGGCGTTGGATGATCGGAATTGTTGCTTTGCCAGCACTAATTTATAGCATAATTGTACTCAAAATTCCAGAAAGTCCGAGATGGCTAATTTTAAACAAAAAAGACGATGAAAATGGTTTACAGGTTTTAGAATTAATTTACGATAAAACAGAGGCATTGGAGAGTTTTAATGAAATAAAAAAAGATGTTGTATCAACGTCAAAAAAGGATAAATTCTTTTCTAAAAAGTACAAATGGCCTGTACTTTTAGCCTTTTTAATCTCATTTTTCAATCAATTATCGGGAATTAATTTCATTTTATATTATGCGCCAGAAATATTAGAAATGGCTGGATTAGGTTCTAAAGAATCATTGCTAAATTCAATTTTAATTGGCGTTGTAAATTTAGTTTTTACAATTGTTGGTATGCGATTGATTGATTTTTTAGGAAGAAAACAATTGATGTTAATAGGATCCATAGGTTATATTTTAAGTTTGACAATGGTCGCTTGGGCGTTTTATGCGTCTGCTGGTTCTGTAGCATTAATGGTGTCGATATTAGTATTTATAGCATCACATGCTGTGGGTCAAGGTGCTGTAATCTGGGTTTTTATATCAGAAATTTTTCCAAACAGTGTTCGCGCATCTGGACAAGCATTTGGTACAGGAATTCATTGGATTTTTGCCGCGATAATAACTTTAACTGGTCCAGTGGTTATTGATTTATTTAAAGAAAACCCATGGCCAATATTTGCTTTTTTTGCTTTTATGATGGTGCTTCAATTGGTTTTTGTGTTATTCATGATGCCAGAAACCAAAGGACTTTCTCTTGAGGAATTAGAAGAAAAAATGATGAAATAATGAGTAATTCTAAACTAAATATTGTTTGTTTTGGAGAAGTATTATTCGATATTTTTCCAAATAAAAGTAGTATCGGAGGCGCACCGTTAAACGTGGCTTTACGGCTTGCTTCATTGGATGTAAATGCTAAAATTATTAGTAGAATTGGAGATGATGTTCTTGGGAATACATTGATAGAATACGTGACAAAAAATCACCTATCTACTACTACCATTCAGGTTGATAGTCAACTAGAAACAGGACAAGTTTTGGTACATCTAGATAGTAAAGGTTCTGCATCTTACACAATTAACTATCCTGCAGCTTGGGACAAAATTGAATCAAATGATTTGAGTTTAATTGCGGTTCAAGAATCCAATGCCTTCGTTTTTGGAAGTTTAGCCTGTCGTGATACGGTATCTTTTTCAAGTTTAAAAAACTTACTCGAAGTTGCTAGTTTTAAGGTTTTTGATGTAAATCTTAGAACTCCTTTTTATACGTTCGATGTTCTAAAGGAATTGATGCATAAAGCTGATTTTATAAAATTTAATGATGACGAACTTTTCGAAATTTGTTCGATGATGCAATCGCCACACGCTTCTTTGGAGCAAAATATTAGTTTCATTGCAGAACATACCAATACTAAACAAATTTGTGTTACTAAAGGCAGTCAAGGAGCAGTTTTGTATCTCGAGGGTTTGTTTTATTATAACAGTGGTTATAAGGTAGAAGTTGCAGATACTGTTGGTTCGGGCGATTCTTTTTTAGCAGGATTGTTGTCTAAGTTATTATCTGAATCCAATCCGCAAAAAGCACTAGATTTTGCATGTGCTTTAGGAGCCATGGTGGCACAACATCAAGGTGCAAATCCAGTAATATCAAGGTCAGAAATAGTAACGTTTTGCAATCCTTCTAATAGTAACATAAACTCAAATTCTTAACGATACTGTATGACCGAAATTGTTAAAAAACCTAGATTAGACGTTGTTGATGCCCTTCGAGGATTTGCTGTATTGTGCATTATTTTATTGCACAATATGGAACACTTTGAGTTTTATTATGTGCCAAAACAGTTTCCCGATTGGTTGATAAATTTAGATGCTCAAGTTTTAAAAACAGCTTATTTTTTATTTGGTGGAAAAGCCTACGCGATTTTTGCAGTGCTTTTTGGATTTAGTTTTTACATCCAACATGAAAATCAGAGGCAAAAAGGAGTCGATTTTAGAATGCGGTTCTTTTGGCGCATGGTACTTTTATTAATTTTTGGTTTCATAAATACGGCTTTTTATCAAGGTGATATTTTAACGTTGTATGCAATTTTGGGTTTAACGTTAATTCCAATTTGTAATTTGAATACCAAAACTATTTTTATACTAGCGCTTGTTTTATTAGTGCAACCTTTAGAATGGGTTCGGTATTTTTATATTCTATTACATCCAGATTATGTTTCAAGTCCCAATTTATCGCTTGCCTATTACAAAGAAATAGCCCAATACATGGCCAACGGTAGTTTTGTAGATTACGTTGTAGGAAATGTGACTTTGGGTAAAACCGCATCACTATTGTGGTCGTGGGAATTTGGACGCTTTTTTCAAGCTCCAGCACTTTTTATGTTAGGGTTTTTAGCTGGAAGAAAGCAAATTTTTGACACTACAGCAACCAATTTATTATTTTGGAAAACTACCTTGATAATTGCTTCAATAGTATTCATACCGCTCTATACTTTTACCACTTTTTTACCCGATTTTTATGTCAATAAAGCGGCATTAGATCGACTGGTTATTATTTTCGGATCGTTATCCAACTTTACATTCATGCTTGTTTTAATGGCAACTTTTGTAGTGTTATTTCAAACTGGTCGTGCTACGCGATGGTTGTCTAAATTAATTCCTTGCGGAAAAATGAGTTTGACTACCTACATCATGCAGTCCATTATTGGTGCACTATTGTATTATCAATACGGATTTGCATTGTATCAAAATACAGGAACAACAATGTGTTTGTTTATAGGAATAATTTCTTTTATTTTACAACTTGTTTTTTGCACCATTTGGCTTAGAAATTTCAAACAAGGTCCATTAGAATATATTTGGTATAAACTCACATGGATTAATTTTACTAATAATAAATCAAATTAAGATGCTAAAAAACAGTATTAAAAATAGTATTCTAACAATAATTCTAGTATCCTTTACAATGGCAAATAGTCAAGTTATCATTTCTAAATCAAGTGAAAAATCTAAAGAAAAATGGTGGAAAGAAGCCGTGATTTATCAAATATATCCCCGAAGTTTTAAAGACAGTAATGGAGACGGAATTGGCGATATCAACGGAATAATTTCCAAACTTGATTATCTAAAAAGTCTTGGTGTAGATGCGATTTGGTTAAGTCCCGTTTATGAATCTCCGAACGACGATAACGGGTATGATATTAGCGACTACCGCGATATTATGAAAGATTTTGGTACGATGGAAGATTTTGATCTTTTATTAAAAGGAATGCACCAACGTGGGATTAAATTAATCATGGATTTGGTTTTCAATCACAGCAGCGACGAACACAAATGGTTTCAGGAAAGTAGAAAATCTAGAGATAATAAATACCGAGATTATTACTATTGGTGGCCAGCCGAAAAAGGAAAACCGCCCTACCGCTGGAGTTGGTTTGATGTAAACAGTGATGCGTGGAAATATGATACAACAACAGATTCCTATTATTTGCATTATTTTTCAAAAAAACAACCCGATTTAAATTGGAACAATCCCGTAGTTCGAAACGAGTTGTACGACATCATGCGCTTTTGGTTGGATAAAGGTGTCGACGGATTTAGAATGGATGCTTTTCAATTCATTTCTAAAGATCCAACTTTTCCCGAATTGCCTAAAGAAATTGTGGGAATTCCAACCGAAATCATAAAGTTTTATGGAAAAGGTCCGAAACTTCACGAGTACATTCAAGAAATGAATCGCGAGGTTCTAAGTAAATATCCTCATGTTATGAGCGTTTCAGAAGGTGCAGGCGACTCACCAGAAGCAGCATTAAAATTTGTTGACGAAGACCGCAAGGAATTCAATATGGCTTACCATTTTGAAAGTGTTGATATTGGCGCGCACCTCAACGATTTTGGATTGGTAAAATACAAAGAAATGTTTGCTCGCTACGATGAAACTTTTAAAAATAAAGGCTGGTTGTCTATATTTTTAGCCAACCACGATCAGCCACGAATGGTGAGTAAGTTCGGAAACGATACCGAAGCGTTTAGAGAAATTTCGTCTAAAATGCTTTCGACATTAGTTTTTACTATGCGAGGTACACCGTATTATTTTCAAGGAGACGAATTGGGAATGACCAATATTCGATTCAATTCTATAGATGATTACAACGATGTGGATACCAAAAACAGATACCAATTTTTAAAAAATAACGGTGGCGATTTACAAGCTTATTTAGAAGATAAAAAGCAGACTTCTCGCGATAATGGACGAACGCCTTTTCAATGGAATAGTTCTGAAAACGCTGGTTTTTCGGATGGAAAGCCGTGGTTGAAAGTGAATCCTAATTATAGCAAAATTAACGCAGCTCAGCAAGAAAATGATTCTAAATCAACATTGAATTATTTTAGAAAATTAGTACAATTGCGAAAAAGTGAGCCTACGCTTACTTATGGTAAATTTACAATTTTGGACAAAGAAAATCCGTCAGTATTTGCTTATACTAGAGAATTAAATGATAAAAAGTTTTTGATTTTGCTAAATTTTTCTGACAAACCAGCTGCATTTAACATAGATGTAAATCTTAAAAATGCAAAGGTTTTATTAGGAAATTATGATAATTTCAATGCTAAAGAGAATTTAAAGCCGTATCAGGCAATAGTTTTACAAGTTAATTAACAATTATTTAAATAAATATTCTATTTTTGAATTGGTGAAAAAAACGGCCTCAATATTATTAGTACTGCTACTTACCACAACATTTTTATATAATGTTGTAGGCCTTCATTTGCTCTTGTCTTTACAAAAAGAGCAAGTTTGGATCAGTCAAATGGAACGAATTCCCGATTCAGAATTCAAAGTAGTTCAAGTCAATGCGTCGTTATATTCTTTTGTTGAAGATACTGAATTAGAATATGTAAATGAAAACATTACCATAAAAGGAAAAACCTTTCACGTTTTTAAAAAACAAATAAAGGACAACATCATTAGCTTGTATTATCTTCCCAACGAACATCAAAATAGCACTGAAATTATTCTGAAAAAAATCATGGATAATGAGGTGTTTCAAGACACTGCTTTAAGTGAAAAATCGCTTGAAAAAGTATTTAAAGCATTCCAAAAAGACTATGTTGATTTGAGTAAGACTAGTCTTAGCTTTTGTTTGAGCGACAAAAGTGTTACAACTGTAACTAATTTTTATCCTGTGCAAACGCTGCATCGTGGATTTTCTTCTTTAGAGTACTCGCCTCCAGAATCTAGTTTTACATCGCAACTACTCTAGCAGTCTAAAAAAATAGAAGGCTTACTTGTGTTGGATATTTGTTTATCTAGCACGTAGTGTATTGCAATTTATGTAAGTAACTATTTCAACCAATTTACTATTCCTAATGAAAAAACTATATCTATGCTGCCTATTTATGGCAGTACAACTTCATTATGCCCAAACCGAATTAGACGGTATCATGATGAAAAAAAACAATTTTTGCACCGGCTTGATTTTCGAATACAGCAGTTGGGACAAATACTGGGAAGGCACTTTTAAAAGAGAAAATTTGAATTTCGGAACCGTATCCAATCAGAAAATAATGATTAACGGAAACTACGGTATAACAAGTAAGCTCAATTTCATTTTTACACTTCCTTATGTTTCAACCAAGGCAACCGCTGGCACTTTTAAAGGTCAAGAGGGCTTGCAAGATTTATCCTTAAATCTAAAATACCTATTTTTTGAAAAAGAGATTTATAAAAACCTACTTTCGTTTTACGCCGTGGCAGGTTATTCGTTTCCAACAACCAATTATCCTGCAGATTATTTGCCTTTGAGTATTGGGTTACAAAGTAAAGTAGCGAGTTTACGACTAATTTCCGATTATCAATTTGGAAATTTGTTTGCCACAGCATCGGCTGCCTACATGCAACGGTCTAATATAAAAATTGATCGAAATGCCTATTACACTACCGAAATGCATTATACCAATGAGGTCGATATGCCTGATATGATCAACTACAACATCCGTTTTGGGTTTCGTAATCAAAGAGCTATTGTTGAAGCAGTGGTAGATAATATGATTACCCAAAAAGGCGGATTTGATATTACGACCAACAACATGCCGTTTCCAAGCAATACTATGAATGCCTTGCGATTAGGCGCAAGCGGAAAATACAACTTGCAATCGGTTCCGGGTTTATCAATCGTTTCTGGTTTCAATCATGTCGCTACCGGACGAAATGTAGGACAATCCAACCTGTTTTATGGAGGATTGTTTTATGTAATTGATTTTAAAAATGGTAAAACTAAAACTACTTCTAATGAAAACTAATATACACGTACTTCTACTTTTTATAACTTCATTGTTTTTTCTTTCTTGTAATGACGAACTTGAAGAACGCAACGACCTTTATCCACAATTGAATCCCATCAATAGCGATGCGAATGCTGGAACTTGGACACCATTATTACTAACAGCTCCAGATGAATTTACAATTGATGCGCCGTTGCCAACGACCGCACCAGCTTACATAAGAGAAATCAATGAAATTAAAAGCTACCAACAAAATTTGACTTCAAATCAAAAGAAAATTATCAAATATTGGAGCGCTGGTGGTGTATTGCGCTGGAACGAAATAATGCAAACTTTAGTAGCAAGACACAACCGTCCGCCTTACCAAAATCCTGATGGAACCTATCCAATACCATCAGCCGCTAATCCATTTGCCAATCCGCAATTTCCTTTTTCCAATCCACCATTTGCTGCTAGAGCTTATGCCTATGTAAGTGCGGCGCAATACGATGCAATGGTAGCAACTTGGCATTACAAACAACTTTATAATAGAGCAGCGCCATTTACGGTTGATGAAGAAATTGACGTGCTAGTTCCAAAAAGTAATTTACCATCATATCCTTCTGAAGACGGTGCATTAGCTGGAGTAACTGTAGAAATTTTGAAATTATTATTTCCAACCGAAATTGCCTACATTCAGCAAAAGGCAGACGAGCAAAAATTATACAGAATTCTTTCGGGCGCTAATGTGAGAAGTGATGTAGAAGCTGGAGTTACATTGGGCAGAAAAATTGCAGCTAAATTTATAACGAAAGCCGCTTCCGATGGCGCAGGTGCCGCAGTGGGTAACCAAGAGCTTTGGACACAATTAGAAGTCAATACAACCGCAACCGGACAAATTGCATGGAAATCACTTGACATTCCAGCACGACCGCCTATGTTGCCGTTATTCGGAAAAGTAAAATCGTTTTTAATGACGCCTGAAGATGTCATTGCAAGTAGACCAGTTCCGCCACCATCTACAAGTTCAGAACAGTTTGCCTCTGAAGTAAGTGAGGTTAAATATTACAGCAAAAACAGTACCCGAGAACGCATGAAAATTGTAACTTTTTGGGCCGATGGAGTAGGTACGGCAACTCCGCCAGGACATTGGAATCAAATTGCCAACGAAGCCTTCGTTAAAGAAAGTTTCAGTGAAGTTAGATGGGCTAGAAATATGGCGTTGTTGAATATTTCACTTATGGATGCCGCAATAAGTTGTTGGGATGCTAAATATTTTTATTTTAATCCGAGACCTTCGCAAATCGATCCTGCAATAAAAACCTTAACAGGTGTTCCTAATTTTCCTGCTTATGTATCCGGACATTCTACGTTTAGTGCTGCAGCCGCAACCTATTTGTCTCACGTAATTCCATCTAAATCTACTTATTTTAATGAGTTAGCCAATCAAGCTTCAGTTTCGAGATTGTACGGTGCTATTCATTATCGAAGCGATTGTGAAAAAGGATTGCTATTAGGGAAGACCGTTGCCAATTTTGCAGTAAATAGAGCTATGCAAGATGGAGCCGAATAAATAAAGTACTTTCAAATAGCAAAGGAACTCTGAGTAGTATACACTATTCAGAGTTTTTTTTATGCTATTTTCTGGTCAACTTTTGATTGATTTTAATCATAATGAAAAAAAAATCAAGTTTTATTAGTAAATAGGTAATTACTATGATAATTTAATAGAACTTCGATATTAATTACCTAAATTATTTAATAATAAATGCACTATTTAACGATTTTAATTTATACTTTCGTTTTTCATAATTTTAAGTTAAAATTATAATGATTTTACTACTTTTTAACGCCTATATTTTCATAGAATGAGAGAAATTACCTTAAAAGAAATTGCTAATGAGCTGGGAATTTCGATAACTACGGTATCTAAAGCTTTGAAAGATTATCCCGATGTAAGTCCCAAAACTAAAGCAGCAGTTTTAGAATTGGCTGGCAAATTGAATTATTCACCCAATAATTTTGCGGTGTATTTGCGCTCTAAAGAGTCTAAAACTGTAGGATTGATTATTCCTGAAGTGGTGCATCATTTTTTTTCCAATATCATTAGAGGAATTATAGAAACGGCAGAAGAGAAAGGGTATTTGGTCATCATTTTACAATCCAACGAGTCGGTTGTAATGGAAAAAAGACAAGTGGAATTGCTTATTAATAAACGTGTGGACGGAATTATGGTTTCCTTATCCAATGAATCTAATGCAGAGTCACATTTGAAAGAGATCATGAACAAAGATATTCCGTTGGTTCAATTCGACAAAATATCCAAAATAATTCCAAGTTCTAAAGTTATTATCGACGATCAAAAAGCAGCCATTAGTGCAGTTGAACATTTGATCAAAAAAGGATGTAAAAGAATTGCGCACATCCGCGGACCAATGAATCCGCAAAACGCTATCGATCGGTTTTTAGGTTATAAAAAAGCTTTAGAAAAAAATAATATTCCTTTTGATCCTTCATTAGTATATACGTGTTCTAAAGTCGATTTTGAAGAAGGCTATGCCTTTGCCCGAAAAATTGTGGAAGAACATCCCGATGTAGACGGTATTTTTGTAATTACCGATTTAGTAGCATTTGGTGTTATTAATTATTTTCAAGATGCGGGTATTGCTGTTCCAGATCGGATTAAGGTAATCGGATTTAGCAATTGGTTCATGTCTCAAATTATCAAGCCTAAATTGAGTACAATTGATCAACCGGGCTACGAAATGGGTATGCAAACCTTTGGTTTACTATTAGACGAAATCGAAACCAAAAAGAAAGGACTAACATACAAACCTAAAATTGTGGTTTTAGATACCGAAGTGATCGAAAGAGAATCTACTTGATTTTGATACGTATGTTAAAAAAGGACATAAAATAAATAGTAATCAATTGTATAGGTTTTATTTTATGTAATTATAAATAGAAAACAACAATTAAAATATAAGTATGACTTCTAATCAAATCGTGAATAAATCAAATTGGTTTTCTAAATTTATACTAAGTTTTTTAGCTATCGTTGGAGGAGTCGATTCAGTATTGCATATTGTTTTACCACTTTTACCTCCTAAACTGAATCACTACATACTGCCAATTGGATTGTCCTCTTTGCTTATTGGAATTGTATTTTCAGTTGTACTATCATTTTACTGGCACTATAAGGAGAGAAATAATGTAATTTATTCTCCAAAATACTACATTTGGCTTACTACTATTTTGAGATATTGGCTAGCTCTTTATATTGCTACATTTGGTTTTGAAAAACTATTTGATGTCAATTTTGCACATTCGTATCATATTGAAGACGCATTAGTTTCTACATTAACAGGTCAAGAACTAACGTGGAACTACTTCGGATATTCCTATTATCTAACGGTTATTATTGGTTTATTACAAATAGTAGGAAGTATTCTTTTATTATTTAGACGCACAACGTTGTTGGGAGTAATTACACTTTTACCAGTTCAATTGAATATTTTATTGATTAATTTGTTTTATGGTATTGGTCCTCTAACAACTTTCATATCAATAATTATGGTCTTTGGACTAACTTATTTATCATTAGAACGAAAAGACGAAATAATTGATTTTTTTAAACGCTATAGAAGTACACTACCTGCAATAGGAACTGAAACTGTACGCTATTCAATGCGCTTTTTGTGTATAGTAATTCCGTTTTTATTTGTATACTATTATAGTTATGATGTCCGAAAATCTCAAAAGTATTTTGGCAAATGGCGCGTTGAAAAAATGGTACGTAATGGTGAAATAGTTTCCGAAAAAGCTTGGGAAAAAGATACATTAGCGTGGAAAATCATTTATTTTGAAGAACGTGGAAAATTATTATTCTGTCCTAATCCAACTTTGTATGTCGACAGTACGTCACTATTTATGAAGTAGGTTTACGACAATAATAGAAACAGTTTAAAGGTACTATCGTACGAAGTAAATCCCAAAAAACCAGATACAATTCCTGTTCAGGTTTCCAAATTCAAAGATTCAGTAATGGAATGGAACATGATTTTCAACAAAGACACTATTCAAATGGAGTTAAAAAAAATAAATCCATAAAATAATCCATAAAATAAAATCATACATTTAAACAGTAAATTGTATGGTTTTTCCTTGTAATTCGGTTTCGGTTGGAGGCAAAATCTCCGTGTTATCCCAAATTCCAGTAAGTAATGTTTTAGCGTATTCGTTGGGCAAATTATGCTTAATCATCAATTGATTAGCTACTACGTTGTCGTATTCCAATTGTTTGTGGTCAAAATGAAACTGCTTGTCGTGTTCGGTTACGATCATGTACCAAACTGTTGTAGATCCATCATTTGCAGGCATTCCGATAACGCCAGGATTCAGCCAAAGGAAACCATCTTGAGCCTCATGAAACGGCAATCCAGAATGGCCAGCAATTACAACATCGCTTTTGGTAGCTTCAAAATTAGCCAGTTTTTTTTCCCAAGCAGTTGATTTAAAAATGAACTCTGATGTATTAAAGTAAGAACCATGAACTACAGTGCAAACTTTTCCAGCATACTGGAATTGAATAAACTCAGGTAGGGTTTTTAGATACTCTAGCGAATCTTGCTGCAACTGACTTTTAGAATAGGGATACCACAGTTGCGAGAAATTATCACATCGCGAACCTTTTGTAAAATCACACCCACAATCGTCAGCATTGTCATTAAGTTGTAGTTCTACATTTCCGGCAATGCTTCTTGCTTTCCAATTTTTAAAAAACTGAATCGTTTCTTCGGGTTGCGCACAATAGCCAATAAGATCGCCAGTAGCAATACAATTTTCTGGTTTTATTTGTTCTTTCGAAGCCACTTCGGCCAGTGCTTGTAGGGCTTGCAGGTTGCTGTAAACACCTCCAAAAAGCAGTAGTTTTCCCGACAAATTTCCTATAAACGCTATCTTTTTATCCATTTTGGTAACCAATATAATATGATGCAAGTAAAAATACCCCAAACATTAACCCAAAGTAAATCGGCAAATTTACCTTTTGTGAATACTAAAGCTGATGGAAAGTAGTTAAAAACTAAGGCAAAGCCAAAAAACATTCCTCCAAGCACGCTAAGGTAAAAACTTATTCTGGGAACTTTGGTATTCCAAAATAAAAAAACAGGAGTAAGGCCGATAACCATGGTACCCGAAATGGTGGTTGCCGATAAAATTTCGGCATTTAAAAATACGGGTATTGTGCCTAAAACTGCTAAAACAAGCATTGCAATTCTGCCAAAGGAAACCGAATTTCCCAACTTTAAATCAATCGAAATTAATTTGGAAAACGATGAAAAGGTCGAATCTATGGTTGAAGCGGCAGAAGTAATCATGATGAAATTAATTACCAATAAGGTGAACACTCCAAAGGCTTTTCCCACTTCAAAGGCTGCGTCACCTTGAATGTTGTTTGCCTTTGCATACACACCAATAATACTGAATAAAACAATGCAGAGTATTCCTAAAACACTTGCAAAAAAGAAACTCTTACGCATGACTTTTGGAGCAGTGATAAAACCTCTATCGGTTAGTACTGGGTCGTGAAAAGGATAACTAAACGATTGTATTAAAGCCGCAAACAACAAATTGAGTCCGAGTTCAAAACTCCAGGTACTCGACGTTGCAATTGTAGTAACGGTAAAATCGTGTATGGAAAAAACTTGAAATAAAATGATGAGTAAAAGTACCGAAAACAAGATCATTTGAATGGCATCGGTAAAAAGCGAACTGCTCATGCCACCTTTTAGCGAGTAGGCTAAAGTTAAAACCGTAAAAACAACTATTGCGGTAAAGTAACTTGTACTTCCTTGGGTTCCAAAATAAGAACCAATTACCATGGTATTACTCCATATTTCATTGAATAACCGAATGACTATCAATATCGAAAACAGTGCCATGGCTTTTTTTCCGAATTTGGTAGTCAAAAATTCATGAATGCTTTTAAAACCACCTTTTACACGAAGTTGGTAGATAAAAAAACCAGCCACAGCAAAAGAAAAATAATAACCAGCATACGCTATGCCGCCAAGAATTCCGAATTCTAATCCTAAATTGGCGGCATTAGTAATGCTTTTAGCAAAAATCCATGAGATGATTAAACTACCAGTAAGCACCAAGGAATTTGGTGCTTTATTTTTATTGATTGCCTTAAAAAACTGGTCGGTAGTTTTGGCTAAAGGTGATATGAAAAAGAAAATCAAACTTGATACAATCAACAGTATCCATTGCCAATGTATTGCTTCCATTTATAAGTTATTGATTCCACCAAACTGGGAAATTGATACTGTTATTATCGGTTGCATCGGCGGCAACAGTATAGTTGTCGCGGTTTAATGCTTCTTCCTCTGGAGGATAAGGCATGCGTACCGGAATCAGATTGTTGTTTAAACTAGCCGAAATGGTTCGCAATTCTGGGAAACCGGTTCTGCGGTATTCAATCCAACCCTCGTATCCATTGATAATATTTGCAATCCATTTTTGGGTAATAATTTGCTTTAATGGAGTTGAATTCGCTGCATTGTAGGCTGCATTACCAGTTAGATATGCTGCTGGCAATGGTGTATTCCAATACTGAAATGCTAGGGTAACACCGTTTTCATACAATGTTTGTCCGTTTGCCGTAATCAATCCTCGTTCAGCTGCTTCTGCTAAAGCAAATTGCACTTCCCAAGCGGTTAGGAAATTAGCATCTAGCGTCGAAGTGTCTTCTCTAAAAACAGTGCCTGCTAAAGAAAAATTGGACAATACAATCGAGGTTGCACCCGAATTGATTCCGTTTAACAATCCGTTAAATTGCCCGTTGGTAGAATTCGAAAAAGGTCTGAAAAACTTTCCAATTCGGGTATCGTTTAGGTTCGTCATGATGTCTTCCATCGTTTCCGATAATACAAAATTATTGAAATCTCCTACGCGCAATTGCGCCAATCTAAAACTGTTTGGAGCTGTATTGGTAAAATTGAAAACCGCATTTTGTGCATTGGTAGTAATGAAATTTCCTTCATCATAAAGTGCTTGCAATTGTGCCGAAACATTCATTTTAGAAGAAATACGAAGCAAATATTTAATCTTCAAAGAATTGGCAAATCGTACCCAAGATTGCAAATTTCCATTGTACAGAATATCGCCTTGTAAGGTAATGGCATCATTATAGTTTAGAATTGCTGCAATACCTTTATCCAAATTATCCAAAATACCGCCTTCATCCAAATAGATGCTTTCTTGGCTGTCGTAAACTGGTGTTGTAATTCCTTCGGTTCCGTTAAAAGCGGTAAAGTAAGGCACATCACCAAACAAATCGGTCAAACCTGCCGCCATGTAGGCTTTCAGAATTAAAGCCGGACCTTCATATACTTTCAGCGTAGCCACTTGACGCGATTTTTTTAAAATAATTTCATTATCACGCAAGTTTTTATAAAATATAGGCCACGGATTTCCACCCAATTGCGGTGATTTTAAAGCATGACGGTCAAACAAGTTGAAGTCGATAGCGGTTCGGTGCTGCGATAATAAATCACCTGCCACAAAACCTTCGTAACTCATGTTTTCTCCAAAATTGTAAAGCACTTGTCGTAACAATAAGCTGGGTTGTACCGAATTGGGTGCGTTGGGATTGGTATTGATTTCTTCAAAATCTTTCGTGCAGCTTGAAGCTACCAAAAGAAGTACTAGAGATAATGTATATAGTATTTTTTTCATCTTTTAATTTTTTTAGAAGTTAAAACCAAGTTTCATACCGATGCTTCTGCTTGTGGCATAACTCATGTCTTCCACACCGCTTACAAATCCGTTTCCTTGTGCAGCAATCTGTTCCGGATCGAAATGCGGATTTTGCGTAATGGCAAATAAATTATTTCCAATAACTGACAAGGTAATGTCGCCACCTTTTTTAAGTCCCGAAAATCCTTCTTTCACTTTAAAAGTGTATCCAATTGAAAATTGACGTAATTTAAGAAAAGAGGCATCATAAACATTATTTTCTTCGTGATTTCTGTCGTAAAACTGACGGTAATAACTTTCTGGTGTTATTGCTGTTGTATTAGGTACATAAATAGGATTGTCCGCCGTACCAGTATTTACTACACCTTGTGCTACAATTCCTTCGGTTGGTCTGAAACCAGTTTCGGCTAGTTGACCTCCAACATTTCCAATAGCACGCGTTCTCGAAACTACTTCGCCACCTTGACGCCAATCCAGTAAAAAACCTAAATTCCAGTTTTTGTATCTAAAATTATTGGACCAACCCAACGTAAAATCGGGTGTATAGTTTCCTATTTTCTGAAGATTGTTGTCTGCAATATAATTTCCGGTACTGGTTAAAATAAAGTCGCCGTTTTCATTTTTCAAATAACCTGTTCCATACATATCGCCAATTCTTCCACCTTCTTCCACTTGAAACCAAACAGTTTGGTTCGCACTATCATAAATTCGGCTGTATGCCAAGGTCAAGCGACCGCTTTCTTGTGGTAAGTCTTTGATGATTGCCCTGCTTTTAGCAAAGTTAAAAGTAGAATTCCATCTAAAATTAGTTGTTTTGATCGGTACAATTCCCAATACAATTTCAACACCTTGCGTATTCACTTTTCCACCGTTGACTACTTTTTGGTTGTACCCCGATGAAATTCCGATAGGCAATGAAATAATTTGATCTTCGGTATTGGAATTGTAATAGGTAGCGTCAATATTCAATCGGTCGTTAAAGAAACGTACATCAGCGCCAATTTCATAGGAAGTTGTTTTTTCGGGTTTCAAATTGGCATTGGGAATAAAATTCTGATCGCTAAAAGTTGGTTGTCCGTTGAACGGTGTTTGCGATATAAAAGCGCCAGAAGTTTGATACGGTCCAGTATCATTACCCACTTGAGCCGCACTTGCTCTAAGTTTGGCAAATGATATTACTTTTGGTAACGCCACAACATTGGATACAATAAAACTCGACGATACGGAAGGATAAAAGAACGACGTGCCACTTACTGAAAAGGGTGTGGCTAAGGCACTCGACCAATCGTTTCTAGCCGTTACATCCAAATACAGGTAGTTTTTAAAACCAAATTTTGCAATTCCATAGAGCGAATTAATGCGTTTATTACTTTCAAATTGAAATACTTCAATAGGTGAAGCGGCATTATTTAAATTAAAAATGCCCGGTTGCGCTAAGTTCACCGTTTGCGATTGTTTGGTGGAAGCAAATCGATCCAGTCGATTACCACCAACCGATACGTCCAAGGAGAATTTACCCAATTGTTTGGTGTAATCCAGTAAAAAATCGGTGTTGACTTCTCTATATTTTACATCGTGCTCGGCATAACCACCGTTCTTAAAACGATTGCTACTGAAATTACGACGCATTTGTCGGGTTTCTGAACTGTAGTCCATTCCGGTACGAATGGTAAACGTAAGGTTTTTGGTCAATTCTTGCTTCAAAAGTAGGTTTCCAAAAACACGGTCTCTTTCGAATGAATTTCTATTTTCTAACAATGTAAAATACGGATTGTCAAAAAAGGTATAATTGAAAGAATATTGCTGAATGCCTTCCAATCCGGGTTGCCAGTATTTTTTTAATTTGTTGATGTCCAACGATCGTGGTCCCCAACCTACAACAGAATAGTTGACGTTTTCACTTCCGTAGCCACTTGATGGTCGGTTATCACTACTGGAGTTTACATAGTTTATTGAGCTGGAGATGGTAGTCTTATCCGACGGCTTGAAATTCAATTTTGCTGCTACGGTTTGTCGGTCTAAATTGACACCTGGAATGATAGATTCACTTCGCAAATCGGTAAAAGACAAACGGTAGTCGCCACCTTCAAATCCGTTGGAAATCGCAACATTGTTTATCGTTGTAGTTCCTGTTTTATAAAAATCTTTGATGTTATCGGGATGCGATTTGAATAGGGTAGGTGTTATGGGTAAACCACTATACAACGAAGTATCGCCTCCACGAACAAAATTTCCATCAGGCAATAGTACCGGACTGTCGAATTGTGGAACGAGAATTCCTTCATCCAATTTTGGTCCCCAAGAGTAACTAATTAAATCATTCGTTCCACCACCTAAACCGTCAACAAAGGCAAACTGTCCTGAATTTCCTTGTCCGTACTCGTTTTGAAATTCAGGTAATTTAAACGCCGATTCAACCGTTAACGAGGTCGTAAAACTCACACTGAATCCTTTTTTCTTGTTGCCGTCTTTGGTTTTGATTACGATAACTCCGTTAGACGCTCTAGTTCCATAAAGTGCTGCAGCACTCGGACCTTTTAAAACGGTTACCGATTCGATATCGTCTGGATTGACTTCCATAGCGCCATTTCCGTAATCAATTTCTTGAAATCCAGCGGCAGCTTCGTTGGTGAAATTGAATACCGTTTCGTTGTTAATTGGAATGCCATCTACTACAAATAATGGATTGTTGTTGGAGAAAGACGATTCGCCACGGATGGTAATTTTAGAAGTCGAACCGACTCCAGTAGCACCTTGTGTAATCGATACACCTGCTATTTTACCTGCTAAATTGTCTAAAAAGTTAACGGTTTTTACTTCAACCAAATCTTTAGACTGTAAGGTTTGCAAGGCATAACCTAGTTCTTTAGATTCTCTATTCAATCCCAACGCTGTTACCACAACTTCTTCTAAATTCTCGGTGTCTTCTTCTAATGCAACCGAGATCACGGTCGCATTTCCTACTACCATCGTTTTGGATTTGAAACCAATATAGGAAAAAGTTAAAGTACTTGTTGGCGCTGCAACGCTGATGGTGAACATTCCGTTGGCATCAGAATTGGTTGTTGCCGTTCCTGAGGAAATATTTACTGATGGTAATGTCGTTCCATCAGATTGATTGGTTATTTTACCAGTAATTGTAATTTGTGAATAGCCTAAACACGACATCGCGAATAGGAAGACTACGTATAATTGCTTCATATTTTCTTTATATAATTAGGGAAAGTCTGAATAATCAGAATTAAAAATGTACTCAATTATATAAGAATAGGTGATCCTTTATTGTACGAATCTGGTAGTAGTAGCTTGGGTACAACTACTAAAAATGACGTATCGTATTTTCTTTTTTGAAAGGTAATTATTAAAAATAATTCGAATAAAAAACGGTATACCTTTTTGAACAGTCGTACTAGTTTCTTAATATCTTGAAAGTCATCAACATCGTGCAGTTTTTTTAAGAAGAAAACAGGCACTGCGTTGGCACTAAATAGGTTGGATAGTGCGGTGCTTAAATTTTGCTTGTGCCATGGAAGTTGCAGCAATGGCGCTACTTGAAAGTGGGCTTTTTGAATTCCTAGAAGGTAAAATCCACCATCGTGGCTTTCGCCTACTACCAGTTTGTTTTCAGCCAACTTTGCCGCAGCAACATGCAATTGCGATGCGGTTAAGTGCGGCGTATCATTACCAACAACGAGCAAAGATTCGTAGCCCAAATCATAAACAGCTTGTAGGGCATGTGTAAAACGTGCGCCAAAAGTAGCGCCTACCTGTTCTTTTTCGGTAATCAAAAAATAGGGTAATTGCGTTTCCTTGACAATTTGTAACACCCGCTGGTTTAGCGATTCAAATACCGCTTTCGAATGTAGAAATGGCTTAACCGTTGCCTCATATTCGGCAGAATAGGCAAAAATTACAACAGCTGTTTTCAAATCTTTCATCCAGTTACCAATTAAACGCTATCTTTAATGTGAAACACTTTTTAACTTAATTTATGTTACGCAGCTCTACCAAGCCATTTTAAACTTGCAATCAGATATACGAGAAAAGTAACGAGATAGTTTGTGGCGTTTATGTAACACTTTACGTTCCGAAACCACTTTTCGTTACCATCGGGGTACGGTTTGGTTTTATTAGGAATTCGTACACTATCTAGTTCCAATCAATACGTTCAAGAACATCAGTAACTTACCACGTTGTAACTACCAAAACAAGAGCTACTGCAAGTAACGATTTTTTGTAAGAATAACGACGTACTATTTATTTTCTTTTTTAAAATAGGCTTGTTGTTGTTTTCATTTTTAAAGAAATCGTAAGCCGCTAGTGACTATTCTATAAATGGAAATACAAGTAGCATTCGTTGCAATGCTCAACTTGTTTTTAATTTGTATTTTAGTACAGCCGAAAATAGTCTTTTTCATAAGTTGTACAAAGCAGCGACTGAAAAGCGTACAAACTGCATATGAAATTGCAGCGATTATTACGAGAATATTTTTGGAATAGCGATAGAATAATTACTATCTTTCCTCTAACCAATACAACTAAATAATGAGTACATCAGATACAATGAACACTGGCGGTACAGTTACATTTATAATTAAAGTCAACGGTACAGCACTACCGGCAGAACTTAGTGTGCATTCGGTACAGATTCAGAAAAGCGCAAACCGAATTCCAAGTGCCAAAATTGTAATTATGGATGGCGATCCTGAAACAGGTCAATTTGAAGCCAGTTCGTCTTCCATTTTTATTCCGGGTGCTACAATCAGTATAGAAGCAGGTTACGATACCCAAAACGAAGTTATTTTTGAAGGCATCATTACCAGTCAATCTCTTCGGATTGACCGTCTTGTAGGATCAGCTTTAGAAATTGAATGTCGTGACCGTGCCATCAGTATGATTGTAGGCCGAAAAAGCCGTACGTATTATAATAAAAAAGACAGTGAAATTATTACTGCTATCATAGAAAATTATTCAGGATTAGCTGCTGCTACCGAAGCCACTGCAACAGTGTGGCCTGAACAAGTACAGTATTATGTAACCGATTGGGATTATGTTATGACACTTGCCGAATCGAATGGACTTATTGTAACGGTAGTTAATGGAAAAATTAGCGTACATGCTCCTGATACTACTACTACATCGGTACTTACTATAACGTACGGAACTAATCTTTTGGAGTTTAATGCCGAATTAAATTCACTTACACAATTAGCTCATGTTACTTCTAAAAGCTGGGATTATCAAAATCAAACGGTTATCGAGAGCGAAGCAGTTCCTACTGTTTTGGGAGCTGGAAATTTATCTTCACAGAAATTATCAGAAGTTGTTGCACTCGATTCCTACCAGCAGCAAACGACCGCACCTTTGGAAGCAGCCGATTTAAACAACTGGTCAAAAGCCCAAATTAGCAAAAGCGCATATTCAAAGATTCAGGGTACTGCCCTAATTCAAGGTGCCAGCGCAATTGATCCCGGAAAATACGTCACGTTTACAGGTCTTAGCGATCGCTTTAATGGCGCGTATCTTATTGGTGGTGTAACGCATATTTTTTCAGAAGGAAATTGGACTACAGAAATGAGTTTGGGGCTTTCGCCGAATTGGTTTGCCGAAGCGACCGATGTTATGGCACCACCAGCATCGGGATTGATTCCAGCGGCAAGAGGACTTTTCAATGGAACTGTGCAGAAAATTCATGAAGATCCCGATGCTCAATACCGCATTTTAGTAGCTGTTCCTTTATTTGATACCAATGGAAGTGGTATCTGGGCGCGACTTTCTAATTTTTATGCTACCCACGGAGCTGGAGCTTTTTTTCTACCCGAGGTAGGAGACGAGGTTATTCTAGGGTTTTTGAATGAAGATCCGCGGTATCCTATAATTTTGGGAAGTTTGTACAGCGGAACTAAAAACACACCTGCTACGGGTTTAGTGCCAAACGAAAATAATTCCATAAAAGCTCTTGTTTCCAAGTCAGGTATTGCCGTAGCATTTGATGATGAAAATAAAATCTGGACGGTCAGCACGCCCAATCAAAATACTATTATGATGAGCGACCTAGACAAGAAAATCACGATTAAAGATGAAAACCAAAATAGTATTGTACTGTCAGCTAGTGGTATAGATATATCAAGCCCTAAAAGCATCACGATTTCGGCTCAGGAAACGGTGACCATCAAAGGAACACAAGGAGTCAACATGGCATCGAGTGGTGGCGATGTTACCACCACCGGATTGAACATCAACGAATCCGCAGCTGTGCAATATAGAGCGCAAGGCGCAATGACTGCTGAGGTATGTGGCGGCGTACAATTAACGCTGAAAGGCGCAATGGTACAAATCAACTAAATAATCTAACTATATGCCAGCAGCAGCACGATTGACCGACTTCCACGAATGTCCTATGGTTACCCCAGAACCTTCTCCTATTCCTCATGTTGGTGGACCCATTATTGGTCCCGGAATGCCAACCGTATTAATTGCAGGATTACCAGCCGCACGAGTGGGTGATGTACTGCAATGCGTAGGACCACCAGATGCTATTGCAACAGGATCGGCAACAGTCTTTATAGGTGGTGTACCCGCAGCACGAGTGGGAGACAAAACCACTCACGGAGGAACAATTCTTGGTGGAGCCTACGATGTTATAATTGGCGGATAACTGCAACTTTATGAAAGTGCATCAGTAGTGCTTGCAGCAGGTAACGACTTATTACAAGAACATTATTTTGATTGGCATGGATCCCATTATCTAATGACTAAGCTAACTAGTTTACTACAAGTAGGGTTTAGGTGTCGTTTTATTCCGTTCGTTGGATGTTATTTCAAATAGTATAATTTTGCACCGCACGAAGCAACTAAAGTGCCTACTATGAACCCAACCTTTTCGAACCACAAACAAATTGGTACCGTAACCACTTTTGAAGAGCTTACAACTACAGCTTTTGTAGGCGAACGAAATGCTTTGTGCTGGCACCGCAATTTAGAAGGTGATTTTCATGAAATTGTAAACCAACTGCACTTGAAAGAAGCCATAACCGAAGTAACACCCAGCGACCTGTGGGCACTCCAACTATCCGAACAAGGGCAGCTTGCAAGAGCTACTATCCTAAACGATTTACAATTGTTAACCGATTGCGGTGCTGCTCCAGTGCTCAATTTACTGAACTATTACGAACGCGATACCGATTTTGATTTCATTACAACCGACGTCTATTCGTTTCATGTAGACCGTTCGCCCATAGCCACCGATACGTTTTTATGCACCTACCATGGCGCAGCAAGTGATCTTATTGCCAACGACCAAGCGGTGGCAAAAGTGCAAATTCCCGATATTAGAGCACAACTAAAAGCGCTCCACGGCGGACCAGAACCAGAATTCGAAGACTTTTTGAAAGAAAACTATTTCGATTTGCATTACCAAGCGGTACCCAACGCAGTACCAACCAATTTAGGCGTAGGACATCTTTGGCGCTTGGCTGTAGACCATCCGACCCAAAAGGCGTTGCCTTGCATTCATAGAGCGCCCCTTGAAACGGATGGTGTGTTGCGGTTGTTGTTGATTTGTTAGGGAATTCTAACCTAAATAATTATAACTAGACCCTATTGATAATGCACTCGAGTTTTTTGAGTTTACTGAAAGTGACCTCCTTATGGATGGGCGATTGCTACTGAATGATCCTATTATTTGTGTTAATCGGGTCAAAATTGTTGCTTATTTGAGTCGAATGCTGCATTACACTATTTGCACTTTAAGGAATGTACTTTACTAACTGGTATCCTTTGGGCGCTAGTTAGTTCGTAGCTTGTAAACTTCTTGTTGTTGTGTCTTGTAGTTGGTTGAAGAAGTTCTTATGTAGTCTTGTTTTTTATTTTATGTTGACCCTGCTGCGGATTGTTTCCTTACTAAATTATCCTCCGTTTATCCTTATTTGAACTGTGGTTTATTTCTATCTGGTACTTTCACCATCCATGCACTATCCATACACTATCCCTACACTATCCGTACATTATCCCTACAGTATCTCTAAAGTATCTCTACAGTATCTCTACAGTATCTCTACAGTATCCGTACATTAAGACCCGTCCAAAAATAACTATACAGATTAATAAATAAATCCTATTATAGTTATACCAATATAATTCTTAATCCTAAAAATACTATACAACTGTTTTTTCAGTGGTGGTGGTTTTGTGTTGCTAACCTCTTTAATTCGTTATTGGCTATTATTTGTGCGTTTTCTAGAAATTCGCCACAGCGTTTTGATAGTAGTTCGGTGTAGGTGAAGCTGTGGTAGTTGGTTTGTGCGTGTCGTAGTGTGTGGAAGTTTGTGGTTAGGAGTTTGTAGAGTAGTTGGTCTTCCTCTGTTTTTGTTGGGAAGTATTCTTCGGTGAGTGTGGTGAATGTGCTGCACAATTTGAAGAGGTAGGCGAGTGCATAGTGGTTGGGGTGGTAGCCTAGAAATACCTCAATTAGACCTAAGCAGATTTGCTCTACGGCTATGTGCTGCATGCTATGTTGTACGCATTCCAATCCTGAGACCTCAATTTGGTTTTCGGATTCTAGGAAGGTTTTGGCGATTCTTACGCGGTTGTTCCAGTATATTTCTGAGAGTTCTGGTTTTCTTGTTGGTTCTTTGTCTAGGTGCAGGTATGGTGGTTGGTTTTTGTTTATCCAAATTGGGGTCGTGTTGGTCATGATGTGGTGGAAGCACCATTTTTGGTTTGAAGTTAGTTGTCGCAATGAACTTGCTTTGTGGAGTAGGAGTGTTGCGTTGCAGTTTGGGACTGTGCCTGCAATGAGATCGGCTAGGTCGGCGGTGGCGTTGTTTTTGGTTTCTTCTGTAATTACTAATAAGAAGAGGTGTGTTTTAGCTGAAGCAACTGTATTTTCTTGATTGAACGCATTACTTATTATCTCATTTTCTGATTTGGTTGCAAAGCAGTAGATGGCGCTTGTTTTTATAAATTGTTTGATTACCTCAGCAGCTTGGTCTAGTACTGTGGCTACCTCTGGCATTGTATGGAAGTTTTTCATAATTTGGATTGTTACTTGTTAAACCTATTTGAAAAATGTATATTTTTGTGTTACTGTACTGCAAGTTACCTAGGGCATTTGCTGTATGAAACCAAAGAGAATTGTATTGTACTAAGAATCTTTGGTATTTTACCGACAACCACTATCCCAACTATTAATTACCTTTACATTATGAGCACAGCCACTAAACCCAGCCACTTAGGAAGAAAAATTAGCCGTATTAGAGAACTGCGCGGTATGAAGCAGGAAGCTCTTGCACAGGCTTTAGGAGTTAGCCAGCAAACTGTTAGTGCTCTTGAAAATAGTGAAACGATTGAGGAGCAAAAATTGGTTGAAGTTGCACAAGCTTTAGGCGTAACTATTGATGGAATTAAAAACTTTAGTGAGGAAGGAATGATTAACTATTTTAATAGTTTTAATGAGGCAGTTTCTAATAGCCATTTTGGAAATAATAATCACTGCACATTCAATCCATTAGATAAGCTTATTGAAGCTTATGAAGAAAATAAAAAGTTGTACGAAAGATTAGTACAAGCTGAAAAGGATAAGGTTGTTTATTTGGAGCAATTGAAGAAATAGTAATTCATAAAAAAGCCTTTCAAATGAAAGGCTTTTTTTAGTATTAAATACATTTTACCTTATTCAAAAAAAATGTTTAACATAGCGTTGTTCTTCTTAGAAGAATTTCATTAGAACATAACACATAGAAAAATATCATATTTTCTGTTGGAAATTCAGTAAAGTAATAGGGATCATAGCCATCGATATTAAATCCATTATTTTTTAACAATTCAACATCTTTTCCAATGCCACATCCAAAATCTAAAACTTTACCTTTTATCTTTTTTCGGTCAAGTAATATTCTAGCTGGATACAAAAGAGAAGTTCTTTCAATGGCAGTTAAGTGACTATTTATATTATCTATTATAATTCCCATTTTTCGTAACCTCTTGTTTCAATAAGATATTTTGAAGTATTTAAAAGTTGATTAAAAGCACTATTCTGCCAATTTCTTAAAGGATTGTTTCCTAAAAGCGTGATTTGAATTTCTTCTAAAAATCTTTGTTCTTCTGATTTTTGGATGATTTCCCAATAATATATTATAAGTTCTTTTTGTTTTTTAATTAATGATCCCGATGGAATTTTATCTCTTTTTTTATTATTGATTAAAGATTGGGCAGGAAGTAAGTTCCATAAGTCGTTATTTTTCCATATTGAAAATGGAATAGCATGGTCAACGTCATAGCTGCTGATTTTTTTTCCTGTCCATACACAGATTATTTCTCCATTTTCTTGTAGGATTGATTTATATAATTTCTTTGAATTTTTCACCTCTCTTTCTGTGATTGGATTTTTAAGTATTTCACTTATGACTTTTTCTGGATTTAATTTTTTTCCACTAGCACTTACTGAGAATTCAGCCCATTTGAACAGGATGTTATCTGTACCACTAATAAAGCTACCTAAAACTTTGAATGCTTCAAAATATTCTAATGGAATAGTAAAAGTACCGCAACTGTTTATTAGCCAGCTAGAATTTTGGATTGCTGTTTTTTTTAATAAGGAGTTGTTTTGATAATTATATATTGAATAACCCTGTTTATTAATTGAATTACCAATATACTGCATTGGATTTTTAACGATGTTGTTTTTTAATTCTTTAATTAGTTCATAGAATTCTCCATTGATTTCATCGCTAATCCCCTTAATTCGTAGATCATTATAAAAAGCTGATATTCCTCCAAATTTGTTGTAATAATTTATGATTTTTAGAAATTTACTTTGAAAAGCTATTTTTAAGTTTTCTCCATAAATTTGAGGAATAATTACATTGCTATCTAAAATAGGGTAATAGTATATCATCCATTTTTCGATAAGTAAGCCCAATGGAATTTCGACCACATTTTTTTTGATTACAATGTACGGTGAATTGTCTTGAATGATATCTATAGTACCTCGTAATAAAGCAAATTTATAGGTTGTTGATTTACTATCTCGTTCAATAATCTTACTGATATTAATAAATGTTTCATTCATAAATTAGTACTATATATAAATTATTAAAAAAATCCTGCATTAGATATTAAAAACGAAAAGTACTGATTAACAAAGTCAAATGGTATTTTTTCTTGTTCAAGTCTCCAATTGTTTGTCTTTAATAGATTGTAAAGTTTTATTTCACTATCGGTAAGATTTAGTACTGTTGTATCAGTGGTAGGTTTTCCTGAATCATTTTCAAAGTACTTTTCAAAGGTTGTCTTGTCCATTAAAACACTTTGAGTATGGTCGAAATACTTTCTAATTCTTGATAACATTTCAAATCCGTGAACATCAATGTCACCCCAATAAAGAACTTTTATGTCGTTTAACCATTTAGCTTTTTGAATATTTGTGACTGCATTGCCTTGTCCGTAAATTGCAATTGTTTTGTCCATTTTAGGCAAGGTCAAAGTTGTGAATAATGTAGTTTTATTTTCAACAATAAGAACTTGTTTTAAAGGAAGTTTAAGATTTTCAAATTGGCTAACAGGAATAGAAATGTCGTCAAGACTAGAGAAGAAAAATTGACTAATTTCTTTGTCTAATATTTTAAATCTAACTAAGGGTTCACGAAATTTTAAATTAAAACGTTTTTCAAATTCCTTTTCATTTGGGTTAATGTGGTTTTGAATAATTATATCCAATAGCTCAGCTATTATACTTTGATTAGATTCAATAAATTTAGTGTGAACATTTGCTGGTAATTCTCTGATGTAAAGATTTGGCTTTGGATAGTTTTTGAAATAGTTGCATACCTTTACAATGCTTTCCCATTTGGCATGATGCTGAATGATTTTAGTTGGATTTTTAATTATCCAATCTTTTAATTCTGGAAAATGAGTGTGAATCAGTTGCCAGTCATTAATGAAACTCTCAACTTCCTTTTCCTTACCCAAAAACTTTAAAAAGTCTTTTTCTGTATCGAAGTAAATAATTGTTGGAAGGCTTTGCATTCCAATTGTTTTTGTCCTTACTGTTTGATAGTCTATTGTAAAGCCAAATCCTTTCTTTTCCTTTGACTGATTTGCTAATGCCAATATATCGTTATGGAAATCGGCAATTGATGCTTTAGTGTAAGTTTTATCGCCTGGAATAACAATTCTTGAAAATGGGATTGCCTGAACAATTGCTTGCAGAAAGGAAAAGTATTTTCTTTCTGCCTTCGCTTTTATGTCATTCGGGCTAATCATTTATTGATGAAATTATTACGTTCCTCTTTGAACTGCTCAATTGGCATATCATAAAGCCAAGAATATTTTTCATCTTTTCTTTCTACAAAATGAACAAATGAAATTGCATCTTCAACAATGTGAATATTATCACTTGGAGTCACAACTAAAAGTTGCAAATGAAGTTGTTTACAAAGAGTAATTAGATAACGAGCTTTGTCCTCATCTTGTGCCTTAAATGCTTCATCAATTGCAATAAATCGGAAGGAATTTGTTTGTAAACCCTCTTTTGTAAGTCCGAATTGATATGCAATCGCAGAACCTAAAATCGTATAAGTCAGTTGTGCTTTTTCACCACCAGAAAGTTGTCCCATATTTTCATAGGTTTTGAATTTCTGATTGGTTTCCTTGTAAAACTCTTCTGCTTTATAACTATACCAAGAGCGAACTTCCATTACCTCATGTCGCCATTTCTCATTATTCAATTTCGTAATAAGCGGTTCAATGTTGGTGTAAAAGTGATCTTTCTTTCCATCAATTGTTGCTTCAATTTCTTTGAAATTTGGAATTGCCTTGTAAAGCAAATCCCTAAAGTTATCAACTAATTGATTTTTCCTTCTCTGTGAAATGAGTTGGATATAAGTAATTGGAGAATTTTTGAAATCAATTCCTTTCAGCGATTCATTTAAAAGGCGAATATTTTCCTTAATAGAATCTGACCAGTTTTCAAAAAACATTCTAAAATCTCCGATTTTTCGTAAAATGGTATCTTGTAAATATTCATTAAATTTCTTTTCAAACCTTGGTAAATCATCCGCTATCAATTTTTGATAGAAACTTTGGTATTCTTCAAGTAAATCAAGATTATTAGAATCAGGCAATCTGCTTACATCTGAACGCCAATCCTTGAATTTATCTGTTATCTCAATTGGTGGATTTTTAAATTCACTAATCAATTTGATTACCTTTCTTTCTTTACTTTCATTTGAATTTTCTAATTCTTTAAGTTTAGAAGCATTGATTTTTTGAAATTCCGTTTGCTCGTCTTTTATGTTTGCAAACTCTACCTTTTGCAGTTCTATATTCAATAATTCAAATTCAGAAGTGTCTTTATTACCAATAGAATCAAGTAGTTTTCGATTAAATTCTAAATCACCTATTATGCCTTTAATTACAACTTCTTCTAACTGAAATATTTCTTTATTTTTATTTTTAATGTCAGTATCGGTGAGTATTTTTAAAGACTCTCGAACTTTTGATAGTTGTTCTTGTAATGCTTTAACTCTGTCGTTTGTAGTCTCCAGTGCCTTCTTTGCATCTTCTTTTTCCTGAATTTGATTAGCATAATTTTGCCAGTCAATATCATCATATTTAGTGTATGTTGAGTATATGCTAAAGCAATCTTCTTTCAAACTCCCAAGTTCCTTAATTAGGATATTGATGGCTATTAATCCTTTCTTATTTGTTACTTGAGAAGTTTGAATTGTAATCAAGTCCTTTTTCAGATTCGCAATTTTCTCCTTATTGTCCCAACCTAAAACATAATTATCTCTCTTTGAAATATGTGGTCTGTCGTCTTTTTCGTGTTTCCCTTTCCCAAATTTGATTAACCCTTCCTTTGTTATTGCTCTCTCGTCATAGCGGTTGAATTCTGTTAATTCGTTTACACAAGCATAATTATATTGATTCGCAATAACATCTTCAAGCCAAGGTGTATATATATTTTTAGGCTTGCATTCGATTTTATTTACTAAGCTATTTTGTGAAATAGTTTTTGTTGTTAAGTTTCCTAATGATGTAAAGCCACGATACCTTTGGTAAATTATTCTACCACCAAGGTTGGTTTTGTTCACATACTCATTCACTTTTGAGTAGTATTTATCTGGAACAAGTAAGCGTAATGCAAAATTGTGTAAAATCTTTTCAATAGATAGTTCCCAGACTTTCTCTTCTTCACGAACTTTTATGAGTTCTCCAATGAATGGTATTTCCTCCCTCGTTGCTCCAACATAAGCAATAATATCTTCACGTATTTCAGCTTCCCTACCTGATATATTATTTTTGTTTTTCTGAAGTGCTTGAATTGTTGCAACTATTTCATCACTTTGAGAGATTAAACTATCTTCTTCGTTTTTGAGCTTCCTTTGGTTCTCTGTTTCAGCCTCAACTTTTAACTGATATTCATTCTTTTTATTCTTTGCGATTTCTCTGTTTTCTTTGAAAATATCAATACTTGGATTTGCAGAAAGTTCTATTCTTTTTGCTATAATATTGTATTCGTCAAGTTTTAACGTTCTTGCATCTTTGAGTTTTTCTAACCGTCCAATTTCTGTTTTAAGTTTTTCAATTTGATTTCCAACTTCATCAGTTTTTATTTGAACAGTTAAATCAGTCTCTTCTCCTTTAAGGTCGGTTTCTTTGGATTTAAGAGTTAATAATTCCTCATTTAGAATACCTAATTGGACATTACTCTTCGATAGTTCGAGTTCAAACAATACAACTGTCTTTCTTGCGAACCAATAAACCGCCATTTCTTTTGAAAGATTAAGCGTTTTAAGTTCACTTTGAATATTGGATAATTCTATTGCAATTTCATTTATTGGAGTTAATTGTTCAATTTGTTCTTTGGCTTTTTCGATATTTGTTTTAGCATCAATTAAGGTTTCAAAACTGGATTTTAGCTTGATGAATTTTTCCTCGGCATTTTCGTTGTCCTCTTTATACTCTTCGAGCATATTAGTTCTAATGAATTCATCTAAATCATCCAAAACCTTTACTCCAACAACCTGATTGAACAAACTCAATCCTTTTATTGACCGCATGCCAAAAACATTAGATATTCTTTCTCCATAAGAAGTTGGACCATCAAAAAATTCAACTTTCTTTTTGTTAGAATTGGAATTGTATGTTCTATCAAGTCGCTTTTTCCAGTTGCCCTTACCATCAAATTGGCTAAAATCTTTTTCAATATCCAAGGGCACGTATGCAATTCCAAAAGCCCTATTCAATTTACCATCGGAGGCAAACCATCTAACTTGAAAAAGCGTGATGGACTTTTGGTCGGTATTTGAAAACGATGCTAACAACACAGAATAGGTGTCCTTGCCTCTTAATGTTTGTGTTGTGATGCTTAATTCTCCTTCTCGTTGTATATTTCCATAATGCCCGCAAACGTAAGTTTCTTCGGTTCTGTCGCCCTTCTTTTCTACTCCTGATGATTGATTGTAAAAGCGGTCTTTCTTAACTGGAACAAGTAAGGTTAGCAATGCATCAATAAAAGTGCTTTTTCCAGAAGCGTTTGCACCTGTTAAAAGTGAATTATTTCCTTGTGGATTTATTCTAAATATTTTGTCGTGAAAAGTGCCCCAATTATAAACTTCCATATATTGAAGTCTAAATCCAGCCTTGTCTGAATTTGTGCTAAATAGACTCAACATTTTCTTGTAATTTTAATTTAAATTCTCGAAGAATGTCTAAAGTGACTTTCTCTTTAATTATTCTTTGGATTTGGTATTTCGTTTCGTTTTCCTTTTTACTCACTTCGGACAAATAACCCAACTTGACAATATTATTTATGTAACCATCTAACTCTTTCAAAAATTTAACTCTGTTAAATTTTTCGGTAAGGAATAATTCCACTTCTTCCTTTATTTCCAAGTCAGTAATGAATTTTTCAAAAACCTGAAATTGAGTAGGGTTACTGTCAAACTCTTCAAGGCTTTGTCTTAAAACAACTAATACAATTGATGTTTCAAAACCAATTTGCCTTCTTGTTACAAGCCCTAATGTATTGCCTTCGCTGACTTCAAACTGTTTTACGAATGCAAATCCTTCCTCTTTCTTAACAATTAGTTCTAAGCCAATTTGACTAATGTAATCTTGAATTTCAGTTTGATAATTTACAACATCATCCCAAACGTTTGAAGTGCGTTGAATTGAACCTTTGAGTAATTTTACAATTGCTTTTGAATATGGTTTTATATTTCTTTCTAAACTGCTCATTTGATCAAGATTATTTCAGGTATTAGAATTGTTTTTTTATTCTTAATATCAAATTCGATTCGTTGTTTTTTATCTGTGCTTATGGAATGTTTAAATTCTTTTACTACTCCAATATATCCAAACAGTTCAGGTAGTCCTTTTTCTATTCCTCCAAAATTCTCAATTACTTCAGCTATTGTCGTCTGAGATTTATCTCTAAGTACTTCTTTTATTTTTTTTCTTAGTATTTCCTTGTCAATTGCAGAAAGGTTAAATAATTTATTAAGATGGTTTGAATGCGAAATGTTTTCGTCTGCTAATTTTGGTTTCGTTTTATAGATAACTTCTTCGCTTTGCTCAAAAGTTAGTTTTCTCTCAAATGGGATATTTATTTCAATATCTATTTCAAGTTCAAAGGAAATGTCGGGTTTTATTTTTGCCTTGCTCAATTCAATTAAAGACTTTTTAATGTCTTGAATAATATTTTTTGTAATCTCTGATTTTGATGCTTCGTTTTCCCGAATTATCCTACTCAATTTTTCCGCCATCTTATCGTTGGCTTTTGATACTTTTTGACCAGACGAATGAAGATGTTTTCTCATTCCTCTTAAAAAGTAGTCCGTAATCTCAATCTCTTTTTCTTCGAGTGTCTTATATAATTCCTTTGTCAAGTTACCCCATTCTTCTTGTAATGCAGGTGTTAAAATGAAAGTGTAAAAGGCATAAAAACTTTTTCCTTGTTGACTGTTTTTTAATTCTTCAATTGCATCAAAAGTAAATTCAAGAATGTGACTTTTTGTTAAACTGCCCTCAGCGTGTTTGAGATAAATATCTTTCGTTATTTCTTTGAAATTGTCTTCAACTTCTTTAAAGTCAGAAAGTAATTCCTTAGCAGATTTAGTAAGCTGATTAAAACGAGGAACTATTTCAAAGTCCTGAAATACTTTTACATCTTCTCCGATTTTAATTCTCTGTATTTGTTGTTCTATTTCTAGTTTTTTTTCTTCAAGTAATTGTATTCGTTTTTCAATATCTTCATTGGTAAACTCAACAAGTTCTTTCAATTGACTAAAGATGTTTTTGAACTTTGATTCTGCTCCTACATATTCCTCTTTTTTGAGACTCGAAAGCCAGTCAAGTGTTTTGCTTGAATGTGACGAGAGTTCGAAAAATATTTCGCCTGATTCATCTTGGTAGTTTGTCAAAAAACCTTTGTTTGTCCATCTTTGAATATATTTTTTTGCTTTTATTTCAAAAGTGTCGGCAAATGTAATTTCTACATCTTCGTCAATTTCTACTTGCATAGATTCTAAATAGTCCGCAAGTTGGTTATGTATTTTTTCTGATGAAATTGTCCCTTGTTGATTTGAAAAAGTATTAACTAAAAATGTTATAATAACCTCTCTGTTCTTTTGTTTCAGAAGGTCAACACTAGGAGAGTTGTTAAGTATGTCTGCTATTTTTGAACTGTCAATCATTTGTTTTAGATATAATGTGACTAAATTAAATGTTTTGGTTAAAAGATAAATAGTCTCTTATTTTTTTAAAAACCATTTTTTATGCTTTAGTGCGCGGTATCGACTAATAAAAATACTTTCATTAAAATAAATTAATTTAGAAACTTATTTTCTAGACACATCATTAGTCTTCTTTGCTTGTTTTCCAAAATCATGATTACTCGAAGCGTTACCATATATTTCAGTAAAATGGGGTAGCATTTCTGCTACTACTTACTCATTTACCTTAGTGGTTGATACATTATCAAGATATAAAGGATTAATTAATTTCATGTCGATATAATCTTTTCCAAACCTACCAAATATAAATAACTTTAACAAGAATCATACAGGTAGTTTTACGTGTTTTTTCAAAGGTAAAAAAGCAATATCATACTATTTTACGGTTTTCCGCATTTTGATATATTTTTAAAAAAAATTAAGTTGTCAACTATATGTTTTACGTAGTTCTCTAAATAATTTAACTTTATGATTTTATATTTTACATTACCTGAAAATGGTTCTACAGTATCAATATGATATACATCATCAAGAAATTTTTCATTGTCGATAACATAAAGCATTTCTATATTGTTAGCTAAACATATTTTCAGTTTTAGATCATCTCTTTCTTTAATATTTTTAAATGAATTATTAGCCCATTTTTCTCCTTTTCCTGCAAAATCGACTGGTTTAAAATGTTGAAGTCCTTGACATTCAATTGCAATACAATGTTCTGGTAAATAAAAATCGAATGATTGCCTTCCTAACCATTTAAATTTTTTTTGCCTTTCATATTTTACATTTTGTTTATCCAAAATTGAAGCAAGCTCTCTTTCTAACTTAGATTCATTGCAAATAGGGCAGCCGCTTTTTTTAGATAAATGATTATTCGGAGTTACCTCAAAAACGCCATGTACTGAACAGATAAGACTTACATTTTTCTGTCCATTACTGTATTCTACTTTAGAATAATCATACTTCTCACCGAACAACTCTTTTGCTTTGTTAATAAAAAGCTCTTTACCCATTGATCTATCTTTCGCCATTTGGTCAAAGTTGCATTTAGAGCAGCCACCACCTTGTAAATGTTGGTTAGCAATTTGCGAAAATGTTCCATGAGTAGAGCAAATAATTGTTACTTTGTCAGTTGCATTAAAACACTGAACTTTAGAGTAATCAAATTTATTACCATGAATTATTTTTGCTTTTTCAATAAAATAGGTTATACTGTATTTCTGGATCTTTGCTTTAGCTATTTCTCTCCCACACTTCCTACAACCGCATTTAAGTCTTATATGATTTTGGGGTATTTGTTTAAACTCACCATGGAGAGGGCAGATAATAGAAATTTTAGTGCTTGTATTTTTCCATTCTACTTTAGAATAATCATATTTATTTTGATGTATTTCCTTAGCTTGTCTAAGAAATGATTCTAAGGTTGTTAATCTGTACTTTCCTCGTTTGTATTTCCTCGCACATTCTGGACATCCATTTCCAGATAGATGATTTGTTGGTGACTGATAAAACTCTCCGTGCTCTTGACAAATGATAGAGACTTTAGAATGGCTACCATTATATTCTACTTTAGAGTAATCAAATTTTTCACCATGTATTTTGATTGATTTTACAATAAATTCAGAAGTTCTATTTTGAATATTTTTACTCATCAGTTCAATTCAATATTATAATTATTTGTAACAGCTAGTTTCTCATTTAAAAAATGAACTGCTTTTTCAAAACAATTTAAAGGGTATATTAGATAAGACTTATAGTTTTTTTGAAAATTAGTCTAAAGACAAAAATATTAATTAGCTAATATATAAAATTATTAGGAAAATGAATTTTGTAAGCTTTACTCATTAGGGAAAAACGGGACAATATTGCAACTCCAAAAGAATCAAAAATCTGAAACACAACGTTTAGGAAACCCAATCACGGATGACTATTAGTCAAAAGATAATGCCAATGTTATTTAATTAAATGAAATTCAAAGATTAATAGATAAAAATTGTAATGAGGCAATTTTATTTTTTAGATAGTCATATTGTACAGGTTACAAAATCGATTTTTTGACAAAAAGAATTCCGAAAATTAGCACTTTTTTAGTTTGTATAAATTACGCTAAATGTACAAACACCCTAAATTTAGAAACACAAAGCCTGAATCACTGACTATTAACTTTTTTTGATTATTAATCTTCAGTAGTAATTATTGAAGTATTAACACAATTATTCTAAATTTATAGAAATAATTGAGACAAACTCTCCAACAATTCTCATTTGTGTTCCATTTTCCTCATTTATAAAAATATCCTTGTAAGAACTATCAAATGAATTTGGTCTTAAAACAATTGAAGTGTGTTTCCAACCTTCTTCGGTTACATTTTTTTCACTTGAGTATGTTTTAATTGTAAAAGCAGAATTGAAATCTTGATCTAGAATGTCAAAATTTTCAACTAAAACTATCTTTCCATTTCTACTTCCACCAGCGTATGTTTTGAATAAACAAATCGAGCCATTTGGAATTGTTTTGTTCATTGATTCTCCAATAATTTTACAAGCAAAATAACTGCTATCTTGTTTGATGTTTTTAGGTGCTTCAATTAAAGTAAAATCTTTTTCTGACTGCATTTCACTAAAGGTACCAGCAGCTGCATAAAAATTATATAATGGTATTGGGTTTAATAATAATGGTTCAGAATTTATTGTGTTTTGAACTTGAACAATGCCGTCTTTCATTTTTGTCTTTTTATCTTTAACAATGACATTTTCGTCCAAATAGTTGTACATTGAAGTAGAAACAGGACTTGTCAAACTGAAACGAATTTTTACAACTGAGACCTGTTTGCCACTATCACTACCCATAGTGGTTTCTTCAATTTGATTCAAATTAGGGTTTACTTCACCCATGTAATAAAAATCCATTCCTTCATCATAATTTTTTTTGATAAAGAGAGGAAGTCTAATTGCTCCATTTTTGCCTAAAATAGATTGAACATCCTTACTATTTATCTTTCTATTTGATTTAGACATCCAATCAAATTCTTTAGTATTTACAAATTTATCTTCATATTTTGTAGATTCTGATATATCTTCTTCTTTATGATAGTTAACAAAAATAGGACAATGACTATTATCTTTACTAACAAGGTAACCACCTACGTTTTGCGCTACAGGATTTTCAGTAACATTCAATATTCTAAATACATCTTTACGTGAGTATTTGCGATAAAGTATAAATCCATCCTGCCAATTTTCAGGCACAAATTGTCTGTTAAATTCATGAATAGAGTAATTAGTTGAATCAGCTAGAAATGTTTTAAAAGTTTCTTGTTTCAAATAGGAAAGAAATATATTTGAAAACACAAAATATTCATTTTCTAATTTTATAATATCTAAATTGTAAATTTCTTTTACTGAAAGTAATTTTTTTTCTTTTTTCTCTCTAATAAACTCAAAATTTAAATTAGAAACACAAGATTTAATTGTTTCATCAGAAATTGAATATTTAAATTTTTTTAAAACTTCTTGTTTTAAATCTTTTATAGATAGTTTACCATATTCAATTAATAGTTTTATAATTAAACTTTCTTCAACCCTTTTAGAATTATTTATTTCCTTTGAAAATAATTCTAATAGTTTAATTTGTTTTGTAGATAAATCAGATTTAAATTGTTTTTCAACTTTAATAATGAAATTATAAAATGAATCTGCATAATTTACATATAAAAATGGATCTCTAGAACCATGTTCAATAAAATCCATCATCAGTGGAATTCTACCAAGCTTGTATTTCAAAAGATTATAATCATTCTTTAAATCAGCAAACAATTGCATGTTAGCAGAATCAATAGATTGGAATATTTTTTCTTTTGTAATCTCATCAAAATTGATTGTCGAAGCGCCAGGAATCATTCTACTACCTTCTGTAATTAACTTTCTTAAAGTATCCTTATTGTAAGAAGTATCACCATATAATGCAACAGGAATTAGATAATTATTTTCATAATTTCCAATAAAGTCGATAACAGTTACATAACTTTTTCCATCAACTTTTCTTAACCCTCTACCTAACTGCTGGATAAAAATAATTGCAGAATCTGTAGGACGGAGCATAATAATCTGATTGATTTTTGGAATATCAATTCCTTCGTTGAAAATGTCAACTGTAAAAATATAATCAAGTTTTTCACTTAGATTATCAGTCTCTAATTTTTCAATAGATTTAGCTCTTTCATCCTCAGTGCTATCTCCAGTTAATGCAACTGTTTTAAACCCTTTCAAATTGAATAATGCAGATAATTCAATTGCTTCTTTTTTTCTTGAACAAAATATTAAGCCTCTAGTTATTCCATTGTCACTTCCATAAAAAGATGCTTGCTCAATTATTCTGTTAACTCTTTCACTTGATATTAATAAATTAAAATCTGATTTATTGTCAATCTCTTTATTATCAATTAATAAATCAGTTACTCCATAGTAATGAAATGTGCTTAACATTTCTTCCTCCATTGCTCTATTTAATCTAATCTCATAGGCAATATTATGATCGAATAATTGAAAAATATCATTTCCATCAGTTCTTTCAGGTGTAGCGGTCATTCCTAAAAGAAATTTAGGTTCAAAATAATCTAATAAACGTAAATAAGAGTCCGCACCAGACCTATGAGTTTCATCAATGATTATATAATCAAAGTGTTCTTTTGAGAAGTTTTCTAAGTGTGTTGATTTTGAAATTGTTTGTATTGTTGAAAAAACAAAATCACAATCTAAATCTCTTTTTTCACCAGAGTAAAGCCCCATAGTTTTATTTTTTCCAAAAACTTTTTGAAATGTTTTTAAAGAGTCTTTTGCAATTCTTAATCTATGTACAACAAATAATAATTTCTTAGGTTTGAAAGCTTTTGCATCAAAAGCCGAAAGATAAGTTTTACCTGTACCTGTAGCAGAAATAATTAAAGCTTTATTCTTTTTATCTTCTCGTAATTTTTTTAAATTTTCCAGTGCTTCTATTTGCATTGAATTTGGAGTAATTATTGTTTGAGAAGCAATAAAACTATTATTAAAGTTTTCCTTATTTAGTAGAAATTGATTCTGATAAATTTCTTTGTAATGCAATAAAAAATCATTCGTTACAGGTGTAGCTTTCTTAAAATCTGATTGAAATTCATTGATTACTTTTTCAACAATGCCACTATCATCTAATGCAGAGACTTTAATATTCCATTCTTTATTTGTTGATAAGGCACTATCCGTTAAGTTACTACTTCCAATAATTAGATTGTAATGTTCTTTGTTTTTAAAGATATATCCTTTAGCATGAGCGTTTCCGATTGTAGTAATTCTTAAGTCTATGTTTTTGAATTGTAATAATCTCTTAAGTGCTTCAGGTTGAGTAAAGTTTAAGTATTGAGAAACTAAAATTTCGCCTTTTATACCGCGATTTTCTAATTCTTTTAATTTGTTGATAATAGTAGCGACACCACTCGTAGTAACAAATGCTACAGATATATAAAAATAATTACAATTTTCAAGCTCGTGTAGTATAGTTGAAAGAATTTTTTTGGGTGGATTCTTTTGATTTATAAGCAATTCAGGTTGAAATGCAACGTCAGATATATTATTTTTATCAATAAAACCAGTCTGTAAGCTAGAATTAAATATTTTAATTAACTTATCCATTCATTATTAATTTTTCCATTATTGGTACATCAGCAGCAGCCCAGTCTAAGTTTATTAATTCTTCTTTTTTCAACCATTGAAAGTTAATATGCTCTGTCAATGTCAGTTCTTTATTTTCACACTCACAAATAAAGCTATGCATCGTTAAATGAAAATCAGGATATTGATAATTTACAGTCATAAACTCATCCTTAACTTTAATCTTCATTTTTAATTCTTCAAATATTTCTCTTTTAATTGTTTGCTCTTTCGTTTCGCCAATTTCCATTTTACCACCAGGAAATTCATATTTTTTAGAAATGTAGTCTAATTTATTAAGTCCTCTTTGGACACATAATATTTTATCCTCATGAAATATAATTGCTGCAACAACCTCAATCTTTTTCATTAATTTTATTTTTGAGAGTTAACTTTTACTTTTTTTATTTAAATCGTTAGAGAATTAATTAAAATCTCCCGCAGTCCCAAACTTATAAATAATACATCAGACAAAAAAATATTATAAAGTTGAAAATTCTTAATAATTCTGTCAAATGGATAGTATGTTTCTACATCTAAAAAGTAACAAATGTAAATTCTTTAAATAAATTTACTTTACGGTTTTCCGCATTTTGGTGTTATTTATTAAAAAAGTTATGATTTCAAGAAAAAATAGGTATAGTAGAGTACAAAATTTTACTCTTTCTAAAGGTGAAGAACGATAGAAATCATTTGAAAAAGGAAAGTGTACCTAAGAATTTTTCATGTAAGAGATAACTTGTTTTTTCAAAACTTTGGTGGATTGCAGCTACTAACAATAGCTTTTAACTTTTTTTGTTTAATAGTTCTCGATTAGCTTCGCTCAGTTCGGCAAGCCTCGGGTCAATTTTTAAAAGTAAAAAGTAGCCTTTTTTCTTTTAAAAATCACTCGAAGTGACGGTAGTAGTGTAAAGAAGGATAGTGCATCAAAGTTCTCGATATAATTTTACATTTTAAAAACTATCGTTTTTAAAGCATAAAATCACTCGAAGTGACGGTAGTAGTAAAAAGAAATTTAGTGCACAAAAGTTCTCGATTAGCTTCGCTCAGTTCGGCAAGCCTCGGGTCAATTTTGCTCTATTTCATTCTACAAAATCACACGAAGTGACGGTAATAGTGAAAAGAAATTAGTGCACAAAAGTTCTCGATTAGCTTCGCTCAGTACGGCAAGCCTCGGGTCAATTTTGCTCCATTTCATTCCACAAAATCACTCGAAGTGACTGTTGAATTGATTTAAAGAGCCAATGTTCTAGCACCAGCTCTTTTGAATACAACTGGGTTTGCTGTTTTTAGCCTATTTTTAGACTTTGAATTTGCTCTTGAACAATGTCAAATTCATAAGTTAGTACTAGTGGGCTACCTGGAAACGAACCCGAAATTTGCGCCTGCAATGTTTGTGTAGCTTCCGAATAGGCAATCGGTTTCATGTTAACTTGGTAGGTTGTGTTGGCTTTTTCAATCCAATTGCCAATAGCGGTTTTTCCGGTATGTGTTTTTCCTTCATCGACTACTACTGCCGATTCGGTAAAGCAGTTGGCATAGGCTTCGCTGTCAAATTGGTCTTGTGCTCGAACTAGGTCGGCAATTACTTTGGGTAGATTTTTCATTTTTTTACGATTATTGGATTGTTGGATTTTTGGATTTTTGGATTGTTAGATTTTTGGATTATTGGATTGTTGGATTCTTGGATTCTTGGATTGTTGGATTCTTGGATTGTTGGATTTTTGGATTTTTGGATTGTTGGATTTTTGGATAGTTGGATTTTTGGATAGTTGGATTTTTGGATTGTTGGATAGTTAGATTTTTGGATTGTTAGATTGTTGGATTAATCGATTATTAGATTGTTGGGATTGTTCCGCCATCAATTACAAACTCGGTTCCCGTTAAATACTGCGCTTTTGGCGACACTAAAAAGCCAACGAGTTCGGCTACTTCTTCTGGTTCTGCAGGACGACCCATAGGAATTCCGCCCAAGGCATTCATGACACTTTTTGTTGCTTCTTCAACTGATGTACTGGAACTTTCCGCAAGGCGTTCCATCATGGCTTTGGAAGCGGTTGTATTAATCCAACCCGGTGAAACGGTTAGTACCCGAACACCTTTTGGCGCTACTTCATTGGACAAACTTTTACTGTAATTTATCAATCCCGCTTTTGCAGCCGCATAGGGTAGTGTAGATTCATACAACGGTAACTTTCCTTGAATGGATGCTAGGTGAATGATGACACCACTTTTTTGCTGGATCATTAGTGGCAAGAAATGACGGTCTAACCGCACCGGTGCTAGTAAATTACTTTGAATGGATTGCAACCAATCGGCATCATTCAAAGCCGCAAATCCGCCACCTTGAGTTTCTGAACCGCCTACGTTATTAATTAAAATATCTAGGATTCCAAATTGCTGTACGACTGTATTGAACACTTTTTCGGTGCCGGATGCGGTTGTTAAATCGGCTGCAATAAAGTGTATGTTGTTGTTGGATTCTTCGGGTTGGTTTCTTGCCGTACTGATTACAGTCGCACCTGCGGCGGCAAGTCGGTTTGCAATAGCTTTTCCTGTTCCTTTGGTACCGCCTGTAACTAGGGCAATTTTTCCCGATAATTCGTTGTTGTATTGGATCGTGTTTTCCATGGTTTATTTTTTTGTACAAATTTGGTTTATATAAGTACATCAGTCAATTACGGAATTACGATTCACGTAGGGATAAATTTTTCACCTGTTGGTGTTTTAGAATATTGCTGTATTTTTGTACTATGTATGAAAGAAAAACAGTACCCAACTTAAATTGTGGTTTGGATTTGGTAGGCGAGGTGTTGTATGGCAAATGGAAAATGCGTTTGCTGTGGTTTATTAATGAAGGACACCAACGTCCGAGTGAATTGCAACGCAAAATTCCTGATGCATCCCGAAGAGTATTGACCATTCAGTTGAAAGAATTGGAAGAACACGAATTGGTTTCAAAAATTATCTATCCCGTAGTTCCACCAAAAGTGGAATATTCTTTAACCGATTTTGGAAAAACCTTACTACCCGTGCTTTCTGCAATAGGGAATTGGGGTGATGCGCATGAGGAACGTTTGCGCTATTTAATATCGAAGCGTTTGGAATCCAATACGCAATAAAAAAGCAGTTCCTTAATGAAAAAGACATTTATCCTTTTTTGTATCAATATTGTACTGATTACTTCCATCGTTGCTCAAACGAACATTACGGATTGCACTACATTTTACAAAAATCGAATTGCAATACAGCTAACGATACCGAAGGAAAAACACTTACAAATAGGTTTATTATTCTTTTATGTGCTGCATTCGAAATGTGCAACTGGAATACTAGCAACGTGAAAGTTGCAATCTAGAAAATTGAAATTTACAATTAAGATAAAAGAATGATGAAAGAAATCGATAAAATTGCATTAATTAAAATTGAAAACGGTCAAATTTTAAGCACAAAGTCTAAAGGAAAAAGTAACTATTATCTTCCGGGAGGAAAAAGAGAAAATGGTGAAACGGACGAACAAACTTTAAGTAGAGAAATCAAAGAAGAATTGAGCGTCGAAATACTAAGTGAAACTATCGAATATGTAGGTACGTTTAAAGCTCAATCCGACGGAGCTGTTGAAGGAGTGCTTGTAAAAATGACGTGTTACAAAGCTAATTTTAATGGCAATCTGAAGGCCAATAATGAAATAGAAGAATTTAAATGGTTAAATTACAAAGATTTAGACCTTATCTCGGAAGTAGACAAATTGATTTTTAAACACCTAAAAGAAAACGGATTATTACTCTAAATGAAACTAGAAATTGAATATAAATGCCGAGCGCACAATAGTGGTTTCAAGCACTTTGATAAGTGTCATTTTATTACGATGCTCTATTTTGATTTTCTAGTATTGGGATGTAGACCTCAAAGGTGGCACCTTTATCAATTGCTCCCTGTGCTAGGACTATTCCGTTGTGGTTTTCAACAATTTTTTTTACAATAGCTAAGCCAATACCTGTACCAGCATAGTTATCGTTGGTTACCAATCTTTGAAACATTACAAAAATTCGTTTATTAAATTGTTCCTCGAAACCGATTCCATTGTCGGTAACGGTCATGTTCCAGTAATCACAATCTTGTGGCAATGCCTTACTTATTCGAGTTGCGGTATCACTGCATTTTACAATTCGCGTTTCTATTCTGATAATTGGTATTCTATCTGGACTTGAGTACTTCAAGGCATTGCTTACCAAATTTTGGATTAGCTGGCGGAATTGGAACACCACGATGTTAACCGGTAGTAAGTCATTTGCTATGATTGTGGCATTTTTCTCGATTATATTATCTTTCAGTTCGGACTTAACTTCTTCAAGGATTGGATGAAGGTCGGTAAATTCATATTTTCGGTCTACTGTTTTTATGTGAGAATAAGCGAGAAGATCGTCTATAAGACGTCGCATTCTTGTTGCTGAAGACTGGATTTTATTGAGATTTTTTATACTTTTTTCTGACAAGTTTTCTTTTTCATCATTCAGTATGACGGAAATGAACGTCTGAATTTTACGCAATGGTTCTTGTAAATCATGACTGGAAATGAAATTGAAGGCCAGTAATTCTTTATTGGCATTCAACAATTCGACCGCTCGCTTTTCTTTTTCGTTGTTTTGAAAAATTAACTCTTTGTTTGCGACAAGCAGCGTTGCGGTTTGTTCTTTTAATCTTTCAAGAATTTCTTTTTTCTCTTGTATTTCTTCTGCTTCCTTAATGGCACGGTTGACTTTTTGAGGAAGCGCTGCCAGATTGTTTTTTGAAGCAAAATCAGTAACACCTTCTTTCAGTAACATTACCGCTTTCTCTTCACCTATAATGCCCGATACGATTATGAATGGAATCGGATTATGAGTTTGTTGCAAAATGCGAAATGCTGCGATGGCATCGAACGAAGGCATAGCATAATCTGATAGTATGATGTCTGGCAGAAATGATTCAAGTACTTCTACATACTTATTTTTAGTCTCTACAACTTCGATTAGGAAATCCATTCCCGCTTTGGTAAGTTGCCTGACTAATAAATCTGCATCCGTTGGATTGTCCTCAAGTAAAAGTATTTTTATTGTTCTCTCCATAAAGAATTGCGAGTTTGCTTGCTGTATAGTGGTCTTGCTTTTTCTGCCGCAGGAATGCCTACGAGGACGGTTGACTTAAAATCATCCAATACATTCCCATCTCTTTTATTGCATTGAAAAATTTGTCACTGTCTACGGGCTTCACAATATAGCTGTTGGCACCCAATTCATAACATTTGGCAATATCAGGATCTTCTTGAGAAGAGGTTAGTATTACTACAGGAATCGCTCTTAAATCAGGATCACTTTTTACTTTTTCCAGCACTTGCATGCCCGACACTTTTGGCATCTTAAGGTCAAGAAGCAATAGTTTTGGGTATGAATTTGGATTTCTTTTAGCATAGATTCCTTTGCAATATATAAATTCTAGTGCCTCAGCACCGTCTTTAACATGCAAAAGTTTATTTGTAAAGCCACTTTTGGTTAGTGCACGAATGGTCAGCATCGCATCATCTGGACTGTCTTCGGCAAACAAAATTTCAATATCGTCGTAATTCATTTTTATTTATTTAGTGCTTAACAGCGGATAAACTGAAGTAAAAGCTTGATCCACTACTTAATTTGGATTCTGCCCATACCTCTCCGTGGTGGCGGTTTATAATTTTTTGTACAATTGCTAGTCCTATTCCAGTTCCGTCAAACTCTTCTTGTGAATGTAGCCTTTGAAATACACCGAAGAGTTTATCGTAATATTCCATATCAAAGCCTGCACCCCAATCTTGAACACAGTAGACAATACTGTCATTTTCTGCTGAGGAACTAATTTTGATTCTGGTTTCGGGTTTGTATTTTGAATATTTTATTGCATTTGATAGTAAGTTTATCCATACTTGCTTAATCAACGATTGGTCTCCGCTTGCTGGTAAAAGATCCGTAATTTCAACTATGGGTTTGTTATGTTCCTGTTCATTAACTACCTCTTCCAAAACACTATAGACTAACTTATTCATATTTATGTCAGTCTCTGTTACCTGCTTTCGTCCCAATTTGCTGAACGCAAGAAGATCATCAATTAGCACTCCCATTTTTTTTGAATTGTTAAGCACTGCCTGAAGTACTTTTTTGCCTTCCTCGTTAATAGCGTCTGCATAGTCCTCAATCAGAATTTGCGTATACCCGTTTATTGCCCGAATGGGCGCACGTAAATCATGCGAGACTGAATAGGAGAAAGCACCTAATTCTTCTTGTGTTTTCTTGAGTTCGATGTTGGCAAGTGTCAATTCGCTACTTCTGTTTTCCTGGTAGGTAAGCTCTTTATTGGTCGCTATCAATTCGGCAGCTCGCTTTTCTTTTTCAACTTGTAACTTTGCTTTCCTAATGTTTTCCCGAGCCAATTTATTATTGGCGATGATTAATTCGGTTGCACGCTTTTCTTTTTCAGCGTTTTGAAATTCTAGTTCTTTATTGGCAATGATTAATTCTGCAGCTCGTTTTTCTTTTTCAGCATTCAGGTATAGTAATTCTTTGTTGGCACTTATTAGAGCAGCTTCCAGTTTTTCTTTTTCCAGATTTTGCTGTGTAAGTTCTTTGTTGACCTTAAGCAATTGCTCAGCACTTTGTTCTTTTTCACTATCGTAGGTAAATGCCGTCGCCTTGGGGATTTCTTTCATGATTTCGCTTCTATCTACAACTACCTCTAGGTTCTTGTTTCCAACTTTTTTACTCATAAAACCGAACTGAATTTGAAAATAATGGCACTAGTTTAGTAAAGAATGCCTGTTTTTATTGTTAAGAAACTTATTTGTTTTTATTTGAGCTATTCGACTCTGTGGGTTGCTCATCCGACACTATTTGTAATGCAGCAACTACTTTGTAGTAGGAGGTGTTTGCGAAGTTAGTGAATAATTGCGGATTCAAAGTGGATTTGTGACTCTATTTGAAATGGCCACTGTTTCTATTGAAGCCCGATTTTAAATTGTTGGTGTGAAAGCGTTTGAAATTTTAATTCCTAAAAAAGGAATAGTAAGTTTTAAGAAATCATCTTGGAGACCTACTACTCTGAGTACCTTAAAATAGGCTCTCATGGCAACACTCGGTTTTCTAGTTTCGATTACATGCACTGTTGATCTAGAACTATTTACTTTCTCTGCAATCCAAATCATCGGTCGTTTTTATCTTTTTTGAACCAACTTGCTATTTTATCCCATTTGTACTAAATGTTTGTTATTCTGAACTAGATTAGCTATTGTGTTTGAAATAACAAACATTTTCTATTGGTTTATTTCAATTTAAATCTTCGTATTGCCTATTGCGGTATGCGATATGTGTACCTTTTTTTGTTTGTGCGCTTTGTTTGGGATGGTCAGGATGGGTTTTTAAACACCAAAGCCACAAAAGGTTTTTTGGTGTTTATTTTTATTTAAAAAGTTGGTTAAAAAGCGGTATTTGCTTGGAATGGTTAGGATGGTTTTTTAACACAAAAGGCACAAAAGGTTTTTTGGTTTCTATTTTAATTTAAAAAGTTGGTTAAAAAGCGTAGTTTGCTTGGGATTAACATCGTTATTCCCAGAAGGGAATCCTCATCAAAGAAAAACTTAAATGATTGCTAACACAATCATTTGTTTTTATGCTTCACATTGGCTGAGGCACTCGGAGCTAGAGTAGGGATTAACTTCGTTTTTCCCAGAAGGGAATCCTGGTCAAAAGAAAACCTAAATGATTATTGGCATAATCATTTGTTTTTATGGTTCACATTGGCTGAGGCACTCGGAGCCAGAGTAGGGATTAACTTCGATGTTCCCAGAAGGGAATCCTGGTCAAAAGAAAACCTAAATGATTATTGGCATAATCATTTGTTTTTATGGTTCACATTGGCTGAGGCATTCGGAGCTAGAGTAGGGATTAACTTCGTTTTTCCCAGAAGGGAATCCTGGTCAAAAGAAAACCTAAATGATTATTGGCATAATCATTTGTTTTTTTATTTCAAAAAAACAACTTACAAAAGCTAGGCTTTTGAGTTATTTTTTTGAAATAAAAAAACCGATTAGCACAGCTAATCGGTTTTCTTTTGCGGAGAAAGAGGGTTTGCAACCCGCTTTCGTATGTCTTGATATTACTGACCTTGCAATTTTACTATTTTAAAGTACCCCGAATTGTGCCCCTTATGGATTAATTCGATTTGTACCTTTTTGACAATTCAAATATAATGAATTATCATTAATCAACAAAATTAGCAATGCTATTTTTTGAACTAGTTTCTTTTATTTTCAATGGTTTAGCAGTCTTTTTGCCGTTCAATTTTCATCCAACTATGCAACGCACTACATGTTCTATTTTAAGTCCTGTATACTCGCAAAATTCCTCAATAGAGATAAGCTGATGCGGTTCTTTATTTAGGTGCTTTTTAATCTTCAATAAATATAATCTTGCTTGAGCATATTCTTTTCCCATAATGCGCTGCACATCTTTTGGATATATACATACCCTGGTGCTGCTTGGTATCACTTTTCTATAATTTAATACTTTATCTATGCCTTTGACTAGGCTTTGAATAAGCTTTACTATCTACTACAAATCTATGTAATTTCTGATTAATAGAACATATTATAATAGTCGATTATGTGTGATTTTGTTTGGTTTAGAAATGAGAGTGTTTGAAATGTGGTTTTAATAATTGAAACTTTGAGTAAATCATTCGGGATTTAGTTGCAACGATTAACGAAATGAAAGTGAGTTGTGAAAATGAGTATTAATCAAAAATTGTAAAGATTATGGCTAGACAGAAAGGCATAATTAAACTAAAAGGTACTATCGGTGATATTACTTTTTACAAAACGCAAGACGGACACTTGGCGAGAGAAAAAGGCGGTATTGACGCTAGTAGAATTGCCAGTGATCCAGCGTTTCAAAGAACTCGTGAGAATGGCTCCGAGTTTGGCAGAGCCGGAAAAGCTGGGAAGCTTTTGCGCACTGCTCTGAGACCATTACTTATCAATTCTGCCGATGGTAGAATGGTAAGTCGTTTAACCCAAGCTATGGTTAAAGTTATTCAAGCCGATTTAGTGAGTGATAGAGGTTTGCGTAACGTAATTGATGGAGAGGCTGAATTGTTATTTGGTTTTGAATTCAATATTCGCGGTAAGCTAGGAACTAGCTTGTATGCGCCATTTGTAGCAACAATTGACCGAGTTGCTGGAGAAATATCAGTTGATATTGCTTCTTTTATTCCTTCGAATATGATTGCTGCACCAAGTGGAACTACTCACTTTAAGATTATCTCTGGCGGAGCCGAGGTAGATTTTGAAGCTGAAACGTATGTAGTTGCTACTTCTGAAACGGCAATTTTGCCATGGGATGCAACCCCAACAGCGGTTATTAACCAAGTGAATGCGGTTACAGCTGCTAGTACAAAACCTTTGTTTTTGGCTTTGGGAGTTGAATTTTATCAACAAATTAATGGAACAATGTACCCGTTGAAAAATGGTGCTTTTAATCCATTATCTGTTGCTAAGGTTGACAGTGGTGTGTAATGGTCTTATTGCTCACTAGAACTTATTTCCCTGATGGAACAAATGGTAAACTCGAATGCGATGGCAAATTAATTTGTAACACAATTGAGTTGCCTTGGAAGATTAACGAAACGAAGGTTTCCTGCATTCCGGAAGGGAAGTATTTTATTAGAAAGCGATACAGTCGGAAGTTTAAATGGCATTTGGAAGTGATTGATGTGAAAGATAGAAATTTTATTCTATTTCATCCTGCCAATAATGCTTTAAAAGAATTAAACGGTTGTATTGCTCCAATTACAAAACTTTCTGGACCAGGTTTAGGTCTGATGTCAAGAAAGGCATTTGTCAAGTTGAAAGACTTGGTGTACCGTGCTTTAGATAGCACAGAAAAAGTTTTATTAATTATTAAATCTTAAAAGATGAAAAATTTATTAGGAGCTATTGCTTCAACAAATCGTATTTTTAGAAGTATCAAAATGTTAATGCTTGTTTTATTAATGACTATTGGTTTCACAAGTTGTGATGATCAATCTAATTCAGATACTTTGCCAAAAAGTGAGTTTAATTTAAAGTCAGATTTTGATGAAAGCTTTTCAAGATGTACTTGCGGATTAAGTACTGATGGAGAAATTGGAGGTTGCAAAGGAATTAAAGGTGAATGTGCAATTCTATCCCGCGATAGTATTGGTGGTGGGAAAAGTTCGAGTGGAACACTTCAACGAAGCTCGACTGAAACCAATGAAATTGGTGGAAGAAAAGACACCTCAACAGGAAATTATACTTCCAAAGAGATTGGTGGCTCTAAAGACAATGTCATTATAAAAAGGGAAAGCCATCGAGATAGTTCTGACATTGGTGGTGGTGGAAAAGGTTCAACTACTACATTGTTTAATCGTTACCCTAAAAAAATGAGCCATGAGTTTAATTAAAAGAGCAAAAGCACCAATACCGAAATTTTTTAAAGTGCTTCGAAATGTTGGTTTGGCATTGGCTGGTGTTGGCGGAACTATTTTAGCAGCTCCAATAGCGTTACCAGTTGTAGTCACTACAATTGGTGGTTATTTGGCAGTTGCTGGAGGAGTTTTGTCGGCTGCAAGTCAGCTAACTACAACTGATGACAGCAAATAATCCCACATTGATGGGAACTGCTGGAGGTACGTTTTTAAGTATTGTTCCTAATCTTACTTCTGATGATATAGCAAAAACGGTTGTCTTGGCTACTGTTGGAGCAATTGTCAGTTTTACGATTTCATTACTGCTTAAAAGCATAAATAAGAAGCACAAAAAATAAAGTTTAACTCTAGTTGTGGTGACCTTTGGGTTAAACAAATGAAAGCCCAAACCTGATGGAATGGGCTTTTTCATTTAAAAAATAACTTGTATGATACAAAATAAAATAGATTATATAAAAAGAGGTGCTTTTGATGAATTATATACGCCTAAAGAAGCTGTAGAATGTATTCTTCCTTATATTCCAGATGGGGTTAAAATAATTTGGGAATGTACCGCAATTGAGAATAGCGAAATTGTCAATGTTTTAAAAGCTAATGGTTTTGAAGTCATAAGATCACACTTAAACGATGGTTTAGATTTTTTTGAATACGAACCTCAACAGTATGATTTGATTATTACAAATCCGCCTTATTCTTTGAAAGATCAATTCTTGAAACGTGCTTTTGAATTGGATAAACCTTTTATGATGCTGTTGCCTATAACAACATTAGAAGGTAGAAAGCGAAGCGAAATGTTCCAAAAAAACAGAGTTCAAGTTTTGATACCAAGTAAGCGATTTAATTTTATCAAAGAAAAAAAAGGAAGTTGGTTTCAAACATCCTGGTTTACATGGAAACTTCATCTGAAGAATGACTTAAACTTTATTAATGTGTAGCAAAATGCCCAGTCAATATTGACTAGGCATTTATTTTTTAAACCTCTTCAAATAAATTGAGTGTTACTTCTAATACCACAACTTCTGAATTAAAGTTGTAGAGTTCTTGCCATTTGGCACAATCGATTGCTTTGGCTCTGGTGTCGAAAATTCCAAAACATACTCTTGATGCTTTGGATTTCCATTTGTCAGTTTGATACAAAATAAATAGTTTCATGATTATCGATTTAAAATAAGACTTCATTTTTTATGATAGCGATGCAGAATTACTCGCTTCAAATCGTTGATAAGATTAATGTTTTGATGAAATTGTTTTTCTTTTAATTCTAATAGTCGAAGTGCTTCAACATCTTTTTTGTGCTGCTCAAAATCTTGTAACATTTCTTCGGCTTTCGCAGAAAATTCTCTGATGAAATCACCTATTCTTAGAAACGGAATAACCGAACCACAAAGGTTTCTGTGCCAAAATTTGGACTGCCAAAGACTGTAAGTTATCCAAAAGATATTTTCGCAATCTTCTTCGTTTTGAAAAATCACGACAAAGCTGTTAGTAAATGGTGTTTTTTGTGGCTTTCCGCTGTTCAGTCCTTTGTTAAGTATAAATAAGCATGGTCTGGCGTAAACAGTATCTTTTCGGTGCGTTTTGATAATGAAATTTGGCATACTTTCGGTTTTTTAGATGATGTGCCTCGCTACCACAAGCCACACATAAAATTTTTAAAAGAAAAAAAGAAAAAAAAGAAAGTCGTCCTTCAAGTGGAGGTTTCAAGAAAAACAAGTTTTTTAGAAAAAATACTACCCGATACATCATCGGAAAAGTGGAGGTGAAGTCGGAAATAAATGTTGTTGCGAACCGTTTTGGGTGGAGATTTTTTCTAAAACCCGAAGGGCTTGAACTTGTTTTTCTTGAAACCGGAACTTAACTTTACTTTCTTTTATTTATTTTTTTATTTTTCCTCGAAAGCCAAAATGTTCCATTTAAAACTGATTTTGGGATGTTGTTAAGAATAGTGGATGTCCTCGGAAAGGGTATAAATTTTCAAAACAGAAAAAAGAAATAAAATTCCATACCAATTATTTTTTTGTTTTGAAAATTTATACTCTTTCGTTTGAAGTTTTTATTGTTTTTAATGGTCAAACGTAATGGTCTTTTTTCTTGGAATTGTACTTAGTGACCATTTCTTACTATTTGATTTTTTTGGGTATAGAAAATGGTTTTTACCATAGGCAAATCGATTTAACATAAACTATTTTCTATACTCAAAAAAACAATGCAACTACTTACCTAGTGCGATGAGGCAGTAGCGCAGGCAAGTGTATCTTGTTTTATTTGCTACTGTAGAGGTTGTGATTGTTTTTATGATAGCTTGATGCTACCGTAAAAGTGAATTGTAATTCGGAATAAGAGATTGGTTCTTTTGAAATGATATAGCATTAAGCTATCGTGAAAACAATGATTGTGGATGTTCTGGCAAATGAAACAAGATACTCTTGCTGGCATTTTTGGTTTTGTGGGTAAAGAAAATGACTTTAACCAAAGGCAAAATAGTATAACTAAGTCATTTTCTTTACTCACAAAAGCAACGAAAACACTACCTATTTAATCGCAAAGTTGATAAAGACAGTTATAGAGAACGTTCATAAAAGCAATGGTGACCGAAAATATCCTATGAAATAGCAAATGTTCTCTAAGACAGTGGAGAAGGACGGTATTTTTTGTAGCACACCTTAGTTGAATATATCAAACCAATGTTCTAGCTACAAAAAATGTTGTCCTGGAGCCACTGGCAAGCGCGTTGGCTGTGCGGCTGTTTTACATAGTTGATATTATAGCTTCATTGCAAAAACCAAAAAAACAATAACAACGCTTTGTGATGAACTATAATACTCAATTATGTAACACAGCTAGGGGAAAAAAATTACTGGCGCAAGTCACGAAGTGTACGTGTTTTTTCTAAAAACTGTGCCAGTAATTTTTTTTGGAGCGTTGGCTAAGGAGTGGCAACTGAAAATCTAAAACGTCAATTTACTACTAAACTAAAAAGACGTTCTCGTTATTAAGAAATGAAATTAGCGAAATGAAGCAAACAAAGAAGCGGCTTTAGGAATACTTGGACTAAAGACGGTTTTTGTGCAGGTGAATGAGATAATTACTTTGAAATTTTATTTTTTAATAATTCAAATTTAATCCTAAACCAAATCCCATGTCGCTATCGTAATGGGTTCTTACACTAAGGTTTCTTTTAAGGATATATCGTGCATCAAGCATGAACTCTGTATCGGTGTTGACCATAAATCCCATTCTTAATCGTTTAGAAATTGGAATATCTTCACGCATTAACTGAAATCTTACGTTTCCATCTTGGAAAACTTCTGCTTGAGCAATTACGAGCATTGGTAATGTGTAATTAACTCCTGCACTTAAAACGGCTCTTTTATCTTTGGTGTTTTCTTGTCCAAAAATATTTTTTTCGATTTCTCCGTTCATTTTTCTGTAACGCCAATCGAAACCAATGAAAGGCATTAACCACTGCATTTTTCCTATGTATCTTCCTAAGTGGAATTCTGCTTCATAGCCGTGCATATCATTATACCCTAATCGCCATTCTGCTCCTAAACTCCAACGTGTATTTTGGATCATCGCCATTCCATCATTTCCATTGGTAGCAAAATCATTTTCAGCCATAATGTGAAAAGCTCTATCATCGGCAAATAATTTTCTTTGTGCTAATTTGGGATTTGGAATAAGTGGATTTGGAGCTTGGTTTTCGTAGGTAAAAACTCTTCCCATACCTGCCATCATGTGGTATAAAATATGACAATGAAAAAACCAATCGCCTTCAACATTTGCATTGAATTCAATAATATTTGTTTCCATTGGCATTAGATCCATTACATTTTTTAAAGGCGCAAACTCTTCTTGACCATTAATAATTCTGAAATCATGACCATGCAAGTGCATTGGATGACGCATCATGGAACCGTTGTAAAGCGTAATTCTAATATTTTCTCCTTTTTTTATAAGTATTTTATCGGTTTCAGAAACTACTTTATTGTCTAAACTCCAAACGTATCGGTTCATATTTCCTGTAAGCTCAAAACGAAGTTCTTTTACTGGTGCATCTTTGGGTAATGTCGTTTTATCAGTTGCTTTTAGCATTGCATAGTTGAGTGTTGTAATACTAGATAGCTTATTGGCATTGTATTGATTTTGATTATGGTTGGAATGGTCATTTTTCATTTCCATACTACTCTCATTTTCTTTGTTTTTTGCATTTGTAGCACCAGTTATTTCTGGATACATTACTACATTCATATCCATTTGGTTTAAGGACATACTCATTCCCATATCGTCCAAGTCGCCGTTCATTTTCATCATGCCATTCATCATTTTCATACCTTCAAAATATTTTAATTTAGGTAAAGGAGCAATTAATTGTTTGATGCCATTGCCAATGTATAATGAAGTTGATTTAGTTCTATCTTCTGGAGTTGCTAAAAATTCGTAGGAAGTATTATCGGCTGGAATTGTAACTATAACATCATAGGTTTCTGATACCGCAATTAATAATCGATCTACTTCAACTGGTTCAACATCGTTACCATCACTGGCAACTACAGTAATCTTTCCTCCAGCATAAGTTAGCCAAAAATAAGATGAAGCACCGCCATTAGCTATTCGCAATCGAACTTTATCACCGCCTTTGAATTGTGATAATTGATTTTCATTTTTACCATTAATAAGAAACTTTTCATAATACACATCGCTCACATCCATTGCGTTCATGCGCTTCCACTCGTTGGCAATTTTTGTTTTGAAATGACCTTGCTTTATAGCTTCTGCATAACTTTGGGTAGTACCTTTTTTGATGGCGAACCAATCGGTTGCATTGTGTAACATTCTATGAACGTTTTCTGGTTTTAAATCAGTCCATTCACTTAAAATAACTGGAACAGTTGGTAAATCATCAATTCCTTTTCGGAATGTTTTATCATTTTGTTTTTTATTCATGATGAACATTCCATACATTCCGATTTGTTCTTGTAAGCCAGAATGACTATGATACCAATGTGTTCCGTTTTGTATGATTGGAAAAGTGTATTTATGAGTAGTACCAGGTTTGATTGGCATTTGTGTTAAATTAGGTACACCATCTTCTTTATTAGGCAAAAATAGTCCGTGCCAATGTAAAGAAGTGTCCTCATTTAATTCGTTGTGTACATAAACTTCAGCAATGTCTCCTTCAGTAAATGTCAACGTAGGCATAGGAATTTGACCATTAACAGCAATGGCTCTTTTTTCTTTTCCGGAATAATTTACAATAGTATCTCGAACGTATAAATCGTAGCGAACGATGTTTTGAGAAAATAGCGTTTGTGTAGCCAAAAGCAGTACTACTATCGGCAATATCTTTTTTGAAAGAATGTTTTGTATATCCATTTTAAAGGTGTTTTTTTTAATTTTGATTTTAAAATATTATTTTTTTAACAGCAATTCCCAATCAATAATTTTATCATTCAATATTTCAATGTTTTTTTTCATTTTCTCTTTATCGGCTAATGTAATTGCTCTTTTTGCTGCTGCGATTGCAGTGGTATAATCCTTTAATTCGGATGCTATTTTTTGCGTTAGATTTGGATAATAGAAATTTTCAGGTTTTAATTTTTCTGCTTCTAAAAGCCATTCAATCGCTCGTTTAAAATCTCTATTGGTACTGTAATAATAATTAGCAGCCTGAAATAATAAAGTAGCATCCTGAGTTTTTCCTTTAATAATATGTTGGTCTATCAATGCTACTATTGTATCGTCTTCTTTACTTTTAATTGGTATTTTGACCATAGTGTTTTCCCAAAATATTTTTAGAAATGCTTCTCCTTTGCTATTGATGTCATTTAATTCAATTGTAAATGTTTCATAGAAGTTAGAGCTTTTTTCGACAGGAACTTTGAAACGCATCACATCCTTTTTTTCATCATAGCCGGTTTCGCCATGTAAAGTAGTATCTGTGTTGATAATTATAGTCCACTCATTGATTGAAGGAATTGTGAATATTGAGTAACTACCTGTTTTTAATACATTGTTGCCAAATGAAATATCTTCGGAAGTAGTTATTACTGTACAATCACTTGCCCCTGTTCGCCAAAGTTTATCAAATGGTACTAACTCCCCAAATATTTTTCGTCCTCTGACTAAAGGTCTGCTATATGAAATTTTTATTTTTGCGCTACCCACTTCTTGCTCATACGATGCTGCAGGGCTAGCTGCAGTTACTCTAATTTGAACTTTGTCTTGTGCTGACAGTATTACAGATTGCAAAAGCATAAAGCTTAATAGGATGTTTTTTTTCATTTATTTTAATTTTTAAATATGTTGGAATATTAATCTAATTCTTTAAGCTTAGCTTTCATTTTGTTAGCTTCCGCATGCTGCCCTGTACTATTTTTAGCAGCACTTTTCACCTGATTGAATAGGTGGACATTTTACAGTGCCATAGCTGCAATAAACACAACAATCACCTTGTTTAGGTTTCACTATTTTTTTACAGTTTTCGCATTCATAGAAGAATTGACAAGCATCAGTAGGCATCATTTCTTCTTTTTTGTGACCGCAATGTGGACATGTTATTTTTGATTTCAGTTCTACTGATTTACCGTTGTACATCGTGCAAGTATTACAGCCATAGTGAAGTTTGTTTCTATGATAATTGACTATTGTAGCGATAAGAAGCCCGAACATACCAGTATATAAAAAATAGGACTGATAATCATTATTACAAAAGTAATAGCTGTAAAAAATGATTATTGTACTTGGAATAGCTATCAACAAAGGATATAGGCATCTATGCAGGCGATAGGAAAGAAAAAAGCCAACTAAAGATAATAGGACCATCCCTTGAAAAATCCACATTGTCCAACCTCCAAAAAGTTCAAAACTACCTAAACCTAAAGCAGATGCTACAAATGCAAAAAGAGGGAAACAGCAAGGCGAAAGCAATGCTGTAAAGAACATCCCGATTGTTCCTAATTTATCTATGTTATTTTTTAGTTTCATTCGTGTTATCGTTAATTATTATAGTTTTAAACCTCTTAGTCTCAAGGCATTGATAATAACAGATACGGAGCTGAAAGACATTGCCAAAGCTGCAATCATAGGAGATAGTAAAATTCCGAAAACCGGATATAACACACCAGCTGCAATTGGGACACCAAGTACATTATAGAAAAAGGCAAAAAATAGATTTTGTTTAATATTTCTCATAACAGCATGGCTTAAATTCTTGGCTTTTACGATACCCTGTAAATCGCCTTTGACCAGAGTTATTTTGGCACTTTCAATAGCGACATCTGTTCCTGTTCCCATTGCTATTCCAATGTTGGCTTGTGCCAATGCCGGCGCATCATTTATACCATCGCCAGCCATGGCTACAATTTTGCCTTCTGCCTGCAATTTTTTAATTTCTTTGAGTTTGTCTTCGGGTAAGCATCCAGCTTTATAGGTTTTTAATCCCAATTCATCAGCAACTGCTTTAGCTGTATTGACATTGTCACCAGTCATCATGATTACTTCGACACCCTGGCTCATTAATTCTTTTATGGCTTCTTTGCTAGAAGTTTTAATAGCATCTGTTATAGATACAAAACCAACAGCAACTCCATCAATGGCTATGTATGAAACCGTTTTACCTAATTTTTGTTCGGTAATTATTTTGTTTTCTAAATCGTCAGAAACTGTTGCCTTGACTTGCTCCATTAGTTTTTTATTGCCTAATGCCACTTTTTTATTAGTCACTGTTCCTATAACACCCTTTCCGGCAACGGCTTCAAAATCTTTTACTTCGATTAAAGAAATGGATTTTGTTTTGGCATAAATTACCACAGCTTGTGCCAATGGATGTTCACTATATTGGTTTAAGGAAGCAATGCTTTGCAATAAGTCACTATCGTTGTTATTGGATGCATAAATTTTTTCGACAGATGGTTTTCCTTCGGTGATGGTTCCTGTTTTATCGGTAATTAAAACATTAACCTTATTCATGTTCTCTAAAGCCTCAGCATTCTTTATCAAAACGCCTGATTGTGCTCCTTTGCCAACACCAACCATTACTGACATGGGAGTTGCCAGACCCAGAGCACAAGGACAGGCTATAATTAATACAGCAATAGCATTTATAAAGCCATACACCAATGCTGGTTCGGGACCAAATTTTGCCCAAACAAAAAAGGTTATTGCCGATATAATGACCACAATTGGCACAAAGTACTTGGAGATACTATCTGCTAATTTCTGAATTGGAGCTCGTGAACGACTGGCATCATTTACCATTTGCACGATTTGAGATAGCAAGGTTTCGGAACCTACTTTTTCGGCTATCATCACAAATGATTTGTTTCCGTTTATTGTTCCGGAAATTACGTTATCGCCTTTCTTTTTATCAACCGGTATTGGCTCACCAGTAATCATGGCTTCATCTATACTGCTTTCCCCATCGGTTATTTTACCGTCAACAGGAATTTTATCTCCGGGTTTTACTCTCAATAAATCGCCTTTTTTGATGTCGTGGATTGATATTACTTTATCACCGCCATCAATAACCAAAGTAGCTTCAGTTGGCGCAAGTTTTAATAATTCTTTGATAGCTCCGCTGGTTTGGCTGTGTGCCCTTGCTTCGAGTAATTGTCCTAACAAAACTAAAGTCAGAATAACTGTTGTTGCTTCAAAGTATAATAATACAGTTCCGTGTTCTGTTTTGAATTCACTTGGAAAAATATCCGGAAAAAACATTCCGACTAAACTAAATAAAAATGCCACTCCCGTTCCAATTCCGATGAGTGTGAACATATTCAGATTCCAAGTAATAATTGATTTCCAGGCGCGGACAAAAAATACCCAACAGGCATAAAAAACAACAGGAAGAGATAAAATAAGCTGTACCCAGTTCCATTTGTCCGCATCCATTAGTTGCAATAAAGGATTATTGTGTGCCATTTCAATCATGGCAATGGCGAAAATGGGAACTGTAAACACAACTGCTATTTTCATTTTCTTAACCAAATCTTTATAAGTCCTTTGGTCTTCGCTTTCGCTTGGTTCCATTGGTACTAAATCCATACCGCATATAGGACAGGAACCCGGAGTTTCACTAATTACTTCGGGATGCATTGGACAAGTATATAGTGTCTTGTTTACGGTTAGTTCAGGTGCTTTGACTAGATCCATTCCACACACAGGACAATCGCCCGCTTTGTCATAGACTTTTTCGCCTTCGCAATGCATTGGGCAATAATATTTACCAGCGGCGTTGGTTGGTATAACAGCCTCTTTTTTATAATTATGCTCATGAGTAGAACAACATGACTTTGCAGCGGATTCATTAGTTGTAGTATCTTCTGTAGTTTTATCATTGCTCATTTCTATGGTGTATTTTCCAACAGTCGTCAGTGCTTCCTGCAACTTTGATGTTGGAATGTGTTTGTCCATAGTAATTATGGCCACTGGTGGGCTTAATGAAACTTTTGCTTCAATACCATCAATAGTATTCAATGCTTTCTCGACTTTAGAGCGACAACCATCGCAAGTCATTCCGGTAATGCTGTAAGTATGTATCATTTTTTATATTATTTTAATACAAATTTCTATCATAACTGCTTTTTGTATTTGCAAAATTTTGGGTTTGATTTGCAAGATTTATAAGTCTTCGATTTGCTTTCGTTTAATGGTTTTTATATTCTTAAAGTGTGTTGGTGAAAAGCCGGTTACTTTTTTGAATTGATTACTTAAATGTGAAACGCTACTATAGTTTAAAGAGTAAGCTATTTGGCTTAGGGATAATTCATCATAGATGATCAACTCTTTTACTTTCTCAATTTTCAGATTAATGAAGTATTTTTCAATTGTTGTGTTTTCTACTTCGGAAAAGAGGTTGCTCAAGGTATTATAGTCTTGGTGTAGCTCTTGGAATAGAAACTCGGATAGATTTGTTTTTAAATGATTGTTTTTATTTTGAACCAAATCAATAATCAATGTTTTAATCTTATTGATAGTTTTGCTTTTCCTATCATCAATCAAATCAAAGCCTACAGCATGAAGCTTTTTTAATAATTCGTTTTTTTGGATTTCCTGAATGTCATTTTTCAATTCAACTTCACCTAAATCAACTGAAACAGGATTGATGCCCATATTTTCAAATACAGATTTTACTACTATCTTGCAGCGGCTGCATACCATATTTTTAATGTACAGTTTCATATGATAATGTTTAAATTGATTTAGCGATTTTATCCATTATTGAATGGTCTGAGCCGAATTTGCAAATTGCATCACAATTGGCCCTTAATTCTGAAAAAAGGATGTACTTAATATTCATTTTTGAATTTTTTATAACAGGTCTGTTAAGTTGTTGAATAACATCTTTTTCGCGATTGTCAGGGATTATGATATAAAAAACTTCATCACCATCAGAAATACTGAAATAAAGGTCGGAAAGGCGTAAAATACCTGAGTAAATACTGGTGCTTTTTTCAACTTCAAATGCCCCAATAATATTGTTTGTTCCTTTTTCAAACCATAATACATCTATGAGTTTAATGGTGTTTTGCGTGTCTTTATCACAGGGCAATTCAGGAAATTTATTTATAGCCATAAAAGAAAAACTTTGACCATTGAAGGCTTTGCTTTTATCATTACTTGCCGGGGTAACATCGAATCCTAATGACGCTCCAATTTTCAATAAATGGTATTGCATCTCACTATGCAGATTATCTTCCTTTTTTTCTTCTATAATTTCTTTTTGGCGTTTTACTATGTTTTTTTCAAATTTATAACGCTCTTCTTCACTCAAATAGTCATCATTTCCTATGAGCATTTTTTGAGTGCCAATTTCAAAACACAAGCCTGCGATTGCACCTAAATCATTGGACAGTTCCGATTTGAATTTGGAATTTGTTTCCAGTAATGTCTCTCTAATTTTTAAGTATTCACTCCAGCTTCCGAGTTTTTTTTTGTCCTTGAACAAGAAATTAAAACCGTTTACAATTGCCGTGTTGAAAGGCGGAAACCAGGTTGGGTGCAAGAAATACAAAATACTGGCAACGGCCGGACCAAGTCCCTTAATTTTAAGTTCGTCGAGTTTTACAATTTCCCTAAGCACCTGTTCTTCGTTTTTTGCATTAATGCAATTTTCCAAGAATTGGCCAAAAGCAATTTTATTGGTTTGATTTTCATAGATGTCAGGAATTCGGAGTTTTGGTTTCCAATAAAAAGGATGTGAAACCCCTACAAATACCTGTTTTTGCTCGGCAATACAATTGAGCACAAATTCTAAGCTGCTGTTTTTAAAATCATTTGGAAATGATTTGTTTTTTATATCTTCAACAACCTGAATAATGCCTCGACGGATAGTTCTGAACGCTTTTAACCGTTGGTCATTATCCACAAACCAAGTATTATAAACACTTTCTGAATCGTTTTTGTATTGCTGTATTATTTGATTAAAATTGTTCATCCTTACTGTTTAAATTACATTTTCATGCCTTCCATCGGGTCGCTGCCTTTGCGGAATTTATATTCGCTATTGATGGCATAGGCTCCTGTTATCACTACTTTTTGATCATTGGCAATTTTTGTTTTGATTTCTATCAGTCCATTGGTTTCAATTCCTGTTTCTACCATTAGATTTTCATAAACTCCCGGTTTTTTTTCTACCCAGATGTAGGATGCGTTTTGTTCTCTAATTACTGCATCGGTAGGAATGTAGATTCCTTTACCGCCGGAAATCATCAATTTTGCAATGGCCTGCATTCCCGGTTTTAAGATTAGATTTTGATTTGGGACTTCAAATCGAATCAATAGTAAACGGGTTTCCGGGTTTATTTCGGGATTGATAAATGAGACTTTAGCACTTATAGATTTATCGGGAAAATCGGCAAAAGTTATGGTAGCATTTTGACCTATTTTAAGACTATTGAAATAGTTGATATTTACTTGTGTTTCGAGCCAAAGTTTACTTAAATCGGTTACTTTAATTATTGGAGTTCCTTCCATGACATAACTCCCTTCAACGGCAGTTATTTCAGAAATTGTACCACCGACAGTGCTGTAAAATGTGGTATAGGGCGAAACATCTTTGTTGCTTTTTATATTCTCAATTTGAGTGTTGGACAAACCATAGAAGAGAAGCTTTTGTTTGGCCGCATTCATTATGTTTTTTGCATTTTTTCCAAAATCACCGGGCATCTCCAATTGTTTAAAGGCAGTATAATAGTCTTGTTTTGCTATTGCAATATCTTCACTGTACAATTGATATATTGGCTTGTTCTTGGATAGGTAATCACCCGTAGATTTGAAATACAATTTTTCAATTCTGCCCATTGCTTTTGAAGAAAAGGTTTTAGATTTTTCTTGATTGAATGTTAAAACACCTGTGTAGTTTTGTTCTAAATTGTTTTGTGTTTGTCCTATAACTTGAGTTGTGATATTACCAAGTTGAATTTGTTGTTTACTTAAACTTATTTGGTTAACCTCACTATCATCCTGTTTTATGGGTGTTAACTCCATGTGGCAAATAGGACACTTGCCGGGTTTATCTTCTTTTACTTGAGGATCCATAGAACATGTATAAAAAGTAGTTTCTTTATTTTTATCATGTTGAGAGTGGTCTTCTTTTTTATTCTCATGCTGAGAATGGTCTTCTTTTTTAGAAGAATTACAAGCTGTAAATATTAGGGAAAGCAATAAAAAGATGCCTATTTGATTTAAATTTTTCATACTTACTCCGTTTTAATAAAGCTTTCGCTATCGATTAAATATTGTGCATTTTTTGCAATAGTATCACTAACAGAAATACCTTTAATGATTTGAATATAACCGTTCAGTTCAAACCCTGTTTTTACCGGTGTTGCTTTAAAACCATTGTGAGATTTAACAAAAACAATTTTTTTATTACCTGTACTTACCAATGCGTTTTTTTGTATCCAAAGACCGCTAATTGACCGTGTTTTTATAATACCTTGCAATCTCAAACCTATCGGCAATTTGAGTGTATTGTTGTTTAAATAAACCCTAATTCTATTGGTTTTGTCGGTAGCATTAAATTGTGTTTCAATAAAATTTATTTTCGCTTCTATTGATTCTTCAGCATTGAGTTCAGAAGTTATTTTAATGGCTTGATTGACTTCAATAAAACTGCTGCTTTCCTGAGTAATGTTGAATACTCCCCAAACTTTATCAGTATTTACTAATTTAAACACAACTTCTCCTTTTTTGACATAGTTTCCTTCTTTTAACTCAAGTTTTTCAGTACTGTTATTCATACTTTGCATTGCAGAATTTGATGGAGTAACCATTGTTTCTGACCCTATGACAATTCCATTAGAAGGACTGTAAATGGCTATTTTAGGATTGGCTTTTTTTGAATTAGCTAAAGCACTTATTTGATTTTGAGTCATACCGTAAAGCAACAACTTTTGTTTTGATGCCTCAATAATTGAGCTGTTATCAATATCATTTGAAAGTAAATAAATAAAGTTTTCTTGCTCAGTTAAAAGTTCAGGGCTATATAAATCAAATAATTTTTGTCCTTTATTAATTCGTTGGTATTTAAAATTCACATATATTTTTTCAATTCGGCCACTTATTTTTGCTGCAATATTTACCGCTGAATTTGGGTCATAAGCGACAGTGCCAGGAAGATTGATTTCACCACTTAAAGTTGAATCTATTGCTGTTATAGTTTGAAATTTACCCACTACAAAGTTATCTGTTGGCTTGATGACATTTTCAATATTATAATCTTCAATAGCATGATTGTCAATTACTTTTTTTACTAAAGTCATTCCGCAAATAGGGCAGTTTCCAGGTTTATCTCTAATAATTTGCGGATGCATTGAACAGGTATAGACAACGTTTTGATGAGAGCTTGCGTCATGTACTTCAGGTTTTATGACATAGAAATAAATAGCAGAACCGATTATTGCTATTATACCTAGAATCAAACCATATTTTATATACTTATTCATAGTTACTTAATTTCGAGTTGTTTTTCGATTTCGACCTGAGTGTTTAGTATGGACTGCAATTTGTCGAGAGCGTCCATTTGGGCCATGTTCAAAGCTTCCCATGCGTCTAAGACAATGAACAAATCACCAGTGTTATTTTGCCAAGCCAAAACGGCGGTATCATAATTTTTGCGCAATGAAGGGATGATGCTTTTTTCGGAGATATTGTATTGTTTATTGAGGTTAGAAAGCTCTGTATTCATGCCCGAAATCATTCCAACTGTTTCATTTAAAATCATTTGTTTTTGCCAATTGAGACTTTCATTTTTAATTTGAAAGCTACTGATATTGGCTTTGTTCATTTTTGTTGACCAAGGCATGGGGATAGTCATCATGCCCATTAGTGAGAATTGCTGTGGCTGTTGTCCAAAAGCAAACATGTGGTCATATTTAACTCCAAATTCGGGTAGAAATTTTGATTTTTCTGCATCAATTTTCAGTTGGTTTACTTCCATGGTTCTTTTGATGGCATTTATATCACTTCTGTTTTTGGAAATTGATGAGGTGTCCAATAGTTGTGAATTGTATTCCTTTAGTTCGAATGCTTCTTCAATTTCAAACACCATATTTTTATCTCTTGACATTAGAGTGTTGAGCATAATTCTTTTTTGTGAAATATCATTCTGAAGCATTATAATCATACTTTCTAACTCATTATATTGAGATTTTGCTTTATAATAAGTGGGGAGTTTATCCATATTGTACTGGTATCTTATTTCCATGCTTTTTATCATGTATTTTAAGAGTAGTAAGTTATCATTGGCCACTTTGACTTTTTTGTTTAGTACAAGCCATTGATAATAATTTGTCTTGGCTATAGCATAAAGCTGATTTAAAGTGTAATTTTTGTTTTCTTTTTCAACAGATGACATTGCGTTCATATACTTGTATTCGGCATTTTGTTTTTTTGAATTGGGAATCATTTGTGAGACTCCAATCATATAACTGCCCATGCCAGGACTCATATCATCTGCTTTCCACATTTTGGTATTGTAGGGCGTCATAAAAAAACCGGTTTCTACTTGAGGTGCCATCCAGCTTTTAGCCCCTTTTGCAGCAGCATCCATACTTTGGATATCGGCATCATACATTTTTAGCTGCGGATTATCGGTTTTGATTGTGCTCAAGATATTATCCAGTGAAACAATCTGTGCATTAGCAATTGTAAAGCTTAAAATCAAAAAGCTTATAACGATATAATATTTATTCTTTAACATCTATAAGTTCTATTTTGCCTTTAGTTTTTAATTCGTGAAGTTTCACCATTTCAAAAACAATAGGAGTTACTAATAATACATAAATTGTAGAAGTAATTGTCCCACCAATAAGAGGAACTGTGATAGGTAACATTACATCGGCACCTGTACCTGTTGCCCAAAGTATCGGAATAAGACCAAATAAAGAAACAGAAACCGTCATTAGTTTTGGTCGCAACCTTTTGGCTGATCCATCAATAATATATTGTCTCAATATTTCTTCGGTGATAACCTCTTTGCTATTTCCGTATTTCTCAACCATTTTGTTCATAGATTCATTCAAATAAATGGTCATTAACATTGCTGTCTCTATAGCCATTCCAAACAATGCAATAAAACCTACAGCCACTGCTACTGACAAATTGATTCCGTAGAAATAGACCATAAAAACACCACCGATTAAAGCAAAAGGCACTGTTATCATTGTAATGAGGGATTCTTTCATGGAGTGGTAAGTAAAATATAAAATAAGGAAGATAATTATCACCACAATTGGTAGTATCATGCTTAGCGTTTTATTGGCTCTCAACTGATTTTCCCACTGGCCACTCCATTCAATGTAATATCCTTTTGGCATTTTAGACATCATTGAATTTAATTTTTTCTGAGCTTCTTTCACAGTACTACCTAAATCTCGATCACGTACATTAAACAGCACACTTCCCCGAAGCATGGCATTTTCGCTATTTATCATAGGCGGCCCATCGCTTATTTTTACCTCTGCAATGGTTTCTAACGGAATTGGGCCATATTGCATCGTTTGGACTTGCAATTTTTTCAGTGCATCAATACTGTTTCTATATTCTTGTGCATATCTTGCATTTACAGAGAAGCGTTGTCGTCCTTCAATTGTAGTTGTCAGTTTCATTCCTCCGATAGCTGCTTCAACAACTGCATTAATATCGTCAATTGAAAGGCCGTATCTGCCCAAAAGCTCCCTCTTTGGCTCAATGTCAATGTACCTTCCACCAGTTATTGGCTCCGCATACAAATCTTTTACACCCGAAGTACCTTCGAGTGCTTTTTTGATTTTTTGAGATAGTGCATTAATGGTATCTAAACTTTCTCCATAAACTTTAATTCCAACATCTGTTCGAATACCAGTAGATAGCATGTTTATTCTATTAATGATAGGCTGTGTAAAGCCGTTGGTTACTCCCGGAATTTGGAGTTTATTATTTATTTCGGTTATAATATCATTCTTTGTTTTTCCTTCTCTCCATTCACTTTGAGGTTTTAATAAAATGATGGTTTCAATCATGCTAATAGGGCTATTATCTGTAGCAGTATTGGCTCTACCAGCTTTTCCCAATACATGGTCTACTTCGGGAATTGATTTTATCAATTTGTCTTGAACCTGCAATATTCTTTTTACTTCCGAGTTTGAAACATCGGGCAAGGTAACCGGCATGAAAAGTACTGAACCTTCATCCAATGGTGGCATAAACTCGGAACCTAAACGAGTAAACATGACTAAACCGATTAGTAAAGCTACTACATTAATTCCTAAAACCGTTTTCCTCCATTTCAAACAAAAAACCAAAATAGGAGTGTATACACTTTCCAGTTTTTTATTGATTGGGTTTTTATTCTCAGGACGAAGTTTACCTTTTAATAAAAAGCTTATAAGCACCGGTGTGAGTGTAATGGCTAAAAAAGCATCAACGATTAGAATGAATGATTTTGTCCAAGCCAAGGGACTAAATAATTTTCCTTCCATACCTGTGAGTAAAAAAACCGGTAGAAAAGACGCAATTACGATCAGTGTTGAGTAAAAAACACCCGGTCCTACTAACTTTGATGATTTTTCAATTAGTTGAAGTTTTTCATCAGAGGATAAAGGGTCGTGTTCCTTTTTAAATAAATTTTTAATTTTTTCTATCATCATACCAATTTACTTGTTATCAATCATTTCTTCTTGTTTCTCTGAGATTGTCCTGTAGGCGTTTTCAACCATTACAATTCCATCATCCACAACAACTCCAATAGCGAGTGCAATACCGGTTAATGACATAATATTAGATGAAATACCAAATGCTTCAAGCAATATGAAGCCAATTGCTACGGATATAGGAAGTTGAATTAAGATTATAAGGGCGCTTCTCCAATGGAACAGAAAAATTAAGATAACGAGTGAAACTGCTATCATTTCTTCTATAAGTGTTCCCTTGACAGATTCAATAGCTTTTTCGATTAACTCGCTTCTGTCATAGGAAGTTTTAAATTTCACTCCTTCGGGCAATCCTTTTTCAACTTCTTTCATCTTTGCTTTAACCGCTTTGATGACTTTATCAGCATTTTCGCCGTAACGCATTACCACTATACCGCCTACGACTTCCCCAGTTCCGTTTTGGTCAAAAATTCCAAGGCGTAAATCTCCACCCATTTGTACTGAACCTATGTCTTTTACCTTCACAGGGATAGAATTGTAATTTTTAATCGAAATATCCTCGACATCTTTACTGTTCTTTATGTAGCCTAAACCTCTAATGATATAAGACATATTACTCATTTCAAACTTTCGGCCGCCTACATCATTGTTATTAGCCTTAACAGCATTCATTACTTCCATCATACTGACATTATAATACTGCATTTTTAGTGGATCTAAAACCAATTGATATTGCTTTTCAAAACCTCCGAATGAAGCAACTTCTGCTACACCGGGAACAGTTTGCAGTGCAAATTTCACATACCAATCCTGTAAGGCACGTTGTTCCCCAAGATCCATTCCGTTAGCTTCCAAATGATACCAAAAAATATGGCCAACACCTGTACCATCTGGTCCTAAGGTTGGAACAACATTTTGTGGAAGTAAACGTTGGGCATAATTTAATCGTTCCAACACACGGGTTCTTGCCCAGTAGGTATCTACATTGTCTTCAAAAATGATATAGACAAAGCTCATCCCAAACATGGAGGCTCCCCGTATATTTTTAACTTTTGGTATCCCTTGAAGATTAGAAACCAAAGGATAAGTTACTTGCGCTTCGATTACCTGTGGGCTTCTACCCATCCACTCGGTAAATACAATAACCTGATTTTCTGATAAATCAGGGATAGCATCTATAGGATTTTGTTTCACGCTATAGATTCCCCACACAAATAAACAAGCCGAAACCAGTAGCACAATTGCTCTGTTTCTAAGTGAGAATGTAATTAGTTTTTCTACCATTTTTGTCTTTTTTCTTCCTTTTAAATAAAATTAATCAATTGAGTCCTTTTACATTATGATATATATCACATATTCAAAATATAGGAGAGCACTTAATTTTCCGACAAACTGTTGTTTTCATTTATTGAATTAATCCAGGTAATTATTTCCTGTTTTTGCGCCTCATTAAGTATTGCATCATGATGTAATTGCGTGTAGGAACTTAAAGGCATATCACCCGATTTAATTTGTTTGCTTATTGCTTCTAACTCACTTTGCTGCTTTCGATTTGAATAACTGCCAAACTCATTAAAATTTAACTCTTTCTTTCCATCACTAATATGTGTTTCTACAAATATTCTGGCAGGTTGAATGTAATCGTACCACAAATATTTGGTGTTGTTACTGTGACAGTCATAACAAGCTATTTGCAATGAATTGAGAACTGATGGTGGCACATTATAATTGTTTGCAAAGTTTTTCCCAATATCGAACGAATTACTTATATTCTGTTTTGGTTGGTAGAATTGAATGGCTACAAACACTAAAAAGAATACTAATGCAATCTTTTTCAATTTGCGTTTCATTTTAAAGTGTTTTTTTCAAACTACCGCAAGTCAACATTTGGGAACCATAAAATGGGTTTTTAATTTCTTTGGTTTCACTAATCCATAGTGCACCTTTACCATCATTGTACATTGGACAATAATCTTGATACAGCTTTTGATCAGTTCCAAACATTTTAATTAAATCATTAATGTCTTTGCTAAGAATTGCAAAATGTTCTCTCTGATGGTCAATTTTACCTGCATTTTTACCTATGTGTTCCGCGTGTTCTTTTGCATCATCAACAATGTCTATATACTCTTTTTTCTGACTTGGTGTTAAAGCATTTGTATTGGTTGATGCCATAACTTTGAATAATGAATTTCCAGCAATTGCCGCAGTTTTAGCATCATCTTTTGTTAGTGCATTTTTAATTTTTAAATAGTTTGTAACTATTTCTTTTATTGAAAATGGTGATTTAGCAATTTCTGCTTCAACCACTTTTTTTTCAGCTTCATTAGTTTTCAGTTTTGTAGTGTCTTTATGTTCGTGAAGACCGTCATTATGGTTGTGTTCTGACTTAGCTTGAGCAACAGGTTCTGTTAATTCCATTCCACATTTAGAACAATTTTCGCCTTTTTTACCAGTTACTTCTGGGTGCATCGAACAAGCAAATAGCTCGTTAGAATTTGTAGAAGTTTCTGTTTTAGAACTTTCTTTTTCGTTGTTTTTATTATTGCAAGAAATTAAAGTGATTGCTAAAATAGCAGTTATAATAAGTGTTTTCATAGTTTATGTTTTTAAAATTATTTTTTACTTTTTAAATCAAAAAATGTATAATACAGATTGAAATAAAATCCATTTGGAGCTGAACGAACCATTGAACTCATTAACTCTTGTCGGTAGGCAAAATCTAGTCGCGCTTGACTGTTGAAAATGAATTGTATTGCAGGAACTACATCTAAATAGGATTTACCATTCTCATTGATGGTTTGTCCGACAAATTCAACCATTAGATTGATGTTGGTTTGTTTGAAACTAGTGTATTTTTTTGGGTACATTAATTTTCCAAAAGATAATGTGTAATTGGTAGCATTGTCGCCAATGTTATCCGGAAAAGGATAATTTGGTTGGTTGTCCAGTGCTTTTTCAAAGCTAACCGATGAACTAATCGCTATTTTTTTTACCAATTTTGTAGCTATTATTCCTGTTTCAAAACCAGTATTGTGCCCTTGAATTTCTATTTGTTCTTGATGGATGTCGGCACGATTGAAACTGTATCTTCCGTAAGCTGCCAAACGAAAATGACTATTCAAATCATCTTCGGAGTAAAATCTGTACTTTGCCATAAAACCACCGCCTTCTGCATACAATGCATTAGTTCTTGTGCTGATAAACGCAGAACCTCTAACCATTAAATTTTTATTAATACCATACGTTATCTCTGGCATTAAATGATAATTGTAACCTGGTTCAAATTCCTCTTTGAATGCAGATTGCATCACATTCACTGCCAAAGAATTTGCAGGAACATTACTAGCTGGATCGGTTACTACAAATAATTCTTGACTGAAAATAGTTTGGCAACTGATGCCTACAAACAATAAAATTACCTTTCTCATTAGTTTATCATTTTAATGTGAAAATCTTCTTCGTTGTTTGAAGCGTAGGTTTCGACATTCTTATATGATTTGGATAATTTTTTAAATTCCTTTTCGGTTACGTAACCTTTGTCCACCACTTGAAATTGAATTTCTAAAGCATTACTTTTTTTGTCATTAACCAAAATATACGAGGATTTAGTAATGGTTTCTGGTTTTGCTGTAAGTAACAATGAACCAATAAAAAAACCTGCTTTTTCGACTTTCTCTTTAAATACTTTGGGACTTAAATCATTACCTTCTTTGAGTGTTACTGTAAACGTATTGGTATTTAGATCGGTTTCTACAGCAACCACTTCTTCCATACTTTTTAGCTGTTTATTTATGGCGTTGGAACACATAGAACACGTTAAACCTGTAGCTCTGATTTCAGCTTTTACGATTTGTGCATTACTTTTTATGGAAAACATCAAAATCATTGATGTAATCATTAGATACATTTTTTTCATTTTATGATTTTATTAATTTCATTATTTCTTCCTCTGACGGATTTTTAGCCATTAGAATACCTTCGGGATTGAATAGGTATTTAGATGGTAACTCTTCAACACCAAATTGTAATGCTGTATTAGCATCAAATCCATTTGGGTCTATGAGTTGCGTAAATTTGATTTTATCTTTTTCTATCGCTTTTAACCATTTATTGGCATCGGTATCGATTGATATTCCGATAATTTCTACTTTGCTTGAGCTTATTTCGTTGTGAAGTTTCACTAACTTTTTGTTACCCAATCGGCAAGGCGCACACCAAGAAGCCCAAAAATCGACAAGTACATATTTACCTTTAAAGGATGTGATATCAATCACATTATTGGTATTACTTTTTAATGTAATTGATGGTATAGCATCGCCGATTTTAATTTGAGCTTTGGAGTTTGTAACTGTAGCGATTAAAAGAAACAGTATTACAATTTTTTTCATCTTACTTATTTGATGGTTTCTACCGTTTTACCACAACTTAACATCATAGAACCGTAATACGGATTTTTGATTGCATTTTCTTTACTCAACCAATTGGCACCTTTACCATCGCTGTACATTGGACAAAATTGATAGTAAACAGCCGTTTCGTATTTGGAAACCTTAATTAGTGTATAAATATCTTTGGATAGTGTAGTGAAATGATCGCGCTGGTGTTTTACATCTTTTGTATCTGAGATATGAGTTGCATCTTCTTTAATTGGGTTTACAACTTTCATCCAAACCATGTGCACTTCCATATCAAGCTTGTCCATTTTGACGTTATTTACAGCTGTTAAAAGTTCTTTTGAAGCTGCTGCAGCTTTTGTCCCATCAGAAGTAATCAAAGCATCTTTCAATGAGAAATAATTATCAAATACTGCTTTTAATTGATTTTCATTTTGAATTACGGCAGTAGTTGTTTGAGAATGGTTCCCGTGATTGGAATGTCCATCGTTGCCGGCAGTAGTTGTGTTTTCTTCTTTTACTGGAACTTTTGCTACTCTATCGTATTGACAACAGCCGTGAAGATTGTTGTAAACCTCATCAGGGGCAAGAAATTTATCACTGTCGTAGCCTGCTAACGCAATTCTTTTAAGTATTTCATCCTGATTTGTTACACTAGCATCATAAGTTAATGTTGCCATTTGGGTTTCCTGGTTCCAATCTACTTTAGCAATTTTTTTAATACTTCCTGCTTTTTCGATTGTAGTTTCGCACATTCCACAGTTACCATAGACTTTAACTGTTTCGGTTTTTGCATTTTTTATTTGTGCGTTGATAGAAGTTGATAGCAACATTAGAGCTGCTACCATTATTTTTATAAATGAGCTTTTCATTTTTAAATAATGTTAGTAATCAAAGTGTTTTACCTTGATTGATTGATAAAATAAATTTGAGATAATTACAGCTATAAGATAAATGATACTGCAACATGAAAATGGTGTAGTAAAATGTTTCTAAAACTGTTGTGAATTGGATAGCAAAACGCTATGAATTTGACACACTTATGGCTGTCAAAATTTGGATTTAGCTTATTTTAGGAATTAGCCAAATGAAATAAAACCCATCAGAGATTGATGGTGTTGTGTATGAAAATTTAACTTTCTCGATTGAAGAATAGCTAAACATGTAATTTTTAAAATTAATTTCAGATAAAAAGCTTACTGAAGAAGTTGGACACGTTGAAGAACAACCACATTTTGAGTGACCGCAATTGCCTTTACATCCTTTGTGGTCTTTATCTTTTGAATTTTCATCACCGCAGCAACTCTTTTTTTCTGCGTTATTGGATGAAATTTCTTTTTTGCACGAACTCTTTTCTGAACCTTTACCACAAGCCATAGCAGTATTAGGGATGAGGAACATGCCTAATAAAACTACAAGTATCATGTGGTATTTGTTCATATATCTATTAAAACAGTACAAATTTAGCTAAAAATTATTGCATTATGTTAAAATTGATGTTAAAATCTCATTCTCTGAATTCTAACTGCGTTTAAAATAGCTAACAAAGCTACTCCTACATCGGCAAAAACGGCTTCCCACATTGTGGCTAAACCACCTGCTCCAAGCACTAAAACTATTGCTTTTACAGCAAATGCTAAAGTGATATTTTGCCAAACAATTTTTTTAGTTTGTTTACCAATGTTAATAGCCATTGGGATTTTTGAAGGCATATCGTCTTGAATAACTACATCAGCAGTTTCTATTGTGGCATCGCTTCCTAAACCGCCCATTGCAATTCCTACGTTGCTTAATGCTACTACTGGTGCATCGTTTACACCATCGCCAACAAAAGCAACCGTTTCATTTTTAGCAATGATTTCTTTAACTTTGTTTACTTTATCTTCGGGCAGTAAATCGCCATAAGCATTTGTTATATCGAGTGATTTTGCAACAAACTGAACTACAGTATTTTTATCACCACTTAACATTGTGGTTTTAATATTCAACGCTTTAAGTTTATCGATTGTGATTTGAGCATCCTCTTTTATGCTATCGGCAATGGTTATATATCCTACAAACTTTTTATCGTAAGCTACTGCGATTAATGTATAAACAATACTTGTAGGATCAATATCATATTTAATAGAAAATTTATCCATTAGTTTGAAATTACCAACTAATAATTCTTTTCCTTTGACAAGGGATTTTAAACCATGCCCTGAAATTTCTTCAACCTCTTTTAGTTCAATAGTACTATCAATTTTTCCAACAAACTGATGAATTGCTGTTGCGACTGGATGTGTACTTTGACTTTCTAAAGCATTGACCATTTGTAGTATATCGTCTTTATTGAAATCGGAATTAAAAACTACTTCTTGTACTTTGAAAACACCTTCGGTCATTGTGCCTGTTTTGTCCATTACGACATTTTGAATGGAAGCCATTACATCGAGGAAATTACTTCCTTTGAATAAAATTCCGTTCTTGGAAGCAGCTCCAATTCCGCCGAAATATCCTAACGGAATACTGATGACTAACGCACAAGGACATGAGATAACTAAAAAGACTAAAGCACGATACAACCAATCTCTAAATTGATAATCCGCTACAAAAAGCATTGGAACCACACAAATTAAGATGGCTAAAAGCACTACAATTGGTGTATAAATTTTGGCAAACTTGCGTATAAATAATTCGGTTGGTGCTTTTTTTGCTGTGGCATCTTGCACCATTTCGAGTATTTTGGATAGTTTGCTATCGGTGTAAGCGGTTGTTACTTTTACTTGACAAACCGAATTTAGGTTTATCATTCCTGCTAAAACGGTTTCTCCTTTTGCTTTGGTATCGGGTTTGCTTTCTCCGGTAAGTGCTGCTGTATTGAATGAAGCTGTATCGGAAAGTAATTCGCCATCTAAACCTAATTTTTCTCCTGCTTTGAGTTGGATAATATCGCCAATTTTAGCGGTTGCTGCTTTGATTGTTTTGGCTACATTGTTTTCTAAAATAGTAACTTCATCTGGTCGTTGGTCGAGTAACGCTTTTATATTTGCTTTGGCTCGTTGAACTGCAAGTGTTTGAAAGACTTCGCCAACGGCATAAAACAGCATCACGGCAACACCTTCTGGAAATTCTGCAATTGCAAAAGCTCCAATAGTTGCAATACTCATTAACAAAAATTCTGAAAATATCTCTCCTTTCTTTATAGCAACAAAAGCTTCTTTGATTACAGGAAAACCAACTGGTGCATAAGCAACAACATACCATATAATTCGTACCCAACCTGTAAACCACGATTGTGGAAAGTAATTATCGAAACCAATGGCAACCATTAACAAAACAAAACTTATGATTGCTGGTAGGAACATTTGAAACGTTGACTTTTCTTCGTTGGAATGGTTGTGGTCGTGTCCGTCATCATCAGAATGATTATCGGGTTTTTTATTTATTTTTTCTTCTAATGTGCAACAAAGTTGTTTTCCTTGTGCATCGTATTTGTGTTGATGTTTCATAATTCAATTATTAAGAATTTGAATTTATTATTTTTTGTATGTCTTTCGGAATTTCCATTGGTTTTAAAGGTGGCACGTTTGCACCACCAGTATTACCAACAGGAATATGTCCAACAAATGATTTTACACCACCTATCAATAATCTTGGTATTTGACCAATTACCTCATTTGTACTTTTAATCTTAATACCAAATTGTAACATTTTCCAATGTACAAATGTATGCTCGCATGGATATTTTTGAGCTATTATATGTGCACGTTCCAGATGATGCCAAGCATTTTGAAAATCATTTAGTTGTAAATTATCCTTAACTAATTCTAACTCTTTTTGATAAAAAGGAATTAGCTTATTTGGCATTATCGTATTAAATTTCATGACTAAGCTTTACAACAACCATCTAAACTTTCATACGCTTTTGGATCTGCTTTTACTTCATCTGCATCATAACCTAATTTAGAGATACCTTCTTTAATTGTTTGTAAAGTAGTTTTCTTTGAATTGTAATAGATTGTAAAAGTCATTGCTTTATCATCTAACTCATACATTTTTATTCCTTTTATTTTAAGCATTTCTGTTTTGAATTTTAAACCACACGTTTCACATTCTTTACAATGGTCGCAATGAAAGAAAGTTTTTATGACTGCTTTTTGAGTAGTTTTTTGTGCTGAAACTAGATTTGTTGAAAAAAATACTATTGCTAAAAAAGCGATTGATTTTAAAATTGAATTTTTCATGTTATTTATTTTAAATTATTATTTATTAATGTTCGTGTTCGCCACCACCTTTTGATGTTGCCAGCAAGTAGAAAGCTCCTTTAATTACTATTTTTGCATTGGCAGGAATTTCTTCAACTAATTTTATTTCAGTATATCCTAAATCGGTTGTTCCTGGTATTACTTCGATGGTTTTAAAGTGAATTTCGTTGTGTTCTTCCTCTTCGCCTTCAGCGTGCTCATTATGTGCTTCGCCCTCTTTGTGATTGTGTTCTTCTTCTTTTACTTTTGGAGTTTCTTCTTGGTGTTCTTCTTGAATGTAAATGTAATATTTGTCTCCATTTCTAACAATAGCATCTTTTGGCAAAGCTTGAACTGTTTGATTAGTAATGTTGATATTAGCCGCTACATACATTCCGGAAATTAAATCTTTAGCATCGCTTGGATTGATTTTGGCGTGAACTGCAACGGTTTTACTTTCGTTAGAAAATGATTTATTGATACCGAATATTTTTCCTTTTATTGATTTATTGGATTGATTGGTAAGTACAAAATCGACTTCTTGACCAACGGAAATTTTACCTAAATCTTTTTCAAACACATTCAAATCTAAGTGCATTTGGCTGTTATCGACTACTTCAAAAAGAGTAACTCCGGTTTCTGCAAACGCTCCTTTGGTGATGCTAATTTTACCCACATAACCACTTATCGGCGAAACAATCGGAATTAAAGAAGTGCTGCCTTTTAAACTAACATTCAACGCTTGTAGTTTATTTTTTGCTGCTTGTGCTTTTGCTTTTTCAACTGCTAATTTTGACTTAACTTCTTGAAACGTTTTACGAGGATTTACATTTTCATCGCTCAATGTTTTTTGGCGGTTGTATTCTAATTGTAGGTATTCAATGTTTGCAATAGCCGAATTGTAATCTTCTTGCATTTCGGTTACTTCAAGGTTTTGGATGGTTGCTAATGTTTTCCCTTTTACCACATAAGTGCCTTCTAACACATAAATATCTTTTACGACACCACCAATTAAGGTTGATATATTTGCCATATTCTGAGGTGGAACAGCAGTATATCCGTTTGCTTTGATTACCGTATTGAGGTTTTTCATTACGATAGTTCCTGTTTCTATACCAATGGTTTTGAATTGCGCTTCTGTTAGTGCTACTTCGGTTTCCGATTTTTCTTCTTCGTGTGTTTCTTCGGTTTTCTTTTCGCCGCAAGAAGTAAAAAGTATTAAGACAAGAGTATTAAGTATTAAGAAAAACTTCGATTTTGATTTTATATTTTTCATATTATTGAATATTAATTATTGTTGAAAGATGGAAATTGCAATTGAATAGCACTTTGATTATAGGTATTAACAGCTTCTGCGTTTTGCTTTTTAATATCAATGGCTTGGTTTAAAAAACTGATGTAAGTCCAATAACTCATGTCGCCATTGGCATAACTTTTTTGTGCTGTTGTAATAATTTGCTCTGCGTATTGCAATCCTTCGTTTTGATAATACGCCACTGCTTTTTTCTGCTTTTCAAACTCGTTTTGTAGTTCCTCTTTTTGTAGTTTTAAAGTCAGTTTGCTTTTATCCAATTCTAATTGCGATTGCGAAATACTTATCTGCGAAGCTTTCGCTTTAGCGGTATTTGCTCCACCAAATAAAGGAATTTGTACACCAGCAGTAAATCCTTGAAAATACGATTTTGTTTCAATGGTTTGCCCGAAATAACCTAATCCTAGCCTCGGTGTACGCATTGCTTTGAATGTATTAGCTTCTTTTTGATAGACTGTAATTTGCTGTGTGTAATAGTCGTTTACCAATCCTTCCACTTTAGCATTATTCACATCAGTTGGGTTTGCATATTTCAGTGGCGTTGTAGCATCTGGAATTATATTTTCATCGGTTTGAATGAAGTATTGTAATTGCTTTTGATATACAACCAAATCATATTCTAATTGTGCTTTTTGGGTTTCGATTTCCTTTACTTTAGCTTTGGCACTTATGACTTCAATATTACCACTTTCGCCTGTTTGAAAACGAAGCTCTGCATTTTTTAGGAATTTGGAATAAATGTCGAACAATTCAGTATTCAGTTTTTGAATGGAAACACCGTATAAATATTGATAATAGGCAAGTGTTACCGCTTTTTCGATTTCATATTCGGTTAATGCTTTTCGCTTTTCAGCCAATTTTGCTAATTCTTCTTGTAATTGTCTATTGGCTTTTGTGATTTTACCAATAGGAAAGTACTGTTGAATGGAAACATTATGGTCGTAATCAACATTGTTGAATTGTCCTCCTTGGTATTGCACTTGTAAAGGATCTACTTGAAACGCTGTTTTTTTGAGAACAGTTTGCTTTTCAATTTCCTTATCTGCAATTTTTAAATCCATGTTACTCGCTTTTGCTTTTTCAATGGCTTTCTCCAATGTAATGGTTTGGCTGTTTTGAGCAAATGAAAAAGTGCTAATTAGCAAAACGATTATTGTTACAATTGAATTTGACATTTTTTTTCTTCTTTTAATTCCCTTTTCAAATAATAAATAAAGGATTGGTAAAACAATTAATGTTAGTAATGTAGCCGAAACCAATCCGCCGATTACTACGGTTGCTAATGGTTTTTGTACTTCGGCTCCGCCACTTGTTGACAATGCCATTGGTAAAAACCCAAGTGAAGCTACCGCAGCAGTCATTAATACTGGTCGCAATCTTGTTTTTGTTCCGATTAAGACACGTTGCATTGGGTCGGTTATTCCTTCCGTTTTAAGTTGGTTAAAATAAGATATTAGCACAATTCCGTTTAAAACAGCAATTCCGAATAAAGCAATAAAACCAATTCCTGCCGAAATACTAAACGGCATTCCGCGTAACCATAGAGCAAAAACACCACCAATTGCTGATAATGGAATGGCTGTGAAAATCAGTAATGATTGCTTCATACTGTTGAAGGTAAAAAACAATAAAACCAAAATAAGTCCTAAAGCAATTGGTAAAGCTACCGAAAGGCGTTTATTGGCTTCCACTAGATTTTCAAATTGTCCACCATACGTAACATAATATCCTGCTGGAAGTTTGAAATTGGTGTCTAACTTTTGTTGAATTTCCTCAACAACACTTTTTATATCACGACCACGAACATTTAGACCAACTGTAATTCTTCGCTTTCCATCTTGACGAGATACTTGTACAGGCCCTTGTTCGTAACTGATGGTTGCTACTTGGGAAAGGGGTACTTGTTGACCGTTTGGCAATGGAATAAATAAATTACTCACATCGGTTATATCACTTCTATTAGCCTCATTCATACGAACCACTACATCAAATCGTTTGCTCTCTTCATAGATTTTACCGGCGCTTTCTCCGGCAAATGAGGAACGAATTATTTGATTGATATCGACAATATTCAAACCGTATAAGGCTATTTTATTGTAATCGTATTTGACTGTGATTTGCGGCAGACCTACAACTTTATCAGCTTTTAAGTCACCAACACCTTCAATTTTACTAACTTTTGAAATCAATTCTTTGGCTTTTGTATCTAAAATCTCTAAATCATCACCAAAAATCTTAATGGCTATATCGCTTCGGCTTCCTGTCATTAACTCGTTAAAGCGCATTTGAATAGGCTGTGATATTTCGATATTCGCTCCTGGAATAACTTCCATTTCTTCTTTCATCAAATTGGCTAAATCTTCCCAATTATCGGCAGAAGTCCATTCGCTTTTGTCTTTCAGTACAATAATAAAATCGCCACTCTCAATTGGCATTGGATCGGTTGGAATTTCTCCACTTCCGATTTTTGTTACAATGGTTTTTATTTCAGGGAATTTTGCTTTTAGGATTTTCTCATATTTAGTAGTTGTTTCTACCATTTGTGTTAATGAGCTTCCGGTCATAATGGTAACATTAATGGCTAAATCACCTTCTTCAATGGTTGGAATAAATTCGCCTCCCATATTTTGAAAAGTTATAAGTGCCAAAGCAAACAACCCTAATGAAATAGCCAAAACTGTTTTTTTTAATCGTAATGCTTTTTCTAAAAATGGTGCATATATTTTCTCGAACCATGCCATCATTCTATCGCTAAAGTTTGGCTTATGCTCTGTGTTCTTGGATAAAAACATTGCACTCATCATTGGAACATACGTCAGTGATAAAACAAATGCTGCGATTACTGCAAAGCCTACCGTCATTGCCATAGGTTTGAACATTTTACCTTCAGTACCAACTAATGCTAAAATTGGTAGGTATACAATTAAGATTATGATTTCTCCAAAAGCTGCACTGTTACGGATTTTAGAAGCTGATTTATATACTTCACTGTCCATTTCAGTTTGGGTTAAATTATTTTGTCGTTTGAGTTTTTGCAAATGGTGCATTGTGGCTTCAACAATGATTACAGCACCATCGACAATAATTCCGAAGTCGATTGCTCCTAAACTCATTAAGTTACCACTTACGCCAAAATAATTCATTAGAATTACCGCAAAAAGCATAGATAATGGAATTACAGAAGCAACTATTAAACCTGCACGAAGATTACCAAGAAATAAAATCAAGACAAAAATTACTATTAATGCGCCTTCGAGTAGGTTTTTAGTAACTGTTCCGATTGCATTATCAACTAATTTTCCTCTATCAATAAAAGCTTCAGCAACAACACCTTCGGGAAGTGTTTTATTGATTTGCTCCATTTTCTCTTTTACTCTTTCGTTTACCGCTTTTGAATTTTCACCTTTTAGCATCAATGCCATACCACAAACGATTTCCCCTTTACCATCTTTTGTGGAAGCTCCATAACGCAATGCAATGCCTTCTCTAACGGTTGCCACATCCCTGACTAAAACCGGTGCCCCGTTTCTGTTTTTAATGACAACTTTTTCTAAATCTTTATTTCCTGTTGCCATACCGACACCGCGGATGAAATAGGCATATTGGTCTTTTTCGATGTAAGCTCCTCCTGTATTTTGATTGTTTTTTTCGAGTGCTTCAAAAATTTCAGTAATGGTTACTCCAAGACTGTTAAGCGTATTTGGGTTTACTGCGATTTCATATTGTTTCAATTTCCCACCCCAAGTACTCACTTCGGCAACGCCTTCAACACCTTGAAGCTGAGGAACAATAATCCAATCCTGAATGGTTCTTAACTTGATGGCGTCGTATTTATCTTCATACCCTTTTTTGGCAAAGACATCGTATTGGTAAATTTCCCCAAGACCTGTTGAAATTGGACCTAACTCTGGTGTACCTGCATAAGCTGGTATATTTTCTTCGGCTTGCTTTAAACGTTGGAAAATTTGCTCTCTTGCCCAATAGATATCGACATCGTCTTTAAAAACTACGGTAACTACCGAAAGTCCGAAACGAGAAATACTTCGTAGCTCAATTACTTTTGGGATTGTTTTGACTGATTGTTCTAAAGGATAAGTGATTAATTGTTCTACTTCCTGACTGGCTAATGTAGGAGCGGTAGTAATTATTTGTACTTGATTGTTGGTTACATCTGGTAATGCATCCAATGGTAATTGTTTTAAGGAATAGCTACCAAAAACTATTAGAACTAAAGTAAATAAAAGTATTATAAACTTGTTCTTTATACTGAATTGTATGATTTTGTTTAACATTGATATAGTATAATGAATTAGAAATTTGCAAAATTTCTTTTGCAATTATTTGTGAAAAGTTCACAAGTTTCTGACCCGAAATTAATCGGGCTTCATTATACTATTTGAGGTGGTTGCCAAATACTCCCAAAGAAATTGGAAGTAAATTTAGAAGTATAAGATGGTAGTTGAGTTTTGATTTCTTTTGAAACAACAGTAAAATTACATGACATTACGTTAAAGTAGCTTACTATTTGTGAGCCACAACAATTACAACTGCAGAAAGGAGAACACAAATCTTTATCGTTACCATGTGAATGGCCTTCACTATCATATGTCGTTTTAGCTAATTCATGAGCATCTGTATGAGCAGCACTACTTACTTCCATATCAGCACAAGGCAGACACGAAAGCGCTATTAGATAGATTGATAGTATGTAGTTTAAGAGTTTCACGAGTGTAAAAGTATTAATTTTATTAATATCTAATTCAAAACAAATGGATTAATTATTTTATTTAAGTTTTTTTACTGTTTATATCGTCCAAGTAATATTGCAAATCATAGAGATAAATTAACTCAATGTTTTCTTCACTTGGCATTTGTTCTAATTCGACAAAATTGATATTTTCAGAAAGTGCTTTTTCGCCAATGATGTCTTGAATAATTACATAGACCACTTCTAGAAGGTTTTTATTATTGCAATGAACGGTGTAGTTTTTTAAGTACACAATCATGTCTATTTTTTTGCAATTTTCGTATTGTAAAGGTTCAAATTTTATTTCACTGGCTTTTAGATTAATGTCTTTGAATACATACGGTTTGTCTAATCCGGCTTCCATTTTTTCGATGTCTTCTGATGGCTGTATGAACGCTATGAAGTTCCAGCTTTTTAGTTTGGGTGCATTATCGACCAATGTTGTGACTGCTTCAAAATAATTGGGATTGCCATTTGCTGAAATAATGAGTTGTATTGATTTGTTTTTTCTTTTTGGAAAAATTATGATGCAATCTAATCCTTCGGAATAGTAGTGCAGGTTTTTATCGAGCCAAAAAAGGAAGAGTTTTTGGATTTTTGGTTTTTCGTTTTGGAGGTTTCTTAGGGTTCTTTCATTGTATTGGATCCAGTTCCAGAATAGGGTTATGTTTTTCATATTTATTGGATTTTAGGTTTTGTTTTACCGCAAAGGCGCTAAGTTGTTGCAAGGTTCGCAAAGGTTTATTTTGATTTTGTTGTTTTTTTAACACATAGAAACATAGATTTTTATAGGGTTGTGAAGACGCTTCGCTTTGGGATAGATTTCATAGTTGGTTGTTCTAATCATTTTTTTTTACCTTTTGTCGGAGGTTGTTTTATCATAAGCAATAAGATTGAGCATTTGACGCATTCGGCTTCGTACACGGTTGCCGTATTGGGTTTCTATTTCGGATGCGGATAGGTTTGTTGTGATGTGGGTTTGTATTCGTTTTGCGATATACACATCGTATCTGCTTAATAGTATTTCTGCCATTACATTGCATTCGTTGCCGTAATATTTTAGATTGCTTTCTGTACCTAAATCGTCGAAGCATATTGTTTTTGGTTCGTATTCGTATAGTTTTCCTTTGCTGTATTTGTGTATGATTTGGTAGCCGTCTTGAATGAATTCGAAGCTTATATCTCGGCATGGTTTTACGAAAAATTTGTGTTCGGTTGGTGTTAGGTATTTCATGATGTTCATTATTGAGGTTTTGCCACAGCCGATTGGTCCAGAAAGTAGAATTCCTTTGTTGAGGTTTATGTTGTATTGAAAACAGGTTACCTCATCTTTGAGAAAATACGCGATTAATTTGTAGATGATTGGATAATCGGTTTCTAGTATTTTGAAATGGGTTCCGTATAGCTCGATGCCTTTTTGCTCTATCCACATGATTATTTCTTGATAGTTGTAGTGGGTTTTTATGTTTTCATTCATTTGTAATTTTTTTGTTCGCTAAAGCGAAGGTTTGGGAACACAGATGACGCGGATTAAACGGATTTACACAGATTTTTTAAAATCAACAATTCACTTCGACAAGCTCAGTGTGACAAATGAGTTACTACAATGGTTCGGAATAGTCTTTATCGATTTTGGTGTTGAGTTGTTTTGGGCGGTTAGGTTCTGCATTTGTGATGAATTTTGGTGCGTTTAATATCCAGTTTTGTGCTGCGGCTTGCCAATCGACCATGTGTGTTTTGCCGCCGACTAGCCAACCGATGCTTGAGAAATAGTTGAAGAATTTTTGGGCTTCGAGTTCTGGGAAGTTGTTTTCTTGGAAATAGAATTTGACGTTTTCGATTGTTGGCTTCTCGACTGCGCTCGAAGTGACAATAAACTCTTTCTTTTTTTCGCGCAACTTTTTTTCTTTCTCGGAAAGAGTTACCTCGACTGCGCTCGGCATGACAAATTCATCATTTCGATTTTCTTCTTCAATTTTTTTTGATTGCTCGCCCAAGTTTAAGCCGTTTGAATTGTTTAAATCGTTTGTATTGTTTGTATTGTTTATATAAGGTACTACGACTTGTTCATTAACCTGTTCACTACTTGTTTCATCACTAGTACAAGACTTGTTCACTACTTGTTCAATGACTGGTTTAAAATTTGAACTGGCATTTTTTGGTAAGGGCTTTAAATCATCGGAAAAATTGAATAAGAAAACATGGCTGCCTTTGAATGGATTGTACGATGGTTCGTATTTGATATAGCCCTGCGAGTGTAACGCTTTTAAGCATTTGTGGTATGTTGCTTTGGAACTGATTTTACTAATACGCATTATTTCATCACGAGAAATACTGATTGGATTTCTGAACCGATTGCAATTCCAGAATTGGAAAAGTGACATGTATAAACTTACATGTGTTGGATTGAGCAACTTGTCTTTTGCTACTCTGTCGAAAAATCCGGTTAGGTGTTTTATGTAGTTCATGGTTTAGTGATTAGTGAATAGTAATTAGTGAATAGCTTAACCGCAAAGTGCGCAAGGAAGGCGCAAAGCACGCAAAGTCCTTCGACAAGCTCAGGATGACATTCTTAGTGACAAGAAGCATTTGAATGATAAAGTACCTCGTCTGCGCTCGGTATGACAAGAGAATTACTTAGAGTTGAATAATGTTCGCTCGGAGCTGACTTTGTTTTGATCGAGAAGTTTTTCAATATCCTTGTATGGATAATAGATTATTCCGCCGATCTTGGTGTAGGATAAGGTTTTGTTGATGCGCAAGGTTTGGAGTGTTCCTGGAGAAATATTGAGTAGCTTTCTAACTTCTGAGGATTTAAGCCATTGCTTTGTTTGCTCGGTTTTGCTTTGGAAGATTTCTCTAATGTCGTCTAGTAGTAACGTTCGGAAATCATTTAGGTCTTGTTTTGTGAGGATTTCAATTGCCATAATTTATGTTTTACATTGTTATGGCACAAAATTGTATGTTTTGAGAATATTTATTTCACAAGTCAATCACAAGTTGTGAAAGAAAAAGAGGCAATTAATTTCTAATTGCCTGTGTTTGCTGACTTTTTTAATTTGTAAATGAAGTATGTAGGCGAAATTCCGTTTCGCTCTTTGAAGGCACGAGTGAAGTTTTGGGTGGAACCGAAACCTGCTTCTTCACCCAAAGCTTTGTGGGTGTAGTTTCGGTATTTAGTTTCTTTTTTTAGAATTTCGATTATGTAATTTATTTTCAAATCGGTTATGTAATCAATAGTCCCTTTTCCTCTGTGTTTGGCAATAATCTTTGTAACATATTTTGTATTGGTATTTAGGAATACAGCCATTTTTGCAAGCGTCATGTCTTTTTCTAAATATTTTTTACTCTGCTCAAATTTCTCCAACTTTTTTAAAATACCAGCCTCAATATCTGGGCTTATTTCTTGATTATTTTGTTTGTCGGTGTTTTCAGAATTAATAACTGTGGTATTGTCATTCTTTATTATTTCTTCAAAAGGCGGTGGTTCAATACTGGTTTCAGTAATTGCTGGCTTAGAAGTATCACGTTTCATTATTTCATCGAAAAGCCGTTTGTTTTTGAAGTGCTTGTATATTAAAAATGCAATAATAGCAATCAATATACAGATGATACCAAAAGCTACAAAAGTTCTAAATGTCATGGCATTTTCAATCTCCTGTTTGGATTTTAATAATTCTTTAGTGTCGTATTCTTTGACTACTTTTTTTAGTAGGTATTTGTAATTTTGGCCAAGAATATTATCCACTTTTAAAAGTTGATCAATGTAATAAAGTTGGGATTTTGTATTTCCTTTTTGTTTGTTATATGCTATTAGTTTTTCATAGCCTTCGCGTAAGTCTGGACGTATGTAGTTTTCTTTTTTGAATATTTCATCTACTTTTTTAAAATAGGTTACAGCTTTTTCTTTTTGATTTAAAGCCCAAAATGATTTTCCGATGTAAAAATGGGCAACTGATGCGTTTGCAAAATCTTTTTTACTTTGTATTTTTGGCAGTACTGAAGTTAATTTAGTGATAGCTTCATTATATTTTTTCAAACCACATAGATTTACACCTTCAGAATGGATGAAATACGTTTGCATTTCGAGGTTGTTTACTCTTTTTCCTTCGTCAATTCCAGTTTGATTTGTAACTGTACACCATGCGTAATTTCCAATTCGATTGTAACATAAACCTAGTGAATGTAATGAGTTCAGATATGCTCTGTCATTTTCTTCCTTGAAATAATCGATACATTCTCTGAATAAACTGATGGCTTCATCATAAAAACCAAGATAAGATTTGGTTTGTGCAATGCCGTATTTTAGTTTGTAAATAAGATATTGATTTTCTGTTTGAGCAATGTATTTATCTGCAATTAGATAATTGTCTAAAGCTTTCATTTGTTCTTTACGATCAAAATGCACAATGCCTTTAGTCATGTATGCTGAACCAATTAATTCAATATCTGTTGATTTCTTGGCGGCTGTAAGCATACTATCCGTATATAAAAGGCGAAATTGTTTACTAACAATGTTAATTTGTGCCTTGTAAGCATGTGTTAACTGAAAATCATTATTCTCAGATTTAGCTTTTTCTAACCATGCACTTGCATACATTCTTGATTTAATACTATCAGCTTTATAAGTAACAGTAGATTGACTTAAATACTCATAACTTTTAGAAGATAGACTATCTAAAATTTTACCATAGTTATCTTGTGCATTTATACAATGCGAAATTAGTAGCACTAGAACTTGTAAGCGTTTTTTTGTAATCATTATAAGGATTTGGAACTTAAACAATTAAAAACTGCAAAAGAATATAGGTAATGTGGATTTTTTAGCGAATAAATGTAATTAAAATAATTAAAAATGACGAAAGATGAAGTGACAAATTGAGAATGGACTTTATGAATTGTAATGTATTGATGTGTTGTATTTTACTATTTAATTAGTAGTGTTTCATTCCCGAATGGCACATTTTACATTCGGGAATGGTGTAGATGTTGACTTGTGAGATGGGAAATGGGCAGTTAGTTTTGCCTTGAATTCAAACGGTTTTGTTATGAGCAAACCCAAATCCTAGTTCAATTATCCCGGGCTAAATGAACTGATGAAAAAAAAGTAATCAGTAACATTCTAACACATTAAATCACATGAAAAATATACACTCATGCACACTAATTATTGCCTTTTTTGTTATGATGAGTACAGGACTTGTATCTTGTAGCTCTGATAATGACACTACGAATTCTGAGAATACCAATTCTAATTCCGCTAAACTTATTACAACTTTGCCAGGAAATGATGCCAATCCTTATGATGAAGTAGGATGGCTTTATAATGAATTGTTTGATACGTATTACACCAATGCAAATTTGGGTGGTACTGTTCCTCAAATTATAACTAAAGTGCAAACTATAGCCGATGCCAGCGCGAACTTTAATTCGACTAAAGGTTCTCCCTATCATAATGTTTCAAGCACCAGAGTATTGTATTTACTTGAACATACAACTACTTGTGTCAATGATGTTATCTCCGCTTCGAGTATGTCAACAACAGGCAAATCAAATTTAACTAATTTTATCAATTCATTTATTATTTTTCTTGAGAATGAAAATGATTGTGATGTGATTTATGATAAGGTTGTTGCCTACGAGAGTGGCGTACTGCTTAACGCTGCACTAACTGAAACCGATAAGCGCATTATTTTGACCACTACCTCTATAACAAGACATTCAGCTTTTAGAGCAAGAAAAAAACCAAAGAAAAATACTGATCCTGATTGGGATATCTTCATAGGCAATATTATTGCATCCACAGAAGGTGCTGAATTTGGTTCGGCTGAAGCTGCTACGATGTCTCTTGTTACTGGGATTGCGCAGAATGATTGAGAAGAAAATAGAGAATAGAATATAGAAAATAGATGAGATTGCTTCGCGAGCTCTCAATGACAGAATTGCAATGACTGAGTATGGGTTGTCAATTATTGGCAGCCCATATTAGTTTTCGTCTGCATCGTCCATCCGCAGGATTAGTTTTTCTTTTAGTGTGTTTATGAATTTGGTTCTTTCTGATTTTCTTGCTCTGATTTCTAAAAAGGCGCGGTTGAATTGTCCTAAATCGATGTTGAATGTTGTTTCAAAAAAAGTGGCAACTTCTTTTAGTTCAGATGTACCGTGATTGAAAACGCCTTCGGTGTGGAGTGCATAAATTAATTCAATCAGTCCGACTTTTGAACCTGTCCATTTTTGAGTTTTGGTGTTAGCGTTTGCGACACTGGTTTCTTCTTTTTGTTCTAATTTTGCAATCTCATTTTCGATGTAGCTTTTTAGCTTTTCGTTTGCTAGAATTTTGGCTACTTTATAATCGTGTGATGTTGAGAAACGATTGTCTGCTTGAAAGTAAAAGCTATCCAATGTATGTCTTAAATCGTGTTTTCCTCGTAGAAAATATTTATGATCCAAACTTTTATTATCTGTTCTGTAATATTTGTAGAATTCTTTATTCTCATTATAAAATGCTTGCAGTTTTAATAGTTCGAGATTGTAGTATTTACGGATTGCTTTTTTGGAACCGAATGGTTTACTGGTTTCGATGTTGTAGATTTCGTTGTAGTAAATTAGTTTGGCCGCAAATTGCGGTTTGGTATCGCGAAAGAAACTTATTTCTTCTGATTTGTTTGCAAACGTATGTTTTAGGAATTTTGTTTTTAGGTTTTCAAAGATTGGAATTAGTGTTTTGATTGCCAGTTCTGCATATTGAATGGGATTGTCTGTTTTGAAATGAATGCTTTGTAGTTGTTTGTCTAGTTCAGATAATAGATGTTCGGAAAACAATTTCATACGCTACTGTTTTAGTTTGATTGAAAGCAAATCTATTGGAGTAGTGGTATTGTTGCAAGTGGTGATGTGGGTAATTCCCGAATTGAACATATTAATTCCCGAATTGAATATTGTTATTTAACTTCGCTTTGCTCGTTTTTTTGGAACACAGATGACACAGATTTAACGGATTTACACAGATTTTTTCTCGCTTTGCTCGTGGTTTTTTTTACCATGTAAGGAATTTAAGGTCATTTAAGAACTCGCTTTGCTCGTTGATTTGGGACGCGGATTATCGCCGATTTATTTGTAGTGGCTGGATTAATGATTGAAATGAATAGTATCATTCTCGAATTGCATAGTTTTTTTTACAGTTATGTGGTAATTGTAAGTTCTATTTGCCACAAGAGTGTGGTGAGATTTAAAACTTTTATTATGAGCCACATTCTATTTTCTATCGCGTTGTATTTGGTTTTTATTTTTCTGTTTTTTAGAGAAATGTATTTGGACCACAAACGGTATCTTGAAGCTGACCGCTTGGGTGATGAACATATTCTTAGAGAGGTTGAGCGGTTTCTGGAGAAAATGAAACAGACTGAAGGTGTGTCTGTAGAGGACTGAATTTGTATGGTATTTTTTTTATGCGGTGATTATAGTTTCTATTTACCGCAAAAATGCGGTGATTAAATTGAATAATCACCGCGTTTAATTTTTATTTATAGCTTTTCAACCCAGTTTCTAATTGCTTTTGAATATTATTAATAGTAAACTTATATGTGTACTATTTAATAAAAAAGTAAATATATATGTTGACAAAATTAAAATAAAGTAAATGTATGTGTTTACTTTAGAATTTCACTTTTTTTATATACTTTGTTAAGTAAACGACGTAAGATACTTGACAAAATATTTTTACAACGAAACACTACACAATGTGTAGTAGATAGCAAATAAAATATATTAGAAAAATCTTAAGTAGATTTATATTTCTTCAAAATATTCATCTTTAGAATCACTTGGGCTTTGCTTATTAAATTTTGCGTGGTTGATTACATAACCATTATATCCACTATTTTTTAGAACTAATTTGCTAATTAAGGTGTATAACTTTGCACTGACATATAGCATTTGGTTGTCAATTTCTTCGCTAGTTCTTTTAGTTTCATCATTCATCAAAATATTTCCATGTAGAAGATCATTACGATAATCAATCGCCTTTTCATCTTCTTGAGAAAGTTTTATTTTTAATTGATCGAATGGCGCTCTTAATTTTTCGGCATTGGTTAATCGACTTTGATTTATGGGCTTATTTAATTCATTTATTCTTCGTCTGATTTTTATTTCAGCATCTGTTTGAATTTTAAAAGCGTATTTGTCAATAACAGCTTTTAAGTCTTTAACAATATCATCAATTAGTTGTTTGTCAGTTATTAATTTTTGAAGCTTATTTTGTTTTATGATTATTATATTTGCAAGTGATTCTAAAATTACTGAAAAAACACCTGGCATTGATACAACGGATTTTAAACTAGTCACTTCCATTAAAAAAATGATAACTACTGAAAAATCTTCATTGTTTCGAAGTTGAGAGACAAAATCTGAAATTACATCTGTTGGAATAACTTTTAGCTTGCCATAGTAGCTATCAGCAATCTCCCTTTCTTTGTACAATTTTGAATATGGATTCGAAGTTACTGGATAGAATATTGATTTTAATGATTTTCTAGATAGACGACGGTAAACGAAATTTTCTCCAGAAAAGATATAGTTTTCTCCACCTGGCATAAAGCCAATCAGAAAACCAACGCCCTTTTGAATAGCATAAGAATCTTCTTCAAATTCTTTTAAAGATGTTGGTTCTAAATTCTCAATAACAAAATAACTCTTGCTATTATTTTTATGTTGTGATATATTATAAATATGTGAATTTACCGTTAATCTTATAGATGCCCACGCGTCAGTATTATTTCCTTCACTATTGACAGTTCCAAGTTTTGTATGAAAGATATTTGTTGTTTTTGAATTGTCAAAAAAGAACATTCTGAATAGAGATACTTCATCGAGAATACCTTTAAATACAGTATCAATATCGAAGGTATGTTGGCATGAAACATTTGCAAATACTTCATTTATTGGTTCCTTAAAATCAATCGATTTGAATATAAATTCTGTGCTATTGATATGGACTTTTATTTTCTTATCTGATTTATAACTAAAGATGCCATCGAATGAAAGCTTAAAGTTTCTTTTTGATTTTGTAATAAAAGCTTCACCATCGCAATTTTCAATTATGACTTTTTGATTTTTATAATTTTCAAATTGTTCTATTGTTTCTAATTCCTGTGTGAAGTTTTTGATTTTAGTATCTTTCATTTTATGCAGATCACTTTTATTTTTTATGCTAGGATAAGGCTTTGTATATTTTTTCAATTGTTTCGTTAGAGAGTTTACTATTACAGTCTTTGTTGAATATGAATAGTGACTCTCGGCATAGATTTTCAATTGTCTTTCTTGAAAAGCAATGATTTCCCATTCTCACTCGAGTACTTTCTTTTGATGCCACAATTTCTGAGAAAAGAATTATACCAATTAAATTTTTATGCTTTGCTATGTTAGCTTCTAATCTTTCAATAGCATCTGTAAGGTTAGTAATCATGAAATACATGGGACTTATCGATATGAATAATAAACCATTTTCATTTTCCGGGATCTGATACGCTTTACCAATTTTATTGTTTATGCGACTTGTTTCATCTACATCGATTGGTAATCCATCAAAATGAATTGATCTAATATTATTTCTTTCGCATATTTCGTTGAAACTATTATCATTTGTTTGAGGTGCTAAAAGAAAGCAAAATCTTTTGTCGGAATAATAAACAATTTGATTTTCTTCCTTTACTCTCTTTTTGGCATTTGATATTATTACTTCTATACTGGGATATTCCTTTTCATCAATAGTTTCAAATTGTTTACCAAAAAAAGGTAAAAGTGGTTGTACACTATTAAATTGATTGAAGAAAAAATTATAATTTTTCCTAATATAATTTTGATTATCACTATCATTAAGTTTAGTAATTTCAATATAAAAAACATCATTATTATTGGGATTGGTTATCTTTACATCAGGAGATTTACTGTTTTTTATTTCGTCAATAAATGAAATTATAAGTCCTTCTTTTAAAAACATTCGTGCTACGTTAACTAAAGATATACCTTCTGTTAGAGCATCATTTTTACTGAGAAGCTTTTCAATAAGTCTTCTGTAATTATTATCTTCTTTTTTTAAAATCTGTAACGTATCGGTAAACTCAATTAAATCTTTTATTTGGAATGGTGCTTTGTTTGAAATCATTTGGCGAACAGGATGATTAACAGAAGTTGTTTTTAAAAATTGTGCTCCGAATTCCTGTTCTAGAAAACTAAATGCACAGAGAGCTTTATTTTTTGTGTCATCATCAATAGTATCAAGATGGCTAATATACTCTTTTTGTTTGCCCCACTTAAAATGATCTCTTTCGTTAATAAAGATGTTTTTCATTGATGAATTTCAATATTATGTTTTAATAAATTATTGCATTCTATTTTTAAGTGCTTGTTCTGGAGTTAATCCAACTTCATTTTTATATACCCCTACTGTTGCCCATCCATTAATATCTAATTTTTGAGTTTCAAAATGATCAGAATTTATATTGCAGAAATAAGCAATATGAAGTTTTTCATCAGCAAAATTTCCAATAACATAGGCTGGATTGACTATGTTATTTGAGTTATCACAGAAATACACCTTATCGCCAACATTAGCACTAATTTTTTGACGGAATTTACTTTCTTCAGGATAGATGCCTTTTACACGATGACGACCTTCATTAATGAGGTCTTTTATCAATGGATTGAATTTTATTATCTGTACTAGTTTTTCACTGCCAATACAATTTTTTACTACTGTTTTTATATCTGTTAATTTGTATTTATTGCTTGAATATATGTGATTAAATAACTTAAATTCACTAGCAATATATTTTACCGAACTCTTCTCGTCAAACACTATCCAACCATTAGATTTAACCGTGTTCATTATTTCAAAAGCCTGCTTATCAGTATGTTTAATGTCCCTTAATATCTGCGGCTTACTTTGTGTATAATAAATTCTATTGTTGTTGAAATAGTTATAAATTTCAAATTTTACGAATGAAAAATGTTCAGTTAAAAATTTTTCTACTTCCCAGATAAGTTGTTCGGATACCATTTTCAGTTTTTATTTTAGTTATATAAAAAGGAATACAAGTTTGTAGTAAAGTTAGCAATCTTGTTTTGTAACTTTACGAAGTTAAAACTTTATAAGAGAGTTTTCGCGCTTTTAAAAAGTTGTTTTTAACAAATTATATTATTTATTCAGTATTAATATTCAAGTAAAAATGTGCATTTATGCAATTTCCTGACAGCTACATTATAGATAATAAAATTAAATCATTAAGTTCTCGATTGAATTACATTGCAAAGGATAGTAATTCATCGAGATTCTATGTTAATACTGAAATCAAATCTGAAAATCTTAAATACAATTATTCTTATTTGCTTTCTCAGATTATTTTAGAACTTGAGTTTGTAAAACGTGGTAAGAAAGAATTTCTTTATATTATTAATCAATACAATTCTGAGAATGGTACCAATTTATCGTTTGAGGATTTCATTTCTATAAACTGGATTACAGAAATTGGCGATGAGGTAATAATTCCTGAAATGCTAAGGCATTTTGTATGGAAGATTGGGTATGATGAAGAAAATGGAAAATCTGTAATTATCCCTAATAACTATTTACATCAGATAAATTCTTTGAAATTATATTACGAAACTTATTTTAAGGATACTAACTTAATTATCAAAAAGGAAATTTTAGAAAGAATTTTAGAAGTATATGCCTCCAAAGAAATTACGATTGAGAGCCTTATAAAAAAAGGTCTAATGATACCTAACAAAACATCAAACTCGTATTTATGGGGATACCACAGCGAACATATCCGACATTTGAGCGATGAAATAGCCACTACGTTATGGGAAGAATTAGGTGGCGAAAATGCAACATCTGACGATTTTGAAAAATTTTATAGGTTAATAAGAGGTGCGGGTATTTGGCCTTCTTACACCGTAAATTATGTTCCATTGAAAAGTCGAAGACGACTTACTGACTTAGCAGCAGAGTATTTATATACTCTAGATGATTTAAGGCAATCAAATTCAGAATTTAGAAAAATGTGGCTAAATGCCCGTGATAGGTATAATCGCGCAATAGAATCTGAAATTCCAACCATACAATTTAATTACGATGACCAATATAAATTTATTGAAAGCGTTAAGGACGTTGCTTGGCAATTTCACGATATTTTTGACTATCAACAAAGTAGAAATTACTGTCTTCTTTTGATAAGAATAATCATTGAAAATGAACCAACAAACCCCAAGCCATTCCAAACGCTACTAAAAATTCTAAGTACAATGGATATTCCAACTGTATTATGGAATTCTTATGAAGAAATACCTCGTCAGTACCCTCAAGTAATTCCCTATTTACTTACTGATGTTAATCTTATTCCTTTGGCATTTCAGCTTATAGATAGAATTCAAATTAATGAAAGTGCGATTCCAGAACAACAAGACCGCGATACAAAACATAAAGTTACTAAAGAAGAAATAAATACTTTATGGAATGAAATGTTTGACATTATTCTTGAAAGGATTGGTGTCACTAATTATGAAATAAAAAAAATTAGTACAACCCTAACACGAATTCTTGCAGATCTAGCTGAAAAAGTTTTTAATACAAACGGTAATACTTCCATGAATGTTACTGACCACAACATATTCAAAAAAAGATATGATAATGCCATCAAAATTCTCGGGAACAAACGAGTTTCAAATTTCCAAATGCAGTCTGGAAATATTACGCCCCGTATAATTTTTCACTACTTGCCTGAAATGGCAAACTATATAATAGATCAATTAAAAAATAAGAAGTCCTATCGCTATCACTATTTAAAAATTAATTCTGGACTATTTGATTTAGGAATCGAAATATTGCGTTTGATTAATTTACGAACATCAGAAGCTGAAATTTCAAAAGAGACCATTAGTGAATTAAAAAACATTTCCAATCGTTTAACGGAATCACTAAAGGAATCACTAGATGTTTTTTATACAACAACAGAAATAACTGTTCCAACATATGGTATTGAACAAGTTGAAGTAAGAGCTGCCTCCAGAACTGCAGAAGAATTTGGTTTCGAAATCATCGATTGGGGATATTTATTTCTTCATTTTGAACGAATGAATTTACTTGATGATATAAATAATACTGCAATTGATTCAGTTGATTTTCTAACTTCTGGGAGTAATTACGATGAGCAAAATATTGAGCAGGCTACTAAACTTAAACTTTTTATTAAGTCTTTGCTCTTGGCATTTTTGACAATAAATGAGAGGAAAAGCCAATATGAAATTGATGTATTGCCAGTTAACAGCGTACTTAATAAATTAGAAAATTGGATAAAAAAATATGCGTTAATTTATTCAAATGATAATATCCTCAATAGTCAGATTGATATATTTAACGATCGTTATAAGTCATTTGGTTATGATTTATACTATCAACATTTAGCAGATTTGCTCTATAAAAGTATTAGTCATTTCAATCTGCTGGATCAGGAAAAGTTTGTCCAAGAATATTTTAGTACTAATACTGATATCTCCCGAATGCTGACTGCAATTAATATGATTGAGTCGAAATTATTACGAGAAATTGTCTCAAAAAGAATTTCTGAAGTTGATATACAAGATTATATTGATCAACGTGTGATGGCAACTGATTTGGAGTATGCACTACTGGAAGCAGTAAATTCAGAAAATCATTGGCATCTATCAGAACCTTTAATTACCAGATTAAAACAACACTTTGATCGTGTTGGTAAAGTAGATATCAATACTGAGAATTTCTTTTTTGAAATAAACTTATTGCTTGCTTTTAAACAAAAAGATTTTGCTAAGCTGATATCCTTTGAAGTTCCCAAAAAACAGTATGCTATTCATGGTACTAATATTTACGGTGAAAGAAAGAAACGTTTTTTTATTGCACTTTTCAAATTGTATAATGATAAAGATTATGAAAATGCAATTATGCTCTTTAAAGCTCTATTGTCTGAGGACCAGAAAAACGTCAGATACGCCTATCATATTTATCGAGCTCAAACCCTTAAAGCATTAGCAGAATGAATTTAGCACTTATAAAAGAAGCAAATGATGAGTGGAATAGTTTTGTTGCCTCATTAACTAATGAAGAAAAAGTTGCATTAGCGGAACTTGAAGAACCAATTGCAAGTAATCAATTGTTTTATTTGAGTATTACAAAAGATTGGATTAGATTTGACCAAACTATAAATCGTTTGTCAAAAAGTTTTTTATATAATCAAGAAATTGTTCCGACAGTGTATAATAGTTATATTGAAAGAGGTCTTAATGAATTAGCATTTGGATATATCAATCAAGTAGAACAATATCTAAAAGAAGCAGGAGAAACTATTTCGTCAGAAGTAGAGCCGTTAATTAACAATGCTATTTCAATGATCTTATTACTAAAATTGAAAGAAAGTTTTGGGAATATCAGAAATTTGCCACCAGCTGATATTGTGAAGATTATACCAGATATTTTAAATAATAAAAATCAGTTGAGTGAATTTATTCTTGATGAAATAGTACAGGCAGCAAGGATTGTAATACAAAAAATTCATGGTATCAAACAAATCACACATGAAGACCGTTATAATGACTTGTTATTAGCTATTCTTCGCCTGAGATTTCCCGTTTGGGGTTGGGAAATCACTGACCAAGCGAGGTCAGGAAGTTCACCAACTGGAATAAGTGCTGGAGAAGTGGATATACTAATAACTGCAGCTGGAAATTCTATAACATTATTTGAGGCTTTAATCCTAAATAGAAGAAGTAAACTATTAACCCAAAAACATGTGAATAAAATTACTTCATATGCTAGCTTCTTGGATAGGTATTATATGATTATTTATTACACTGGCAAACCCTCTCGGTTCAATACTACATGGAATAATTATAAGATTGATGCGGCTGCAACGCCATTTCCTGCAAAATTTGCATTTGATGTAGCTAAAGGTTTTGAAGATTTATCAGGTAAATTCGTTGATGTAACGTCCTTACGCATTGCTAAATCAACTCATGATTCTATTGAAATTTATCATATAATGATTGATTTGGGTCGATAATAAATGTTTAACTAATGTATCTATTACTTTGATATGATGTTATAAACATTACTTTTTAAATCAAACATCGATAATTGTAAAAATATACTAAAACTATTGAAATAATCATCAAAGTTTTCAATTACCTCATTGTCGTCAAGAATTTTAATAACATTACCAGGAAAGAACCAAATGTAATGGTATGAATCAATAGATTTGACTTTACCTAGCATTGCATTACGTAGTATCGCTTTAATATTTACCTGAATATCTTCTTTACCATAGCGTTTATATATATCAGTATCAGCTAAGGCAGTATAATACCCATCAGAGAGTGAAGCTAATTCAAAAGACTTTAATATTTTGACTCTTTCTAAATCTCTGTTTTTGTCGTTGACGATACCATCATTTAATATCGAATCCGGAGTAGAATAAAAATTACTATTTTCAGATTCGTCTTCATTAAATGGTATTTTTTTTGCTTTCAGAAATTTCAAATCAGGATGCCCTTTAGGAATTGTTATTGTGTAACGCCAAAATTTTATAGCTTCAAAAAAAATATCAAACCTATTTGACTTTAAGATATTTTCAACCTCCTCATATTTTACTTTCTTATCAGTTCGATTTTCTTTAAGAACGTTTCTTACTTCAATATTGTACACTCTATCCGGAATTACATTAATGTATTCTGATGGTAACGCAAACCAAGAAATTCTAAGATCGTATACATCAAAATTGTCAAGAATGAAAGCAATTATTGAAGGAGGATGTTTTACAATATAATCTGCTAACAATCCTCTATAGCCCTTTTCTGAAACTTCTTGAACTTTAATAATCAATTTTAGAGATTCTAGCTGATTGACATAATTGTGATTTTCAAAAACTGTAAGTGCTTTATCTATGGTTGACAAGGTATAGTCTTTTCGCTGATAATATTTTGTCCAAAAAAGTGATATTGAACCAATGTCTATCTTTCTATTCTGATGCATTGCTAATCTTATATGATTCAAAATATAAACCCCCATATCAAAGCTTCCCAAGTCCTTATGTTTTAAAATATTTTGTTTTAAAGATAGTTTTAAATAATCATTATCTTTCTTATGATATCCTAGTGACAATAAATTTTTACGTACATCTTTTAATATCCAAGCAGCTTTGAAATCTTCAATCTCAAAATCGGCTATTACGTCTATTAGAATGGATTTGGCTTTCCAATCTTCATTATTCATATAGTATTTAATGGACTGAAACAGTTCTTTATTGGTTTTTCGAGCTACATTATGAATAAATAAATTCTCAAGAATATATGTTATTATCTCTTTGTATTCCCAACTTTTTTTATCCTTTAAGAGTGATTTAATTTTTGCTGTAGAAAGTGCTTTTTTATGTTTTTCGAAAAAATTAATCTCTTCAAGTGCATCATTTTGCAAATCCCAATAAAATCTGCTAGTATCGTAATGACTATCACTTGTGGTATTTAAAATTAATGATCCATCATTGGTTTCTATATAGTAAAGCATACCAAACAAATATCGAGAACTTGTAAAATCATCAAATGTAAACCCATTATATAATAGCGCTTTACAGTATGTGTAGTGAAAGCCATTTAGAGCAGATATGTGATCACGACTAACCATATTTATTATTAGCGATAAATCGTAATACTCATTTACTTCAAAATCCTCTGCTGACAACTCGGTGACTATTTCTCTAATTTGCTTATAAAAGTCCTGTATAGCTTCAAAATCAATTGCTCCATTCATTAATTTTCTAAATTCAACTATAGAGCAGTATTTTTTAATTATCTTCTTCTTTTCTAGAATTGATAAATCAAAATATGTAAATCTTGATAAAAACCTTTTTTCTCCCTCTAGTATTGAGGAATAAACAATTGAGTTAACGTTTATTGCAATAGCCTTAAAATTTGTATTTAGCTTGCGTAAATAAGTTATAAAACTATCATGAAAAAGGGAAATTCTGTTTAACCTCAATTCAAAAAGATAAGGATGTTCTTTTATAAATTCGGTGACGAAAGATGCACTTATTGAATCTAAAAAAAGTGTCACTTCAGACTGCATAATATATGATCGGACACAAAGGAAAAGAGAAAGAGCCTGTTTACCTTTTTCTCCTTCGATGAGCTTTTCATAATATTTATCAATTGAATCAAAGGTTTCAAAGTCAGGAACAGTTCCTTTTAATTTGTATTGTTCAGCAATGTATCGTACCAAGATAGGATAACCATCACTTATTTTGTAGATTTTTTCAGTGTCTGTGTATTCCTCAATATGGTATAGTTCATTCAATACTTTTTTTGTTTGCTCCTTGTTCCAATTGCCAAGTAACTGTTTTTTCCAAATTAATTCACGTAGTAATGGACGACTTAAAACAATTACTTTACAGGTTTCTGATAAGTTATCTATGAATGTAATGTATGCTTCAAGATCTTTTGGGTTATAATTTTCAACGTGATCCAATCCATCTATTATTATTGTTTTTTCAAGTTCGTTGATTTTGGCTATAATTTCTGCTTCAGCATAAGGTTTTAAATTGCCAAACAATTTCTTTGAAAAGTCAAGCATGAAATTGTTATATTGTAAGCGCTCGTAATATTCATTGTCCTGATTAGAAACCCAAAAGCGATAAACAATATTATTTGTATACTGTTTCTCTAAATTTACAACTAGATGACTTTTTCCAACTCCTGGCTTTCCTTCGATAAGCAAAATATTTTCTATATTGAGCAGTTTTCTTGTTATGTCGACTGTAGGTTCAATTAAATAGGTCTTGAATACGTTAAGTACCGGTAATTCACTTTTTTTAATCAGTAACTTTCGATTGTCCAGACATTCACTAAAAAATTGATCTATGATATATTTTCGCAGTTGATTGGACTTATATAACGCTTCGATTTTTTGATCTATGGCAACACGATTTAAAGAAACAATATAAATGCTATCTAATTTGTAAGCATCCATATCCAAGACCACACAATTAGTTATAATCTCAATGCTTTTAAAAAAAATAACATTGGTTGCCGAAGAAAGTTTATGCGTTTTACCGCCAATTGAAATTTCATCACCAGTAATTATGAGTTCGTTAATTGAAACATTGTCAAAATCCTTTATTTGAAAATAATATTCTGAATCCCCTACAACAAGCTTGACATCATCAAACTTATGATTTACTTTAGCTTCTATTTCTATTTCCAGAATAGTTCTCTCCACATCCATTTTTGCCAACATCAATGATGTAACATGCTCCTGATATGAATAACCTATAAATGCATTTTTCATTGAACCTTAATTAGGATTTTTAATTCTTTAAATTTTAGAAGAAGGATTATTTACAATGTCAAAATTAGAGATTTATGATTTTTCCATTTTCTAGCCAATCAGGTATTTCAAAATCTTTAGCTTTTGGATGTAAACTAAATATATTTCTCAATTGCCTCATAGAATTGTAGACTTCAGATATTGTATCTTTTTGTTTTTTAACAAGATTAATATCATATATATTTTCGTTTACTTTGTGCGCCGGTGTTTGTCTCTCACTTCTAATATTTTTAAATGGTTTTATAGTATTGGCCACAGAGCCTTCACCCTGAACTTTGAAGATTGAGGATAACCATTCTTCTAAAAGCCTCAAAGTACCTTTATTTTCCTTTATATGAACGCCATCTTCTTGTTTCAAAGTGAAAAGATCAATTTTATTTTTAAAAAAAGATTTGTTTATATTTTCAGAAATCATTTTGTCTAATAAATGAATGAAATCATAGTAATTTTTAAGAGTTGGAACAAAGAAAAATGTGAATTCGCTAGGTTTTTTATCATCTTCAAACGATTCATTGAAAAGATTAATCTTAAAAATATGCTGTGATAGTTCATTTAAACATTTGAGTTCACCTAAAAATGCTGAAAATATAGAATGTGAAAACGCCCAACTTCCTTCAATAGCATTTTGATAATATTCTTTCAAAATTGTGCACTCGTCGATTCTTTCTTTACCTTTCCAATATATTTGGTGCTCCGCAGTAAGATTATGTAAAAATCTTAGAAAAACAACTGCTACGCGGTTGTTATCTTTGTCATATCCAATACCAAAGGATTTAATATAAATATCATCTTCTTTTCTCACCATAGCATTATAGAGCTCGTCAGATTTACACTGAATACTTCCTGAATAATCATCAAACTTAAATTCGAAACGTGGATCATTATAGTATCTTTCAAGTACTTCAATGTCAAAAAACATTGGTTTTAATTGTGGCTCACCTAAAGCTAATTTTTTTGAATAAAAAGCATAACCAAAATTATCTAGATTTCTATATCTATCCAGAAAGGATGGTGAAGGATATAAGCAAACAGGATATTCTGTAGACTCAAACTCTATTTTAATTTTTCCGAATTGTTTATATTCTACAGTATCATTTTTTGCATTTTCGAGCAACATCAATTGATCTTCTTTAGCATAATGTTTGAATCCTATAATATGTGGATTTGTACTTGATTGAATTGATATTTTATCCTCTTCAACTAGTTCTTTGACAATATTTATAGTTTCTGCATAGTCAAGGTTAAACTTTTTAGAAATCTCTCTCAATGGAATTCCATTGAAATCATTTGAATTAATAAAGAAATTAAGAATTTTGTTTTCAATTTTGCTTTTCATATTGTTCAATTATTCATCTTTTAAAACATTCTTAAATCGATTTAAGAGTAATTCTAAATTAATGTTATATGGAATTTTCCTAGCTGATATGGGTGTAAGCTGTTCACTTAAATTCCTGTTTACACGGTACAAGCCTTCTTCTTCATTTGGAGCATTTACTACTTTTTTCTTTTTACCCATTCTGTTTAAATGCAGGTCAAGCACATCTCTAAAGTTCTTATCTTTTAATTTAAAATGAGGTAGCCAAAGAATCAAGGTATCAATATCGATTACTGTCAGATTCTTGATTGTCAAATTATGATTTAAACCACTTAACCGAATCTCACATTGTTCTTTAAACCAATTGTTTAACCTGTAGTTAATTCCTAATGTTTGAAATATTCTATCGTGGACTAACAAAATTGGATAAATTGTTAGTGAATTTTTAGTATTTACATAATTGTCAAATCGAAAGGCTTTTTGAGCTATTTCGATAATAGTGTTTATCAACTGCCCAATGCCAACATGCTTTTTTCCATCATGAAGAAATTTTGTTTTTAAGACGGTATTTATTTGTTCAATATCAGCAGATGCCTTTATATCTTTCGCTACTAATATATCTTTATTTTCAAAAACAAAAACATCATTGTTATGTCTTAAGTAATAATCTGGCTCACCAGGTAATTCAATTTCGGTATCAGGTTTTTTTACAAAATACTTCTTTTCAAATATCTCATCAAGTATATTTTTCATCAAGAATTTTTCAGAAAATTGAGTATTAAAAAAGTTGAAAAAGTTGCCATGTTTGGCAATTAATTCTTCATCTTTCACATAGAGATCTTTTAATTTAAATTTTGCACTTCTATAAAATTTATCAACCACAAAAAAGTAATTTATAATTGAAAAAAGTTTATTATCAAGTTTATAGATTGGGTTATTTTTAATGTGTGTAAAATCTACATCAACTTCAATCTCTTCAGACGACATTGATTCAAGGAATTTTAGTGACTGTTCATCATCGACCTCAAAAAGATAACTGTTATCGCTCTTGAGTTGTAACAGCTTTCCAAAGAGATATGTCATTTGTTTAACAAACTCTTCTTCTGTGGTAACATTAAAAGAATTAATTAAACCATTTTTTAAATTAGCATACTCCGGTTTTGAGTTGAGAAACTCTAATAGTTGTTCTACTTTAAAGAATGTAGTGTAAACTAAATTTATGAACTCAATATTGTTATTTTCAAAAAGTGCTAGGTCAGCGATTGGAAAAGTGAATACAATTGAATAATCTACTAATTTTTCAAAATTGTCTTCATCTACATTGTTAAGAACCTGACTGCCATTTAACCCTGAATTAATACATAGAAATGCCTTAAATAAATTCAATTCATCATCATCAACTGAATTATTTAAATTACTATCAAGTAGTTGCGCCTTATTAGACAGAGTCAGTTCCGCAAACTTGAGAGCTGCTTGCTGCGTTACCGTTTCCGGCTTACCGTTTATTCTATTTGCTAATAGGTAGTTTTGGACTCTATTTTGAACCAGCTCAGATATTTCAGGATTACTAAAGAAGTTGTCAAAATTTGGAAGAGGTTCTGTATTACAAAAACCTATTGTTCTCAACAAGGAATCTTTAGATACTTTACTAAGATACGTTAGAGTATCTGCCTGTTCTTCGTCTGGAAATACATCTTTGAAGCCTAATCTTTGCTTTACAGTTATCATATGTAAACTGGATTAATTTAAATTGTTCCTTACAAAGATAATTCATTTACAAAGATGTTTTTATCGATTTATTGGTAGTCAAAATACAATTAAATTATATTCCACTTTGGCTGAAACTAATTAAAAGTAGCTGTCTCTCATTTGCACTCTAGTGTTGGTTTATTTCTTTTGTTCTATAAGTAAACCATTTTCAGAGAAAGTAAACGTTCGTTTTTCAAAAATTGATTTCATTATCAACCATACTTTGTCGACTAATGTAAAGGTTAAATTTTTACTTTCATTCCTTTGACTTAATTGTCCTGTTAAGGTTATTTCGTCTAATTCAAATGTATTATCTATAAGTCTATTGCATAGCCTGCTTTCAGGTACTTTGTAATTTTTTATAATTTCCTTATCCATTACATTTTGACGAGCAACCTCCATTCTAAAATCAGCAACATAGTCATAAAAGGCTACCCGAGTTCCATTTTTTAGGATTAGAAAGTAATTGAAAAGGTTAAGTTCATTTTCAACTTCAAGGAATCTATTATTGCCAATATCTATTTTTAAAATTTTAGGACCTTTAACTTTTATATTCGTCATAATATTTAAAGTTCCAAATTCTATTTCCTTTGTGGTAGATTCATCATCTTTATTGGTTGGTTCCCGTAATTCAACAAGTCCGATATTTTTAAATTTTGCATATTCCAATCCATCTTTTGTAAAACCGCTTTTTGTAACAATGACTCCTTTGCTAATACCTGTATCTTCAATAATTGCAGCTACTTTCATAACAGTATCCTTATTTACTTTCTCTTTCCAGTATTTACACTCTATAGCAGTATCATAACTATGAAGTCCGTCAGAATGTGTCGTCAAAACATCGATTTGGTGAGGAACTCCAGATCTACCAGTTACTTTACAAGTTTGTCCATATCCTTTAACTCTGACACCCGCCTGTTTTCCTATACTCTCGTAGATATACCTTGTGATGGATTCATAAGTTTTCCAATCTAATTGTGTTGATTCAGACATTGTAGTTCGTTTATTATAAAATATTCTTTGCATTTAAGTTATAGTAAAGATAATTAAGATTTTACTACTTTATAAAATAAAACAGATGCCATTATTCTTTTTTCCTTTTTTTCCAACTATCATTTTTAAAATAGTTACTTTTATTCTCATATATCTTACCACGAATGTAAGCACCAATTATTATAACAGGAATAGCCAATAGAATTTCATAGCATTGCATGTTGATTATAGATTTGATTAATTTGCAAACCTAATGCGCTACTACTATTGTTGCAAGAAGTGTAGTGTGTGATTCCGGAATTGAATACTATATTTTTGAGTATTTAGTATAAAAAAAGATGCCGGAAGCATCTTAAATTTTAGTTTTTATAATGGATATGATTAATTAAAAAACGGTGTCATTAATTTTAATTAATAAACGCTTAAAAGCATTTTCCTTTAATGTGTTTTTGGGAGTTTTGCCTACAATATGTTTTTCCATAACATACGAAATTAGATGGCATCTTGCTTGACTGAAGTCTTTATTGTTTTTTTGAACTAACATGTCTTGGGTTACTTCGAAAGTAAATAAATCCGTTTCTGTAGATGAGGTCATCATTACACATACGTATAGTTCGTCTTTGTCGTAAACGTCTTCGTTAGAAATTATAATTGCAGGATGTGTTTTTGTTTCCTTTGAGTAAGGTAAATCAAAAAATACGTCAATAATATCGCCTTTTTGGAAACTCATTAACAAGAAAGTAATTTGTCTAGAGAAGCTGCTTTCATTTTTGAAAAGCCTTCTTTTAAATCATCTTCAGTTTCAATTATTGGAGCTGATTTATATACATTTTTGTGAAGTTTGCTTTCTAATTTGTATAAACATTCAAGCGAATATTTGATATTTTGTTTTACATCATCACTATCTAAGTAATTCCCTTTGGCCAAATCTGCTTCAACTTTTTCTAAAGATGTTATAATTCCTCTCATTTCTGAGAGTAATGATTTTGATTTTTCAAAATCAAGAGCATCAATACGATTTAAAACGCCTTCTAATGCAAGGTTGAATTTAGTAAGGTGATTGTTGTATTTAGTAACAATCTTATTTTTTATGATATACAAAAACCTAACAATGAATGATACTTTTTTAGTATCACTTACTATTGGTTGTGCCATGTCTTGTATGTCAATACTTAAATACATATAGTAATTGTAAGTGCAAATTACGTTCCAAATATAGTTATTCTAATCAATATAACAATAGGTAAGGAATAAAACCGATTGAAGTTACTGATTTTGAAAGTTAATTTACTTTGGTTATTAAACGTTTAAAATTTTAAAATGTTTCAAAAAGTATGTTAAAATGAAATTATATAAATTTACTATCTATTTTATCCATATCTAAGTTTAACTCACGATAATTTTTCAGCCAACTACTGAAGTATAATAAATCTGCTCTACCAATTATTGAGTATGACAACCATTCATTATCAAGATCAGTAAATTTTAATTGTTGTGAGTTTGATTTTCTTGAAATGAGTTTGTCTAAATCTTTTAGAGCCAAAATTCTGTTTTCAAATTTCATACTTTTAGTTATTATAATGGCAATTTCATCATTGGTGATTTCCTCCTTTAAAAATTTTCGAGATTTATTTATCGTTTCATAGATAAGAGTTGTTCTAAGCATGTGAGACATGAAATTTAACCAATTATTATGATAACTATTCGTTTTAATTTGACCTAAATTATTGAGTATTCTTATTATCAAACTTGCAGCATCTATAATCTTAATAGGAAGAAATGTTGTAGTTACGCTGTATGCACCAACTTCCATAAATGCATCGGATATTAATTTGACATAACCGTAGTTAGGCATAGTTTCACAAGCAGATAATATAACTAGTGGGGCGGTTAGTTCATGTTTAACAATATCATCACCAGTTAAAAAAAGTTTTTCTTCACCATTAATCACAAGAAAAGACGATAAATCATTTTTGCTAGATCCTCCATGGCAATCAAAAATTAGCAAGTCAGGTTTGCATTCATCAATCGCTTTCTTAATTTCTTCAATACTTGAACATCTTGCACTTTGAAATGCTAGAGAAGATTTAAAATTATCTATTAGATCAAACATATTGTTCATCATATTATCATTTTTTGACGAACAATGTATTACTAATGTCTTGTTGATTAAATCAGTCGGGATTTCATATAAAAATCTTGAAGCATGTACTGCTGAATTTACGATACCATTTAAATTGAATTCTGGAAGTCGGCATACATCATGTGTAAAACACAAAGGATATTCATCTAAGAATAACCATTCAAACGGTAAATCACTGATTGCAAATATTTGACCATTTCTTTGCTGTAGATACTCGACTAATGGTTCAGCAATTATTAGGTTTCTTAATTTATTACCAAATTTTTTAATATTAGATATTGTACTTGATTTCTTTGAAGATATTTTTTCAAGATGTGATAGCTCCATGTTAATTGAAGCTCCTATTTGAGGTAGCCTTATTACAGGAGAAAAATCAAATCTCGCATGTAAAAATGCAACGCAATCAAGATATTTTAATCTCAAAGAAGCATTATTCATGATAAAATGAAATTCTTCATGCGACACTTTGCTTATATCATCGGGATTAAATTGATGTTCGTAATTTAAATTCTGTTCAGCACGAGAAATTGAAAGCCAAGTCTTTTCCTTTTTATTGGATATAGCACCATAAATCTTTTCTGTTCTTGGAAAATGATATGGAGCTACAATAACAATTGTTGAAAGTAAGGGTTGAAATGGATCAGTTGGTTTCACCTTAACATCATTATACATTATCATTGAAATATTATCAATTTTTTGTGATTGATTAATTATTTCTTGTGTTCGTTCAGCATGATTCGTTATTAGGTTATCAGGTTTTTTCAACTGGTTAACCCATATATTACCAATAATTTGATTTAGTATAAAGTAATTGTTTTGTGCAATATTTGAGCCTGGGAAATCATTTGAATTAATGAAGGTACCATTTGGATTTATAGGAAAATCGATGCCTAAATCGATATTTTCACCTTGCTTTTTGTAATAATCGATTATTGACTGATTAATTTTGGCACTATCTCTGTTTATCAAATCAATAAAATCATGTTCCGATTGAAAATAATTATTTGTATTGTATTGATTTTTGTAATCCTCTGAACTTGGTAAAATTGTAAAGTAAGAATGTTCAGAAATTTCTAAAAATTGAGAAATTTGCTGATGATTTTTTAATGAGCTGTCAATTATAAAAACGTTTAAGTTTGAAATGATTTTATAAAGATTTATATATTCATTGAATTTGGATAAATCATCCTCACTATCATCAGTAAAAAAAAATGAAGGAAATGTAAATATTTCAAATGATCTCCTAGAATTAAATCTAAAATTAAATTCAAAATTATTTATCGAATTTTGTAATTGAGACAAATCTATAGGAAGTACGCGTAATAGGTTTAAAGCAGTGCAATAAAATTCATTACTACTATAAGACATTGTATCTGTTATTAAAATATACTGAATACAACTTGGAGATGTTGTTTTTATTACCGAATTAGATACCCTCATAAATTTATTATTTTCAAGTATCAAATATACATAACTGTATTCTAACTTATTCAAACAAAAAAAGATGCTATTTAGCATCTTTAAATTGTATTTTTCTATAATGGTTTATCTGGCCAAAGGTCTTTAGGAGAACATTCGAGTATTTTTGCAATATCATTCAAATGTTTGACATTATACTTTGCTTTTTTCGATGGAGCTTCAATATCAGATATGAAAGTTGTACTTTTACCTAAAGCCAAAGACAGAGAAACTTGACTAAGACCTTTCTTTTCTCTCAATTCTTTTACTCTTTTTATTAAGTATTTTTCTATGTCATCTAGTGATTCGTGCATATTACAAAATGACTTCAAAAAAGATTAAAAAACTAAGGACTATAATCCTGTATTTGAAATATTTTATTATATTAGCACCGAATTAATTAAATTTGCGATTCTTCAAATACAATATTGAAGCATTCGCTTAGAATCTCGCACTGGAAAACTGGTAATTTTAAAGAAACGAGATGATAAGTAAGATGCTCACACTCTTGGGTGTGGGCTCACTTATTGTTTCTAGGTATACCAGTACCTCCAGTGCAGTAAGATGAGTTCCATGCCTTTTTTTTGTACCCAAAGGTTTCCTCAACTGTATTCTTAGCACTGTTTCTATTTTTCTTGGTTTTGCAAATTGTTTTCAGAAGTTCTCGATACAATTTTCTGTACCTAAAACTAGCGTTTTATGTACAGAAAATCACTCGAAGTGACGGTAGCAGTATAAACAAATAAAGCGATTGCCTATGGAATAACCTAATTAAACAACAGCGAGATTGCTTCGTGCCTCGCAAAAACAAAAAAGCCCTCTATCTCGTCGGGAAAACTAGTATAGAGGACTGGACAAACAAAACTAATGTTTCATTTAACTCAACCAAAATTATGAATAAAAAACGTAATGGGAAAGAAAGGTGGTTTATTCTGCTTTTCTGCCTTTATATTCAAGTTGCTTTTTCTTATGGAAGCGACATTGGAAGAAAGAAGAAAGAAGAAAAATGCAAGACTTTTTACACTTTGAATATTGAATGCGATTCCTCCTTCGTCGGAATGACAAAAGACGGAAAGACTCTGAATCAAGTTCAGAGTAAAATTACTGGAATAGTTCGCGATGCCAGCGGTGTATTGACTGGTGTTACCGTTTCTATTAAAGGTAAGCCAATTAACACTATAACAGATGCCAATGGTCAGTTTACTATAGGTGCTGCTGAAGGCGATGTGCTTGTTTTCAGTTTTATAGGATATACTTCAATATCAATGACAATAACAATTGCAAACTTCAATGGGAATGCATTGAATATAACCATGAAAGAAGATGCGACTACTTTGAAGGAAGTGGTTGTGAATGCTGGGTACTATACTGTAAAAGATAAAGAACGTACTGGAAGTATTTCTAAGATTACTTCTAAAGATATAGAAAAACAACCAGTAACTAATGTGCTTTCGGCTATGCAAGGACGTATGGCTGGTGTGGATATTGTGCAGGATAGTGGAAGTCCTGGTGGTGCTTTTAGTATTAAAATTAGAGGTACTAATAGTTTGCGTGCTGATGGAAATCAACCACTTTATATTATTGATGGTGTTCCGTATTCGTCTGAAACTATTGGTTCTATTGCTACTTCTGGAACGGCACCGAGTTTGACTAGTCCGTTGAATTCAATTAATCCATCGGATATTGAGAGTATTGAAGTGCTAAAAGATGCTGATGCTACGGCGATTTATGGTTCGCGTGGTGCTAATGGTGTGGTCTTGATTACTACCAAAAAAGGAAAGGCAGGAAAAACCACCTTTACTGTGAATGGTTCTACGAGTGTTGGAAGTGTTACCCGAACACCTAAACTGATGAATACGCAACAGTATTTAGCGATGCGCCAACAGGCATTTGCTAATGATGGTATTAGTGTTTATCCCGATTTTGCTTATGATGTGAATGGTACTTGGGATGCGAACCGCTATACTGATTGGCAAAAGGAATTTATTGGTGGTACTGCCGAGGTTAATAATTTGCAAGCTTCGGTTTCTGGCGGAAGTGCCAAAACACAGTATTTATTGAGTGGGAATTATAGAACGGAAACGACTGTTTTCCCTAGTGATTTTAAGTATAATAAAGGTGCTGCGCATTTCAACATGAACCATACTTCGGACGATGATAAATTTAAGTTGGTGTTTTCGGCTAATTATACCGCACAAAAGAATAATCAACCTGCTACGGATTTGACTGCGGTATCGAGAACTTTGTCACCTAATGCACCTGCGCTTTATGATGCGGATGGTAATTTGAATTGGGAGAATAGCACATGGGATAATCCGTTGGCTAGTTTGCTATCGGAGTTTGATTCGAGGATTAAAGATTTGAACGCTAATACGGTTTTGTCTTATCAAATTTTAAAGAATTTACAAGCGAAATCGAGTTTTGGTTATTCGGATTTGAAGAATACGGAAAGCAGAACCCAGCCGCATACGATGTATAATCCGGCTTATGGATTAGGAAGTGAGTTTTCGGGATTGAGTGTTAGTCAGACTGATAGAAGTACTTGGATTGTTGAACCTCAATTGAATTGGAATACCACTCTTGGAAAAGGAAAAGTAGAAGCTTTGGTTGGAAGTACTTTTCAGCAACAGAAAACCAATCGATTGTTTATGAATGGATTTGGATTTTCGAGTAATAGTTTGATTCACGATTTGGCTTCGGCATCGATTAAAACTATTGACTTGAGTGATGAAACGATTTATAAGTATCAAGCCTTTTTTGCCCGAATCAACTATAATTGGAATGAACGTTATCTACTAAATATTACCGGTCGCCGTGATGGTTCGAGTCGCTTTGGAACTGGCAAGCAGTTTGCGACTTTTGGCGCTGTTGGTGCGGCTTGGATTTTCTCGAATGAAAACTTTTTAAAAGATAATTCAGTGTTGAGTTTTGGAAAATTACGCACGAGTTATGGAACGACTGGTAATGATCAGATTGGCGATTATCAGTTTTTGGACACTTATGCTTCATCAGGCAATACCTATCAAGGATTGATTGGATTGCAACCGATACGGTTGTTTAATCCCGAGTTTGGATGGGAAACGAATAAGAAATTTGAAGTGGCGTTGGAAACTGGCTTTTTGAAAGATAGACTGTTTTTAACTACTGCGTATTATTTTAATCGTTCGTCTAATCAGTTGGTTGGTATTCCGTTGCCCGGAACGACTGGGTTTGGTTCGCTGAATGCCAATCTTGATGCTACAGTGCAAAATAGTGGACTTGAGTTTACACTGCGAACTGTAAACATTCAACGTACCAATTTTGAGTGGACAACTAATTTTAATATTTCTGTTAGTAGAAATAAATTGGTTTCTTATCCCGGATTGGAAAGTTCTACGAATGCTAATCGCTACATAGTTGGTCAGCCGATTAACATCATAAAAGTTTATAATTACACAGGCATGAACCCAACTACTGGTGTTTATGAGTTTGAAGATGTGAATGGTGATGGTGTGATTACTTCGATAGGAGATAGAACAGAAATTGTTGATTTAAGTCCCGATTTCTTTGGTGGCTTGCAGAACAATTTTAAGTATAAAAATCTACAATTGGATTTTCTGTTTCAGTTTGTGAAGCAGGAATCGTTTGGACCAACACCTGGTGTTCCGGGAACTCCAGTTAATCAGTTGGCAAGTGTGAGCAATTCTGATGGGCAACAGCCTTTTACAAGTGGCGTTAATGGAGATATTATTAATGCGTATTATCGTTATGCATTGAGTACAGGCAATATTGAAGATGCTTCGTATGTGCGCTTGAAAAACATATCATTGACGTATGATTTGCCTTTAGAAAAGAGAACAGGTGTTCGATGTCAATTGTATTTACAAGGTCAGAACTTATTGACTTTTACCAATTATTCTAACGGAGATCCCGAATTTAAGTTCAGTAATTTTTTACCACCGTTGAAAGTGTATTCGGCAGGTGTGAAACTGACTTTATAATCTTAATTTATATGACTATGAAAAATTTTAAAATAACAGTACTTAGTTTATTTGTGTTACTTAGTTTGATGGGTTGTGATAGCTTTGTGGATGTTGAGACACCCAATTCGCAACTTACAGGTTTGACTCTTTTTGAAGATAGAACTACAGCGAATGCTGCACTGATTGATATTTATTCCAAACTTAGAGATACAGGATTACTGAATGGTTTGACTACTGGTTCTGCCGTTGGTATGGGATTGTATGCTGATGAATTGACTTATTACGGAACTACGGATGATAACATTTCGTTTATTTTTAATAATACGTTGCTACCGACAACATCCATTGTATCTCAGTTGTGGAATGAAAGTTACCAGCAAATTTATTGTGCCAATGCAGTGATTTATGGTTGCCAAAATTCCACTGGCCTTTCGACTTCGGATAAAAATCAGTTTATTGGCGAGGCACTATTTGTTAGGGCTTTGGTGCATTCTTATTTGACGAATTTGTATGGCGATGTGCCGTATATTACTACTACGGATTATGAGGTAAACCGCTTGGCGACTAGAATGCCAACATCGGAAGTTTATAACAATATTATTGCCGATTTGCAACAAGCGATTGCATTATTACCCGAAGCTTATTTTGCACCTGAGCGCGTTCGACCTAATCGTTCGACAGCATCGGCATTGTTAGCACGCGTGTATTTGTATAATGGGAATTGGGCAGAAGCTTCCAATGCTGCTTCGGCTGTTTTGAATAATGCGGAGTATGTTTGGGAAACGGATATTGATAAAATATTTTTGAAAGATTGTACGGCTACGATTTGGCAGTTTTCTCCGAAGTTGTCGGGCAATAATGCTGATGAAGGTTCTGTTTTTGTATTTCAGACAGGACCACCGCCGTTTGTTGGATTGCGTGCCGAATTGTATAGTTCGTTTGCGAATGATGACCTTAGAAAAAGTCATTGGATTGCCACTGTAACAGATGGTTCTAACACTTGGTATCATGCTAATAAATACAAACAAAATACGAATACTGGAACTTCTGTGGAGTATTCGATTGTGTTTCGATTGGCGGAGCAATATTTAATTAGAGCCGAAGCGCGAGCACGACAAGGCGAATTGAGTAATGCCAAACAAGACTTGGATATGGTTCGAAGTTTGGCAGGATTACCGAATACAACAGCTAACACTGAAGCTGAAATTATTGAAGCTGTTCAACAAGAGCGACGTTATGAATTGTTCACGGAATATGGACATCGCTTTTTTGATTTGAAGCGAAATGGTGCTTTGAATACTGTTTTGCCGATTGTGAAACTGGGTTGGAATAGTACCGATGTTCATTGGCCAATTCCCGAAACGGAATTATTGGCTAATCCGAACTTAACTCAAAATCCCGGTTATTAATGAGAGCCCCTTTTTTTCCAACATTTTATGGTGTGATCGCCATAATTTTAGTTGGGTTAGTTCCCTGTCCTGTAATGGGACAGGTGCTAACTAAGAAGCATGTGACCGAAGCCGATTATGGTTTGTGGCATCGAATGATACAAGAGCAATTGTCTGACAATGGTAATTGGGTTAGTTATCGGTTTTTGTACTCGAATTCGATTGATACGACGTTTGTGGTTCAGACGAAAACGATGAAAAAGTTTATTTTCCCCAATGCAGTTTCTGGACAGTTTGATGGCGAAAAAAGCTTTGCCTTTATCAAAAAGGAAGGATTGGTATTGTTTGATTTGAAGAGCTGTACTGAAAAGTTATTACCAAATGTAAGTCGGTTTGCGTTTTCGGCAGATGGGCTGTATTTGGTTACTTTGGAAAATGCCAGTACGTTAGTCATTAGAAAGAACGAAACAATTGTTGAGCGGATTGAAAATGTAACTACTTATGAGTGGAATAATGATAAGACCAAGTTGGTTTATGCAACTTCTACAACTGGTAATGGTTCTGTTGGCTCTTTGAACTTTAAAAACACTTTCAGTAAGCAAGAAATTTTGAAACCAACAAAACAAACTTTTGAAGTTTTCAAGTGGCAAAATAATGAAAATTCTGTTGCTTTTTATGGCATTGATAAAGGAAATGAAGCAGTGTTTTATTATAATTTTGGGACAAGTCAGTTATTTACGTTGAACTCTTCGGATGCAATTTTTCCGTCGCAACTGAAAATTGCTCCCGACCAAAATATTGAATTGAAAGTTTCTCGTGATGGTAAAAAAGTGTTTTTTGGTGTTTCCTCAGTTGTTGCAAAAGATACCACCCAATATTCTAGTGGTGTTGAAGTTTGGCATACAAAAGATAAGGTGCTTTATAGAGAACGAGCGATGCGCGCAAGTTTGGCTTATCCGCAATTTTTAGCAGTTTGGTTGCCCATAGAAAAAATTGTTCGTCAACTCAATTCGGAGCAACAAAAATGGGTTGTTTTGAACGGTACTCAAGATTATGCTCTTGTGGCTGCTATTGATCAATATGAACCGCAGTATAAATGTTATGCGAGTATGGACTTTTACTTGATGGATATTAGAACCGGTGAAAAAGAATTGGTGTTGAAAGAACAGACAGGATATGATAGTCAGATGGATTTTTCGCCCGATGGTAGGTATATTAGTTATTACAACAATAGTAATTGGTGGCTTTATGATATTGTAAAAAAATCACATATCAATATTACCCATGGTTTAAACGCTAGTTGGGATAACCGAATCAATGATCCTGCTCAGGAGTTGCGCTTATGGGGTCAGACTGATTGGACGAAAGATGGGAAATTTATATTGTGTTATGATTATCATGATATCTGGGCGATTTCTCTTGATGGCAAACAACGCATGCGACTTACTATTGGTAAAGAAAAGAACTTGCGGTTTCGATTTGATACTTCATCAATTTCTAATGTTGAAGAGTTTAATTATTCGAATACCGGAACTTTTATTTATGATTTATCAAAAGAACTTATTCTGACTGCATTTGATTTGTATAGTGGTGCACGCGGTTATTATCAATTGCAACCTAATAAAAAACCACAAGCCCTTATAGTTGAAGATGGAATGGTTACTAAATACACTAAATCAAAAAAAGGTAGTGCTTTTATATGTGTGAAGCAACGTTTTGATTTGCCACCAACACTAGTGTTTCAGAATAATGGTTTGTCAAAAATAATTGCTCAAAGTAATGCACATCAAAAGAAGTATCATTGGGGCAAATCGGAAATGATACATTATGCTGATAGTAAGGGAACACCATTGAATGGAGCTTTGTATTATCCTGCAAATTATGACGGAACTAAAAAAGTTCCTTTGGTTGTTTATATTTATGAGGTAGTTTCTAGTGATGTGCACAAACATGTAAATCCGAGCTATGATAATATCATCGGTTTCAATATCTCCAACTTGACTACCAATGGCTATGCCGTTTTATTGGCTGACATAGCCTATGAAAAAGGAAATACTGGTGTTTCAGCTGCTGATTGTGTAACTGCTGGTGCTACAAAAGTGATACAAATGGGAGTAGCTGATGAAAAAAGAATTGGGTTATTTGGACATTCGTTTGGTGGTTATGAAACTAATTTTATACTTACTCAAACGGATTTATTTGCTACTGCAATAAGTGGCAATGGCATTTCGGATGTTGTAACACATTATTTTAATTATAATAATGATTGGGGTTCTATTGACAGCTGGCGTTATGAGAATCAACAATGGCGAATGGGTTTTCCGTTTTTTGATAATAAGGAAGCTTATTACAGCAATTCACCTATACAAAACGCTGATAAAATTACTACTCCTTTACTTACATGGACTGGAAAGTTGGATCAAAATATAAGACCTGAACAGTCAGAAGCCTTTTACGCCGCATTCAGACGATTGAAAAAAGAAAACGTAATGTTGGCCTATTCTAGTGATGGTCATGTTCTATTTAACCCAAATAACCAGAAGGATTTGACGTTGAAAGTGAAGGATTGGTTTGGTCATTATTTGAAAGATGAACCAAAGAAAGAATGGATGAAAGCGGATTTTGTAACCAATTAAAATAATATGCAGTTTCCTCTTGGAAACTGCATATTTCTTTTACAGCTTATGGTACCGGTTTGTAAAGATTTACACTACAGGCATTTGCGCCATTTTTCAACCACACTCGTCTTGGAATGTCTTCATTAGACATACATGCTTGACTGCCAGTTGTAAGACAATCCACCGAAACTGGATGACAGATTGCAGGCGAAGGATTTTGGATGAATCCTGAGATTAAAACTGTTTTTTTTGATTCTGCAATTTTAGCCTCGTTTGTGCTCACTGCTCCAGCACTTGCCAATGTGAATGCCAATACTGGCAAGATCACTTTTAAAATGGTTTTCATGGTAATAGAATTTTAATTATTTTTTTTGACTTACTCTTTTTTACAGGTTTTCAGTCTCGTTCCTGCTACTGATCAGAATAGATTTTTATGTTGTTATTTGTTGTTGAAATGTTTTTTACTCAACTGGTATTTGTGTAAGCGATGTCCAATTATTGCGTAGAGATAATTATCTATTACAAACATTTCTTGCAACTTGGTTTTATTAATGTTATAGATGTAGATACTTGACAAGTAGGTGTTTTTTTCGATGTTGTACACATCCACAATTGAAGCTTGTTTCCACATTTCTTTGGGTTCATATCGTCCGATTAATTTTGAATTTACAAATAGTAAATTATTAGAAACTGCCGTTAGTTTGTTTACAGTTGGCGGAAGTGATGCTATTTTTCGTTGTCCCGTTTCTTTAATGTGCTCTACTTTGAGCTTGGCTTTGGTTGTTGTGTCTATAGTACTTCCGCGACGGATTAGTTTGAGGTTGGTATCGGCTATGATGAATTGATTTCGGTAGTAATAGGTGTAGATGAATTTTTGCGATTGTTGGTCAAACTGCATCATGCCATCAGTATCAAAAAAGCCGTCTATTTGCTTTTGTAATAGCTGAGGTGCATAGTTTACTTGTAAACTGTCTTTGAAAGTAAACGTTCCTAAAATGTTATAAAGCGTTTTTAATTGTTGTGCCCGAAAGGCTATTTTATCTGGAGCAATTATTTCGGCTTTTGAGAAATAGTAGTTGTTGTCATACATTACAAGTTTTGCTTTCCAATCGGATATATTTCCTTTATAGATCACTGGTACAGTGCCATCCATCAGATAAAAATAAGGAGGTGCAATTCGGACTTGTACTGAAACGAAAGGAAAGTTTTCGCGCTCCAGTTGTATTTTATATTGACGCTTGGTTTTTAAAATGGTATCGTAAGCTAGTATGTGTAATGGTGCTTGACTGTCACCGAAATAAATGGTTTTGCCATCGGTTCCTGCATAGTATTTTGAATTATTTGTTAATTCGGCTTCGGCTGTTTGGGTTGTTGCACCTTGAATAAATCTTCGGATGAATGGGTTTTCGCGGTGCATGGTGTTTTCTGAATAGAAGTATAGAATAACAATTACAGCTGAACCGATAATTGCGATAATTGCCAGTTTTAGAACTGTTTTGGATTTATTCGTTACCATAAATACTGAGGCTATTGCCGCGAGAATTGTAAAAGCGATATTGAAAATTAGGTGTTCTTTCCAGCCCATTTCTTCAAGTATTCCTCCGCAGGAACAAGGCACAAATGAGGAATAATTGAGAATAACAACAATATACGCAGTGAACATTAGCATTAATCCAAATGAGGCTAACAAAGCAATATATCTTGATTTTGGAAAAGCCAGTAGTAAAGCGATGAGGAATTCAATTATTAAAACTGAATAGGAAACAAATCCGGTGTATGCGCTTATAAGTGGTGATTGACCGAGTTGGGCTTGAAAGTTTTGGAATTCTAATAACTTGCTTAATGCGGAGTAAACAAAAAGTATCATTAGTAAAATACTTATTATTTCTACAAGAATTGTTTTAAGATTGGTGACCTTTATTTTCATAGTTTAATAGAATTGGTAGTGTAAAATTCTATAAATGAAAATGTTATCCTATTTCATTTCGGGAATATCGGTTTGCAAAATTGGGAATGACTTTATTGGCTATCGCTTTCTTTTTCTCTTTTTACTTCGCTTGGCGGAAAATTGTACCGTTTTTTAAATGCTTTATAGAAATTTGGATAATCATTAAACCCGCATATCAAAGCAATTTCTTTCAATGGAATTGCTGTTTCCTTGATTAGAAAATGCGCTTTCTTCAATCGCTCGTCATTGTAAAATTGATAGATGCTTGTCTTTACAATATTCCGGAAGCTGTCTTTTAAAGTGAACTCATTAGTGCCAAACATTTTTGAAAGTTCTTTAGTTGTTGGCAAAGGTTCTTCTAAATGATTTTTGATGTAGTCAAGGACTTTATGAATTAATTCGGCATCGGATTGTTTAGTAGTATTTTGATTTGTACAGTAATCATAAGGTTGTTTTTTGAACTCGTATTTCGAAATTATGTTTTGCATTTTTTCCGCTACTTCATTCAGCATGGTTGCCAATTGGTCCAACTCATCGCCACTACCATTTGGCTCCACTCGGAACGCTAGATTTCCTGTTGCCATTTCTAAAAGCATTTTGTATAAGCTTTTAATTCGCTGTTGATTTTGTTGATTATCCATTAAGGTATATGTGTGAATGATTGCCAGAAAGGAAGTTGGGAAATGTTGACAAAACTATACCATCGAATTATATAAATCAAGAAGTATAGTGTTTCATTCGGGAATTAAACACCTTGTTTTGGATGTTTTTTTAATGAAAAAAGCATTGCTGGTAGTGCAATGCTTTTAAAATTTAAGAAGATTTTTTATGAGCTTTTCGCAACCAGTTGAGGTGCTAATTTTTGCTTGAGAATGGCCATATCATCGCTCACTTTTCTGTCAACTACTTTTGCGTAGTGTTGTGTGGTTCTTATGTTAGTGTGACCAAGCATTTTGCTAACGCTTTCAATGGGAACGCCATTTGTAAGTGTTATAGAGGTCGCAAATGAGTGGCGTGCAAGATGGAAAGTTAACTCGGTTTTAATGCCGCAAACATCACCAATTTCCTTGAGATAGCTATTCATCTTTTGATTACTTAAAACTGGTAGAATTGTTTCTTCATTTATACATTTTGGATGTGATGCGTATTTCGCCATAATTTGTTCTGGAATAGGAAGCAAAGGAATTTTGGAACTGGTATCTGTTTTTTGTCTGTTCTTGAAAATCCATTTGTTGCCATCAATACCAATTCCGATATGATCGGAAGTTAATTGTTTTACATCGATGTAAGCAAGACCTGTAAAACAACAGAAAATGAAAATATCTCTAACTTGTATCAATCGCTCACAATGAAACTTCTTATTGTAAATTGTTTCGATCTCGCTCTCAGTCAAAAAATCTCTTTCAACTTCCTTTATTTTTCCTTTATACTTCACAAATGGACTTTCAACAATCCATCTGTTATCCAAGCAGATTTGAATTATCTTTTTGAAATTCTTGATGTATTTTACCGTTGTATTGTTACTGCATTTTCGCACAGTTCTCAAATAAAAATCGTAATCGGTTACAAAAGCTAAATCAATATCTTTGATATTAATATCTGAAATATTGAACTTCCATTTCATGAACTCTTTAGTATGGCTCAGTGAAGTTTTATATCGCTCCAATGTTCCTGGAGAATACTCTTCAGTTTTTACTAAAGCTTCAATTTGATCATTGTGATTTTGAAAGATGGGTACTAGTGTTCGCTGTTTTTCAGTTTTGCCAGTCAATACATTATTAAAAACCTCGGCTGTGATATCTTTATCAACTGCAATTAGTTTCTTTTCAATACTAGAATTTTTTGCAATCAGTGAATCAAGGTGGCTATTTATTGTTCTAGCTTCTTCCGAAGTGCCTTTCATTCTGCCTGCTTCTGTTGACCATTTGGTAGGATCAATGTACTTTCCTGTGCTTTTATCGAGGCGTTTTCCATTGATTGTGGTTCTGTGATAAATTGGAACTAGTCCGTGTACATTGGCTTTTGCTCTTTTTAGATAAAAAAGATTTGTGATTGTTGCTTCCATTTTGGTGACCTTTTAATTAGTAATAATTTAGTTAAAAAGTCAAATAGGTACAAGATGTTCATTTTCTGAACTGGCTGTAAATACTGAGGTTGGCGAACAGATAGGGGCACAATTCTTAGTGATTGCCTTGTGCCCCGAATTGTGCCCCTTTAGTATTGCGAATTAATGAATGTTTTGATATAGGATTAAAACAAAAAACCCCGAAAATCATAAGATTTAAGGGGTTTTGAAGTACTTTAAAAAGTATTTTGCGGAGAAAGAGGGACTACAACTTTCAAAACTGCCAAAAAATAAAAATTCCTATTTATATACAAAAAGTCAATAAAATCAATACTTTACAAAGGTTTTTAAAATAAAAGGTATTGGATAATATTGGATAAATTAGGATAATTTTTGACAAATGTGGACTAAATGTGGACTAGATTTTGTATCTTTATGGAACATAAAAAGGCAAAAATATGGCATCAATTTATCTACTCCTTCAGAGCAAAAAAAGTCCTGCGGTAATTTACATTCGTTTACGTGATGGACGAACACTTGACATCAAAGCAAAAACAAATTATCATATTGACCCAATCAATTGGGATGATGCAGAACAGCGACCAACAAAGAAAGCTTTAAAAGACATTGATATTGCAAACCTGGATACAGATTTGTCAACATTAAAAAACGACCTATTAAAAGAGTACAACCGAAGCAAAGGAGTTAAAGTTGTAGATGCTCAATGGTTAAAAGATTTTGTAAACCCACCGCAGGAACAAGAAAAGCATCCAGATAAATTAGTAGATTATATTGATACATTCATTGAGTTTAAGAAAGCCGATGTAAAAAGCAGCACTATTACAAAGTGCAATGTTATCAAACATTTATTGATGCGTTATCAAGAACACACAAAATCAGTTTTATACATTCGTGATATTGATGCTAAATTCAAAATGGACTTTGAAAAATATTGCATTAGTGTTGGATATGCTCCAAACACCACAGCAAGAAACATTCGTTTTATAAAAACATTTTGTCGCCATGCAAAAGCCAACGGAGTAGAAACACATTATCAGCTTGATAGTATCAAAGCAAAATATCATAAAGTTGAAAATATCTATTTAGATGAAAAGGAAATTGCAGAAATAGAAAAACTAAAAAGCAAGGATCTAACCGATGGTTTAGAAAATGCACGTGATTGGTTATTGATAAGCTGTTATTGTGGTCAAAGGGTTTCTGATTTTTTACGTTTTGATAAATCTATGATTAGATACGAAAAGAATAAAGCAGGAGAATTAAAGCCATTAATCGAGTTTACACAGGTTAAAACAGATAAGATAATGACAATACCGCTTCATTCAAAAATCATTGAAATAATGAAGAAATACGACGGTAATTTCCCAAGAAAAATATCAGACCAGCGTTATAATGAACATATCAAAAAAGTATGTGAGAAAGCAAAAATTAACACTCCTACTCACGGCACATTATTCGACCATGACAAAAAAGAAAAGGTTACAAAAGATTATCCAAAACATTTACTAGTTTCTTCTCATATCGGAAGAAGAAGCTTTGCAACTAATAATTACGGCAAAATTCCAACATCTTTTTTAATGTACATTACAGGGCATACAACAGAAGCAATGTTTTTAACTTACATCGGTAAGAGTAACAAGGATATTGCAATGGAGTTAACAAATTACTTTTAAATTTTAAAGGTTTTTCATACTTTCACATTTTTTAAATAATTACGCAAACTGATGGGTAAGTTAAGCGATAAAGAACAGGAAGTTTTAGACTTCCTGTTGGATTTTGTAAATATGGAAATTTTCAGCATTGAGCAGCAAGAAAGAGACTTGGGCAGACTTGACTATTCTCTATGTTCTGATGATGACGAAAAACAAACTATCACTACTAAAAAGGTTCAAAAATTCAAAAAAAGAATAAGTAAATGCAATCCAATCATTGCAGGTTATCTTAACGCTTTAACAACTCCCGACCCATTAAATACTGAGTTCGAAGAATTACGAGAAATCATCACTAAAAATTTTCTATTTACTGAATACTATGAGCTTTTTGAAGAATTAGTAAACAGTGATATTAAAGATTTAGAGCGTTATCAATTTGAAAGTGTTATTGAAAGTTTAGGTTATGATTACAAACCTTTAAAAGACTTTGTTCAAGGGGTTTGTGATGTAAATAGTTATTTCACTTATAAATCATTCCTTGATATTCCAAACGATAGCGAATTGAATTATGATAAAGTAGTTAAAAAACTTAATGATGCTTTTTTCAAATTGGAAGCTTTCATGTCAGGTACAATAAACGATTACAAACATTTTGATTTTAATACTGCTTTTACAGAGTTGTTTTATTTCACAAGAAAATCAGAAAATTACAATTATGAAAACTGTAAACGTGTTGGGCAATATTGGGGACTAACAGAACAAATCAGAGTTGATTATGATAAAACAAACTTTGATAATGTAAAAGCATACAACAATAAAGCGTTTTGCCATGATTGTGATGTAATAACTTCAATAGCTTGGGACAGAATTGAAGAATTTAATTCTTTTCAAACTCCAGATGAAGTTGAAGAACAAACAAGAAAAAAATCAATTTCTGATTTAATGAAACCTACAACCAAAAGCCCGGAAGTAGTAAAAGTTGAAAGTAAAGAAACGGAGAGCAAAATACCTAGTGAAGAAAACCCATATCCTAGAATTTTTAAAGATTACTATTCTTATTCTGTTTTTAAAAAATTACATACCGAATTTGGGAACTCAAAAGAGAATTTATCTAATTACAGCTATGTGTTTTATAAAATGACTTATGAGGGTTTAATACATTATGATTTGCTACACAAAACATATATTGAAATGTTATCTGAATTTGATATATCGCTTGACAGATTAAAACCCAGTGCAGAAATTGGAAAGAAAGCTTTGCGAGATAGCGTTTATGCTAAGGTAAAATAAACAACATGAAAACCGTGTAATAAAACACACGATTTCATTCAATCCACAACACGACTTCATCTAGAATTTTGACTTGTTAATCTTAAATATAACAAGTCATGCAAAACAATGCAATTTTACTTCAAACCCTAACTGTTGAACAGCTTCAACAGCTAATTGGCACATCCGTTAGAAACGGAATTATTGAACTTCAAAAGGAAATTCAAACAAAAGACAATTCAGAAGAATTAATGACCAGAGAAGAAACCTGCCAATTTCTAAAAATTGATAGCAGCACTTTATGGGCATGGACAAACAATGGTAAAGTCAAAGCTTATGGCATAGGTGCAAGACGTTATTACAAAAAGACTGAAATAATGGAGTGTTTAACCTTATTAAAAAAGTAAGCTATGAGAAATTACGAAGAAAGAATTGAAAACATTTTAAACAGGTTAGATACACAGATAACATTTGTTGTAGCCAAAATGAAAATGAATGAAAAGTTTGATCCCGAAGATGTTTTTTTTGATAACGGTGAATTTATGAAACTAATGAATATCAGTAAAAGAACAGCACAGGAATGGAGAAACAAGAAAATTATCGAGTTCTCTCAAGTAGGTAATAAAATCTATTACAGACTTTCAGATATCCAAAAATTACTAAATGATAACTATAATTCTAAGTAATAATGGAACAGATAGCAAATAGTAAACTGATGGTTAGTGTTTATCAAGAGTTCAAATACAATTTAGGAGAAAAAAATCTTTTAGAAGTATTACAAGAAATAAAATCCGATAAATATCAAAGTGAAATTAATTCTATCCGATATGCTTTGCATAAAGGAGATGAAAAAACAGCCGAAGAAATCAAAAGTAATTTATTAGGTTTTACAACTTCTGGAACATTTGGAGAAAGCAGAACAAAAGCAAATATAGTAACCTATTCACAGGTAGTATGTTTAGATTTTGATGATATACCATTAACTGAAATAAACAATCTTGTAACGCTTGTAAATAGATGTAGATACACGTTTGCATCATTTATAAGTCCAAGTAACGAAGGTTTAAAAGTATTCATTAAAGTCAATTCAAATGCAGAGCAACACACAACAGTTTACAATCAAATCGCAAATTTTTATAAAGAGTTATCAGGTTATGATTTTGATGCAAAATGTAAAGACATTACCCGATTGTGTTTTGTTTCTTGTGATACAGATTTATTTTTAAATGAAAATGCAGTAATTTTTGAAGTAAAGGAAGAAATAAAACCATTAAAAACAGAACCACAAAAAGAAGTAAAACATGACCTTACAACAGATGAATTATTAGATAAATGCTTAAAGTTTACGGAGCAAAAAGAACAATATTACAATGGGAATAGAAACAACTTTATTTTCCTATTCTCTTGCAATGCTAATAAGTTTGGTATTTATGAAGATGATACTTTGAACTATTGTATTAATAATTTTGATTTAGAGGAAAGAGAAATAAAAGCAACGATAAATAGCACATATAAAAACCAAAGTGCAGACTTTGCAAAGTTTGCAAAGTTTGCAAACACGCAAAGTTTTAAAACAGATAGTATTATAAATACAGACAATAATTTTGATGATTATGAAGATTGTCTAAAAGGAACTCCTATAATTCCGCAATCCGTTTACGATAACCTACCACCTATTTTGTTTGAAAGTTGTCAAGTGTTTACACAAGAAAGAGAAAGAGATACATTTCTTACAGGAGCATTAGCAATTTTATCAGGTTGCTTACCTAATGTTTCAGGTTTATATAGCGGTAGCGTTATTTATCCAAGCTTGTTTTCTTTCATTTTAGCTCCAGCAGCTTCGGGTAAAGGTGCGTTAAAATTTGCAAAAGCATTAGCCGATAAATACCACGATAAAACATTAGCAGTTTCCATTGAGGATAAAAAGCGATATGATGAAAATTTAGCGGCTTATAAAATGCTAAAATCAAAAGGTAAACTAGAACAAGGGCAAGAAATGCCACAAGCTCCAAAATTCAAAGTGGTTTACATTCCGGCAAATACAAGTAATGCAAAAATCATTCAGCATTTAGATTGTAATGAGGGTAAAGGAATTATATGTGAAACCGAAGCAGATACATTAGGTCAAACATTTAAAAACGAATGGGGTACTTATTCAGATATGCTGAGAAAATCATTTCATCACGAAAAAATATCAGTAAGTAGAAAAACCGATGGCGAATTTAAAGAAGTTAATAATCCACAATTAGCAGTGGCTTTATCAGGAACACCAAAACAAGTTTTTAATATTATTTCTTCTGCCGAAGATGGTTTGTTTAGTCGATTTATATTCTATGTTTTCAAAACAGATGCAGTTTGGTTAGACCCATCACCAAAGGGAAATCCTGTAAACTTAACAGACTATTTTACTAGACAATCAAAACAAGTTTTAAGGTTAGTTGAGTATTACGAAACGGACGAAATGATTTTACATTTAACTGAAGAACAATGGGCTATTTTCAATCCTTTTTTTAGTTCATTTTTAGAACAAATAAACACTTTTGTAAGTGAAGATGCTTTGAGTATAGTTAAGCGTTTAGGGTTGATATTATATCGTTTTTGTATGATTTTCACAGCAATAAGAAAATTTGAAGCAAAAGATTATCACAAAGAAGTATATTGTTTAGATATTGATTTTGAAACCGCATTAACATTAACAAAAACATACGTTCAACACAGTATAATAATGTTTACTAATCTACCAAAGCAAGGAGAACAAGGACCATTCAAATCAGGTGAAAATAAAAAGAAGTTTTTCGATGCGTTACCTAATAAATTCCAAAGAAAAGAAGCAGTTGAAATCGGTAAAAAGTTTGATATTGGAGAGCGTTCAGTGGGTAACTTTCTAAAATCTTGTTTAGGAAAATATTTAGAACAACCAGATTATGGTTTTTATAAGAAAATATAGATTTTTTACTTTAGAATATTCCTTAGAAATTTTTATATTTGAGCTTTGTTGAAAAATCAACAATAATTTCACACTAATTCATAGTGTGATTTTTATTTCAATAAGCTAAAATGAGTTTCACAGATTATCACGCAAAATATTTTGCCTTCGACCTTACACGTCAATTACCTTCTAATAGTATTGGAAAGTTTGTCGCATCATTACAAGATGCACAAGTAGACTTAAATCCACATCAAGTAGATGCTGCTTTATTTGCATTTCAATCACCTTTATCTAAAGGTGCTATTCTTGCAGACGAAGTTGGATTGGGTAAAACAATTGAGGCTGGAATCATTTTATCACAACAATGGGCTGAGAGAAAACGTAAACTTTTAATTATTGCTCCTTCAAATTTAAGAAAGCAATGGAATCAAGAATTATTAGATAAGTTCTTTTTACCTTCAATTATCTTAGAAACAAAGTCATTTAACGATGAAGTAAAAACAGGTAACTTCAATCCATTCAATCAAAATGAAAACATAATAATTTGTTCTTATCAATTTGCAAAATCAAAAGCTAATTATATCGAACAAACAAAATGGGATTTAGTTATCATCGATGAAGCACATCGTTTGCGTAATGTCTATAAACCATCAAATAAAACGGCTAATGCTATTAAAGAAGCATTGATGCCATATAAGAAAGTTTTATTAACAGCAACACCATTACAAAACTCAATTTTAGAATTGTATGGTTTAGTATCTATTATTGATGATTATGTTTTTGGAGATTTAAAAAGTTTTAAAGCTCAGTATTCCAGAATTGTTGATGATGAAAACTATGAAGAATTAAGAAATAGAATAAAACCTGTTTGTCATAGAACATTAAGAAAGCAAGTATTAGAATACATTAATTACACAAATAGAATCCCTATATGTGAAGAGTTTTATCCAACAGATGAAGAACACAAATTGTATGTTTTAGTTTCTGAATATCTGCAAAGAGATAAATTATATGCTTTACCTAACAGCCAAAGACAATTAATGACTTTGATTTTACGTAAATTATTAGCATCCTCTTCGTTTGCTATCTATGGTACATTAAATTCTTTGGTTGTTAAATTAGAAAATTTACTCTCCAAACATGAAGTTTCTGATTTATTACTCGAATTAGATGAAGATTTTGAAACGGCTGACGAACTAGAAGAAGAATGGCAAGAAGATGAAGTGATTGTAGAAGATGTTGTTTTGTCAGAACAAGATGTAGAAAATATTAAAGACGAATTAAAAGACTTAAAAGAATATAGATTACTTGCTCAACACATTGTCAAAAACTCAAAAGCAGAGCATTTATTTACTGCTTTAGGAAAAGGATTTACAGAATTAGAAAGACTCGGTGCTAATAATAAAGCATTAATATTTACAGAAAGTAGAAGAACACAGGATTTTTTATATAATATTTTAGAAGCTCGTGGGTACAAGGACAAAGTTGTTCTATTTAACGGTATGAATAACGATGAAAAATCTAAAGGTATTTATAAAAATTGGTTAACAAAACACAAAGGGACAGATAAAGTTACAGGTTCACCAACAGCTGATAAACGTTCCGCTTTAGTAGAGTATTTTAAGAATGATGCTACTATAATGATTGCAACAGAGGCTGCAGCCGAAGGTATTAATCTACAATTCTGCTCACTAATTGTAAATTATGATATGCCTTGGAATCCTCAACGTATAGAACAACGTATAGGTCGTTGTCATCGTTATGGTCAAAAGCATGATGTCGTAGTAGTTAATTTTTTAAATTTAAAAAATGAAGCTGACATAAGAGTTTATCGATTACTTGCTCAAAAATTCCAATTATTTGATGGTGTCTTTGGTGCTAGTGATGAAGTTCTAGGAACCATTGGTACAGGTGTAGATTTTGAAAAACGTATTGCTCAAATTTATAATAATTGTAGAAAGCCAGAAGAAATTCAAGAAGCCTTCGACCAATTACAAAATGATTTAAAACCCCAGATATCTGAAAGGCTAGAGGAAGTAAAATCTACCTTAATGGAAAACTTTGATGAGGAAGTTAGAGAAAAGCTACGTTCAAGTATGCTTGAAACTAAAGACTTTTTATCAAAGTTCGAAGATAAATTATGGAAAACAACACAGTATTTTTTAGCTGATAAAGCACAGTTTCAAAACGATTATTCTTTTAAACTTCTAGAAAACCCTTTCCCTAATGAAATCATTCATTCGGGGCCATATATGATTTTAAAAGCTAATGAGCATGGCAGAAAGTCAGAAATTGAAATTCCTGATGATACAAATGTTTATCGTGTAGGACATAAGTTGGCACAAAGAATTTTACAAGGATGTAAAGAACTAGATACACCTACTAAAGAGGTCATTTTTGATTATACTAACTCAAACACTAAAATTGTTTATTTAGAGCAGTTTATTGGTAAATCAGGTTGGATGAAAATACAATTGTTACAAGTAAACTCTTTTGAGTTAGAAGAATACTTCTTAATAAGTTGTTTTACTGATGAAGACGAAGAAATATATCCTGATATGGCAAATAGATTCTTTTCACTAAATGCTAATGTAAGAGACAATATTTCAACCAATCAAGTAATTGAACAAACTTTTAAAGAATCTTTATTTTCATTAAGACAAGTAATTCTAAACGAAAACGCTTTAAGAAACCATAACTTTTTTGATGTGGAAATGGACAAGTTAGACCAATGGGCAGACGATATGAAAATCAGTCTTGAAAAAGAGATTAAAGATATTGATGCCGAAATAAAACTTAAAAAAGCAGAAGCTAAAAAAACACTAAACTTAGAGTTAAAAGTAAAAGCTCAAAGAGAAATTAAAGAGCTTGAAAATAAACGTAGCGATAAAAGAAGAAGACTATTCCAGGCTCAAGATGAAATCGATGTTCGCAAAGAAGATTTATTAACAGAGATTGAACAACGATTAAACCAAAAAATAATAGAAAAAGACATATTCAGTATACGTTGGCAATTAGTTTAAACCAATGTAATTGAAAAGTGTACAATAAACCCACTAACCTGATTATGGCAAATAAAAATTTACAAAAATTAGAACTTACTTGGATTGGCAAAGGCGAAGAACCTAGGCTAGAACCTCGTATTTTAATAGAAAATCCTGAATATAGCTATGGTGCAATAAATGATGAAAATATATTAATTCATGGCGACAACCTTTTAGCTTTAAAAGCATTGGAACAAGATTATGCGGGAAAAGTAAAATGTATTTATATTGATCCTCCTTATAACACAGGTAATGCATTTGAACATTATGATGATGGTTTAGAGCATTCTATTTGGCTCAATTTAATGACACAACGACTGAAAATATTAAAAAAATTATTAAAATCAGACGGTACTATATTTGTTCAATTGGACGATAATGAAATAGCCTATTGTCGGGTGATTATGGATGAAATTTTTGGCAGAAATAATTTCATTAATCAAGTTTCAGTAAAAATGAAGCAAACAGCTGGTGCAAGTGGTGGTGGTGAAGATAAAAAGCTTAAGAAAAACATTGAATATATTCTTATCTATACTAAAAATATTGATTCCACAAATGGATTCAAAAAATTTAATGACGTATACGAAGAAGAAGATTTATTTCAGCTTATCGATGAAATGGAATCTGATGGTAAAAGTTGGAAATACACAAGTATCTTATTGGATAAAGGGGATTTGATAGAAGAAACAGAAACTATAGATGGTACCGGCGAGACAATCAAAATTAAAAGATTTAAAGGAGTTAAAAGAACTACAATAAATAAAGTTATTAAGGAGGAAAATATAACTAGAGAACAAGCTTATATAAAGTATTTTGATAGAATTTTTTCTGATACTAACGCTCAGACTAGTATTAGACAAAGAATTATTGATAAAGCAGAATATTTAAATGAAGATGAATTATTAATGTCAACATATATACCAAAATCAGGTAAGGAAAAAGGTAGGGCAGCTAATCATTATTATATTAGTAATACTATTAGGCGAGTAATATGGTTAAAAGATTCTGCTCAAAAAAGAGGAAATAAACTTTTTAAAACCGAAAAATTAGGGACTTATTGGGAAGGGTTTCCATTAAACAATTTAACCAAAGAAGGTGGAGTACAGTTTCCTAATGGAAAAAAACCAGAATTATTATTGAAAACTGTTCTAGACTTGGCTACTAATGAAGGTGATTTAGTTTTGGACTCTTTTGCAGGTTCAGGTACAACAGCAGCAGTGGCTCATAAAATGAATCGTAAATGGATAACAATCGAATTAGGAGAACATGCTTATACACATTGTTTACCGCGTTTAAAAAAAGTTATTAATGGAGAAGATAACGGCGGAATTACAAATTATTTAAATCCTGTATGGAAAGGTGGTGGCGGCTTTAAATTTTACACATTAGCACCAAGTTTATTAAAAAAAGACAAGTTTGGTAATTGGGTAATATCAGAGGATTATAATCCTGATATGTTAGCAGCAGCAATGTCAAAACAAGAAGGGTTTAAATACCAACCACACGAAGCAGTTTTTTGGAAACAAGGTTATTCTACTGAGCAAGATTTTATTTTCACAACTACACAATTTCTAACAGTACAACAATTAGAAGCAATTGCTGATGGAATGCAACCAGAAGAGAGTTTGTTAATTTGTTGTAAAGCGTTCCAAGAAGAGTGTCAAAATAAATTTAAAAACATTACCATTAAAAAAATCCCTTTGTTACTATTAGAACGTTGCGAGTTTGGTAAAGACGATTATAGTTTAAATATTATTAATGTACCATTTGAAGAACAAGAAACTGAAGAAGATGATGATTATGCATCAGATGATAATACTGTAGTAGATAACAATGCTAATGACTCAAGTAATAACGCAAAAACTTTATTCGACTAAATGAATACAACTATATTAAATGCAATTAAACAACGTTTGTCATTACGTATACCATTGCAAGAAGCACTCGATATTACAGCTACAATAGCCGACCATATACCTTTAAAAAAATCAAAACGCAGTAGTAGTTTAGAAAATGATTTAGAATCTATTAAAGCTTTATTTCCGTCTTGTTTAGATTTTCAAAGAGATTTCCCATCAGTTACACATAATATTGCTACAGGTGTTGGTAAAACACGTTTAATGGGGGCGATTATTGCCTATTTACACCTATCAAAAGGAGTTAATAATTTTTTCATATTAGCACCAAACTTAACTATTTATGAGAAATTAATCAAAGATTTTGGAGACCCATCATATCCTAAATACGTTTTTAATGGTATTGCTGAATTTGTTCATAATAGACCGGTAATTATTACAGGAGATAACTATGCACAACAAGGTGGTTTATTTAGCGAATCTGATATTCGAATCAATATTTTCAACATTGCAAAGTTTAATTCCGATAACAAAGGAACAAATAAAGGCGGGCTATCATTAGCACCAAAAATGAAAAGACTTTCTGAATATTTAGGAGAATCTTATTGGAATTATTTATCAAATTTAGATGATTTAGTAATTCTTATGGACGAAGCACATCGCTATCATGCAGATTCTTCAAAAAACGCTATTAATGAATTAAATCCTGTCTTAGGTATAGAACTAACAGCTACGCCATTTGATGAAAAAGGGAAAGCATTTAAAAATGTTGTTTATGAATATACTTTAGCCAAAGCATTATCAGATGGTTTATATGTTAAAAATCCAACTATTGCTAAAAGAAAAAACTTTAGAAAAGGAGATTTAACTGATTCGGAAATTGAACTTATAAAACTTGAAGATGCGATTTCAATTCACCAACAAACAAAAACCGATTTAGAGTTATTTGCATTAAACAATAATGAAAAATTGGTAAAACCTTTCATATTAGTAGTTTGTAAAGATATTAGTCACGCTAAGGACATATATGAGTTAATTAGTTCAACAAAATTCTACAATGGTGAATATCTTGGTAAAGTACTTCAAATTGATAGTTCAACCAAAAAAGATGAAGAAATAGAACAGCTGTTTGTATCATTAGAAAACCCAGATAATGAGATTGAAATAGTAATTCATGTGAATATGTTAAAAGAAGGTTGGGATGTCTCAAACCTTTACACTATTGTTCCGTTGCGTGCAGCGAATGCAGCAGTATTAATTGAACAAACTATTGGTCGTGGACTTCGTTTACCTTTTGGTGGAAAAAGAACAGGTGAAACTAATATAGACAAGTTAACAGTAATTGCTCATGATAATTTTGATGCTGTAATTGCTGAAGCTCAAAATCCTGATTCGATATTAAATAAAATGTCGTTTATTGAATTTGATGAATCGGAAATAAAGGAAAAAAGTATAGCAACGGTTTCTCAAAGTAAAGCGGAAGTTGAAATACATAAAGAACAAGAGGTAGTAAATACTATTAGTAACGAAACAGATAAGCAAAAAGCTCAAAATTCGTTAGATGCTAAAAAAGCAATTTTATCGGTGATTGATAAATTCAATAAACATACTGATGTAAAAAGTACAAAAGACTTAGTAAAAGACAATGTTAAATATGATGTTCTAATTGAAGTAGAGAAGAAACTTAGAGAAGAGTCAAATGATTTATTCATTGAACAGAAAGTTGAAGAAGCAAAGGAAAATTATAATAAAATAATAACAGGTTTTACCGAAAACATTATTGAAATACCTAGAATGGACTTAGTTCAAGGTGATGTTCATGCCTATTTTGAAGATTTTGATTTAGACACTTCTTTTTTCTCTTTTAAAGCACTTGAAGAGGAAATAATTAGAGTAAGTTTAACTAGTAAAGAAGTAGAAACATTAAGAGCAATTTCAAGTGGTTCTTATAACAATCCGGTTGAATCAATAATAAGTGAACTGTTAAATTTCTCTGAAATTGACTATGATGATAATGCCGATTTATTACACAAGTTAGCAACTCAAGCTTATAATAAAATTGTTGAAACCAATGATTCTGATAAAGAAGTAACAAAAGCAGTTTTTCAATTTAAAAAAACAATTGCAGAAAGAATTTATATTCAAATGAAAAGGCATTTTAAATTGATTTTCAAAGACTATGAAAAGCCAAACGTTCTTGCTTTTACCAAAATATTACAACATAATTTTTCAGCACTTGCAAACAATGGATTTAGAGATTATCGTGATGCAATAAGCCCAGTTAGTCTTGTTCCAAAATATGTTTATAGAGGGTTTGAAAAAGCTTGTCATTTTGAATATAAATTTGATTCTAATACTGAAAAAGATTTAGCATACATATTGGAAAGCGATACAAAAGTTTTAAAATGGCTAAGACCTGCACCTAATCAATTCCGTATTTATTGGGATAATAATAAAAGAAGATACGAACCTGATTTTGTTGTTGAGACTTCTGATGCAATTTATATGGTAGAACCAAAGAGTAAAGATAAAATGTTGGATGCAGATGTACTTTCAAAAAAAGACGCTGCTTTAACATATTGTAAATATGCTTCGGAATTTAATTTAGAAAACAACGGAAAAGCTTGGTATTATTTATTAATCCCTCATGATGAAATTACCAAAACAACTTCATTCGAATTATTAATTAATAAATTTAAGTAATAGTTAATGATCGTTACAGGTTACTATACTTTAGAAAACAAAGACAACTTTGATGAAATTGAAGTTGATGGTCCTTTTGATTGCACTCATAAAGGGGCTTGGCTAGGTACAGGCTCATACTTTTGGGATACCAACATAGATTGGGCACATGAGTGGGGTGATATTGGCTATCGTAGAAGAGGTAAAAAATATTGTATTACTGAAACGAAAATTGATTTAAGTAATAATTGTTTTGATTTATTCGGTTCTGTTAGTTCACAACAAGCATTAATGGAATGTATTGATTTAATGATTGCGAGTGGAAAGCTTAATAATACTAAAAGTGCAATTATCCCGAATCTAATTGAATTTATGAAAAATCAAGGTATATTTACTTATAGTTCAATTAGAGCAGCAGATATGCAAAGAAGTATAATGAGATTAAGATTCAGAGGAGATAGGCCTGAATTTATGGTAATTAATCAAAGAGTACAAATTTGTGTAATTCATAGAAAAGGAGTACTTTTGCACCCATTAAAAGTGATTTTTCCATAATTTTCACTATATTTACAATATGAAATCAGAGTTAGCAAAAAAATTAAAAGAAGTTTTAGACAATATGTCACAAGCACAATTCGATATGGAGTGGAGTGCTATTACTTCACTTAATATGGAAGGTCCATCATTTGAAGAAGCTGTAGAATACTTTTCTATTCCTGATTCTAGTGCATCATCTTTTGTATTAGCTCAAGAAAGTCAGTTTAATCAGCCAATTGCAGCTGGTGAAAACAATTACGCTTTAGCTGCTTAGTATGGAAACAAATCATGCTTCAATTCAGTTTCTAAAATTCTTTGTAAAAGAGAGTTATATTTCATTTAATGAAATAGGAGAATACAAAATTAAAATAGATTTTGATGCTTCAGCTTTTGTAAAACAATCAGTAAATAAGTATCATTTATATATTGAAACAATTATTACCGAAGCGGAAGGTAAATTAAACATACGTGTAGTTTCTGAATCAATATTTGATTATGACAGCGAGATAAATTTAGATGAATTAAAAAATGGTCTATTCACAAAGAATGCACCTGCTATTGTTTTTCCCTATATAAGAGCATATATAGCATCATTAACAGCTATTTCAGGTGTCCCAACATTAAATCTTCCTACACTTAATTTAACCAAACTAGGTGAACAGCTTTTAGATAAAATGACTTTTGAGCAATAATTCTTTTCAATTTTAAAATAAACATTCAGAGAGGACAAAGTTGTTCTCTTTTTTTATTTGCTATAATTTAAAGTAAAAACTAAAGCATTAAATTATTACCTCATTCACCTGCACAAAAATCGCTCCTAGTCCAAGTATTCCTAGCATCAATTCTTTGTTTGCTTCATTTCGTTAATAATTAAGTAAAAACAAATATTAAAAAAATAGGAACGCTATCGCTGAAGTATTTTCACCCACCCAACCCAACGCTCTGCCAACGCTCTAGTGGTTTTCTCCCAACTCAATAAGCACTTGTTTTTTCCCATGCTGTGCAAAGCATTTTTTGCCTGTTTTATTTTCCCAACCCCATCGCACATAAAACAGGCAAAAAAAGCCCTGCACTTTCCCAACGCTCGAAAAACAAGAGCTTCCCAACGCTAAAAACCACTCCAAAGCTATTTTACATAATGAAGGCAACATTATAGTTCAAAAAAAAGCGTTAATATTTTTGATGGTTTTTTTTTAGAACTATAATTTCATTATGTAAAATATCCGCTCAGCCAACGCTCCCACCCAAAAGCGGTACAGTATTTTCATTGTTTTTTGAAGATGCCATAACGTAACACAACAACATTTGTAGTAAATAGAAAATACCCATTTCAAAAGACAAATCAGGCATCCTCAAAAATCAAATTTGCCCACAAGAGTATAGTTTTTTATTTGCCAGACGTTTAGTAGTAAATTGCTTTTAAGCTGTCTTGATGCTACTCAATAAGAAAGAAGCATTCAATAAAATAAGAAAACATATTTTCAATAGAACAGATGAAGCATCAAGCCAACAATAAAAGCAATCAGTAAATCTCGTTAAGCAAATAAAAAACTATACCCTTGTTTCGCTACTGCCAAAGCACTAGGTAAGTTCAGTTGGGGAAATCTTCCATTTCCCCAAACCCCTATGGATGCAATTTTTTTTAAAATAATGCCAGACGTTTTTCACTCCGATTGAAATTAAGCGGTAGGCATTATTTCAAAAAAAACAGCTCAAATTTTAACCAATCCGAATGTTGATTTTTGAATGGAAAGTTTCGGGCTTCCTTGCGATTGTGGAATGGATAAAAAAACGGTTGTTCTTTTTTCTCTTAATTCGTAGATATTCCGTACTTAAATGCACTATAACCCCTACATAAGTGCGGATTATAGATAAATGAGTGCAAAATAAAAAACCCTCTCTTTCGAAAGGGTTTACTTTGCAACATTGCAGACTTTGCAAACTTGCAAACTGATGGTCTTTTTAGAATACTTCTTGAACTTTCATTGCGTTACCTGCATTGAATAAGTAGTAATTTCCTCCAACTTCTTGATAAAACTCAATACCAACACAACCTAAAACAGCAATATTAGTTGTTAAGGTTGGAGAACCTGGCAAAGTTGCTGTAATATCAATTAATGAAGTCACAGCATTAACAGGAGTATAAGCAGAATAGGCAATATCTGATAACTCATTCAATGTTGGTTCGGCAGGCTCATAAGCACTTGTAGCAGGATTATAAACAAAATCCGATACAGCAGCTAAGGCATTGATAATTCTAAAATGTGTCGCTCCTGATGGAACATTTAAAAAACTCATTGGATTAAAAGCAGGTAATGATAAAGTACTTTCGTTTCTATCAACTGTTGCAGTTAATGTAAATGGAGCACTAAGAATACCATTAAAAGAAATGTTCTTATTAAAATCCAATCCTCTTAAATATTGAGGTTGTTGTGAAACCAAGACAGCTCTTTGTCCTCTGGCTTCTGAACCATCTTCAATATTTATTTTTTTCATAATAGCAGTTAATCTACCTGTAAATTGGCTATCAGTCATTTGTTTCATTAAAGCTGATAAAGCAATTCTAACAGATTTTCCTGCCATTGCACATGCTGCAAACTCAGACATGTTTTCACGAGTACGAACAAAACCCGGAGCGGTTTTTACTTGCTCTCCTGTTGGTCCTCCTTTTAATCCTGCATAGTAACCAGTGTTACCTTTAATTTTGAAGTGTCTAACTTCTCCAAGTGTGCCGACATACTTAACATGCCCTTTTTGTTGTGCCATTTCTGTACAATTTAAATTAATATTTATTAAAAAATTTTATCTAAATTTACAACATAAAACACTGATTGTCAATATATTAAATAAAGTAAAATGATGCATTTTAAAGCAAATGAAACAACGATTAAAAAAAACCTTCTCAAAATTGTAAAGTTTGTTGATGGTGATGGAATTATTTTAGAAGATATTATTTCAAAAAAGGAATTTGAAGTTAGATTTTTAGGTATTGATGCACCCGAAATAAATTATTGCAATAAGATAAAACAAGATGAAAAAGAGTTACAAGTTCCAGCTGCATTATTAATCAAATTAGGTTATTTATCATTTAACTTTTTAAAAGATCAAGTTAAATTGGGTGATTATTGCACATTAGTACAGGAACAAAATAATTTAGTTGATAAATACGGTAGACATTTAGGCTATCTTATTTTAAACGATGGTAGAGTTTTGAACGAAATTATGATAAAAGAAGGCTACGCAAAGCCATATAACGATGTTTTCTGTGAAATGCTTCCATTGTATCAAGAATGGAATTTACAAGCTAAAAACAGCTTAAAAGGATTATATTCTTTAGTAAATAGATTTTAAATTGATTGTGGGCTAAATGTGGACTAGGACTAGAAATAAAAAACCCTAACTAATTGATAATCAATCATTAGGGTTTTAATTGTGCGGAGAAAGAGGGATTCGAACCCCCGGACCTGTTACAGTCAACAGTTTTCAAGACTGCCGCATTCGACCGCTCTGCCATTTCTCCAGTTTGAGCGTCTGCAATTCGTTATTGCGAGTGCAAATATAGTAACCTTTTTTTGTTTTCCAAATACTTTTTAAATAAAAAAACGATTAATTTTTGTCTAAAAAAGTAATCGTTTCATTTTCTATGCGTTAGGATGACTATTTTTTTAATATAAATGTTTAATAACCCACATATTCGGTAATTTCTAGACCGTATCCAATCATTCCAACGCGCTTAGTTTGTTCTGTATTGGAAACCAGTTTTATTTTAGAAATGTCCAGGTCGTGTAGAATTTGCGCTCCGATTCCGAAATCTTTGGCATCCATTTTTATTTGTGGTGCATTTTTTATTCCTTGTTCTTGTAAAACTTTCAATTCGGATAATCTATTAAGTAGATCTAACGATTGAATTTCTTGATTGATAAACAGTACCGCACCTTTTCCCTCTTCGTTTATCACCTGAAACATTTTGTCTAGTTTCTTATCGGCATCATTAGTTAAAGTGCCTAAAATGTCGTTGTTTATTTGAGTAGAATTGATCCTTGTTAGAATGGCTTCTCCTGCGCTCCAACTACCTTTAGTGAGTGCTATGTGTACTTGTTTATTAGTAGTTTGTAAATAGGCTCTAAGTCGGAACGATCCAAAACGCGTTTCAATATTAAAGTCTTCTTTTTTTACAATTAAGCTATCGTGTAACATTCTATAGGCTACCAAAGCTTCTATTGAAACCAATTTTAAATCGAATTTTTTCGCTACTTCTACAAGTTGAGGTAGTCGAGCCATTGTACCGTCATCGTTCATTATTTCGACAATAACTCCGGCAGATTTAAATCCGGCAAGTCGTGCAAAGTCAATTGCGGCTTCGGTATGACCTGTTCTTCGTAAAACACCACCTTGCTTGGCAACTAATGGGAAAATATGACCAGGACGCGCTAAATCATGTGGTTTAGTACTTTCATTTACTAAAGAGAGTATCGTTTTGGCTCTGTCTGCTGCCGAAATTCCAGTTGTAACGCCGTTTCCTTTTAAATCGATAGAAACTGTAAATGCTGTTTCCATTGGATCGGTATTGTTGCTCACCATAGCATGTAGTCCTAACTCTTTACATCTGCTTTCGGTTAAAGGAGCACAAATCAATCCTCGGCCGTAAGTAGCCATAAAGTTAATCATCTCTGGAGTTACTTTCTCAGCAGCGGCAAGAAAATCACCTTCATTTTCTCTGTCTTCATCATCTACAACAATTATTACTTTTCCTTGACGAATGTCTTCTATTGCTTCTTCAATGGTATTCAATTGTATTTTTTCAGTTGACATTGTCTTCGTTTTTTTTGTTGAAAATTTTTTGGAATATTTTTTGAACAGGCATTGTGATGGCGTCAAATGAAATGATACCACCAATGTCTCGAGTTGCCCGATACGTAAGTAAAATAGCTAAAGGAGATAAAATCATCGAGGACATCCAAGTGCCTAAAAATGGTGGAATTCCGTTTTGTTGCGCTACTTTTTTACCAAATGTATTAATGAAATGGAATATTATAAAAATGGTTACGGCAAAAACTATAGGTAATCCCAAACCACCTTTTCTGATAATTGCTCCCAATGGCGCTCCGATAAAAAACATGAGAATACAAGCAAATGCAATTACAAATTTTTCATACAGTGCAATCCAGTGGTTGTTTATGTTTTTTTGTTTGGCTTCCATTTCTATAATTGAACTATCAATAGAAAAGCCCGTATTTTCAATATTGCTTTTTGCAATTTTTAAAATTTCTTTTTTCCTTGACAAATCAAGATTTTTGGTAATATTGTTTTGATCAAAATCTGATTTTGTTGTACTACTTGGAATGGGATTATAAATCGTTACAATACCCGATCTTTGATAAATATTTTCAGTAAATGATTTTATATCTTTCTTAAAATTGGTATCTAAAGAGTCTAACGTATACTTTAGTTCATTTACATTAAGCATGGTGTTGGTGTTGGCAATCTCACCTTCATCTTCACTAGTTTTATTTAATTTAGACAAATCAATGTTGATAACATCTTTCTTAAACTCAGCTTTCGCAAAGGGAACTTTATTTTTTTCTTCGATCTTTTTTGGGATGACATCTTCGTAATAATTGCCATCAAAGAGCACCATTTTTAAAGTATTCGAGGATTCACTACTAATTAATTCGCCGTTTTGCGCCTTGATAATCGTAGTATTTCCGTTGCTGTTCGCACTTTTTTTATGAATGGTGATGCCTTGCAATTGATTCCCATTTTCACCCGATTTTTTGTCTACTTTAATCGTGTAATTTCCAATCGTGCTAAATTGACCTTCAGCTATGGCTAATGCTGGTTTAGCTTGGGCGATATTTCGTCTAAAATTGATGAACTTATACTCGGCATAAGGAATTACGTTGTTGGCGAATACAAATGCGACTATGCTTAATAGAAATATAAAAATAGTTAAACTGCGCATCGCTCTTTGTAATGAAATTCCGGCCGATTTCATAGCTGCAAATTCATAATCTTCGGCCAATCCACCAAAGGTCATGATTGAAGAGAGTAATACCGAAAGCGGTAAAACAAGAGGAATAATTCTTGGCATTGAGAACAGCAAGAATTTAATTACCGTAATAAAATCTAAGTCTTTTCCGGCTAATTCGGATATGAACAGCCAAACGGTTTGCAATATGAATATAAAAAACAAGATTACAAATACCGTGGTAAATGTAATCAAGAATGTTTTTAATAAGTATCTGTCGAGAATTTTCACTTCAAGTTAATCTAATTTATTGATGTAGTATTTTGGGTATTTACTTGCTACAAATGTAAATTGATTTTTTGATAAAGGCTGATTTGTTTTAAAAGAATTAACAGTCAATGTTGTTTTTGTTCCGTTTTTCCCAACTTCAATAAGATTGTAGATGTGTTTAGTTTGCACATCAATTCCTAATAACACCTCTTTTCTTTGGTCTTTAGAACTGTTAGGAATTAATTTAATGTACTGGATTTTTCTTCCGTTTACGTTTTGAAGAATATCCCAAGTATACTTGTATCCGCTATTGAAAAAAGTCAACATTTTAGATGGTGTAATGGCTTTTTCATCGGCATCGTTTACACTGGATATTGTAACTTCCTCATCTTCTGGTACTATAGTATATGATTTCTTACCATCATAAATTTTAGTCACACCCATAAAGTTCAATACATATTTATTTCCTTGTAGGGTTACATTACCTTTACTGTCTTGATTGATATTTTCTTTAGCGTTATTTAAAGAATATTTAAAATCAATAACGATGTTGTTGTACGTTTTTATTTTTGCTGTTACTTCGTCTAGTAATGCTTTAGCTTTTTTATCTTGAGCAGTTCCAGAGAATCCAAGTAGGATTAAAAAAACAATTGAAAGTACCTTTTTCATTTTATTGCAATTAATTTTGTTCATTATTTAGAAAATTATCTAATGAAGTCAAGTCGGTTACGTTTACGCTTCTGGCTTTACTTCCTTCAAAAGGTCCAACAATTCCGGCAGCTTCTAGTTGATCAATCAATCGTCCGGCACGGTTGTAACCTAGTTTTAACTTTCTTTGCAATAATGATGCCGAACCTTGTTGTGCTGTAACAATTATTTCTGCCGCTTCTCTAAATAGTGTGTCACGTTCTGAAACATCAATATCCAATTTTACACTTTCTTCTCCAATAAATTCAGGTAACATGTAGGCTGTTGCGTAGGCTTTTTGTGAACCAATAAAATCGACTATTTTTTCGACTTCTGGTGTATCTACAAAAGCACATTGTACACGAACTAAATCATTCCCATTAGAAAATAACATGTCTCCACGACCAATAAGCTGATCGGCTCCACCTGTATCCAAAATGGTTCTAGAATCTATTTTTGAGGTAACTCTAAACGCTATTCTCGCAGGAAAATTGGCTTTGATCATACCTGTAATTACGTTTACCGATGGTCTTTGCGTAGCAATAATCAAGTGAATTCCGATAGCACGTGCCAATTGAGCCAAACGAGCGATTGGCGTTTCAACTTCTTTTCCAGCAGTCATTATTAAATCGGCAAACTCATCGACTACCAATATAATATAAGGTAAAAAACGATGTCCTTGTTCTGGATTTAATTTTCTACTTTTAAATTTGTCGTTGTATTCTTTTATGTTTCTAACCATTGCATCTTTTAGTAAAGAATAACGGTTGTCCATTTCAACACAAAGTGAATTTAAAGTTGTAATTACTTTAGAATTATCGGTAATGATAGCATCTTCTACATCGGGAAGTTTCGCTAAATAATGTCTTTCAATTTTATTGAATAAAGTCAATTCTACTTTTTTAGGATCAACCAAAACAAATTTTACTTCTGCAGGGTGTTTTTTATAAAGTAACGAGGTCAAAACCGCATTCAATCCTACTGATTTTCCTTGTCCTGTTGCTCCAGCCATTAAAAGGTGAGGCATTTTAGCCAAATCAACCACAAACGTTTCGTTGGATATTGTTTTTCCTAATGCAATTGGTAGTTCCATTTCGGCTTCTTGAAATTTTGCCGATGAAATTACGGTTTTCATAGGAACCATTGTTGGATTTTTATTCGGAACTTCAATACCTATTGTTCCTTTTCCAGGAATTGGCGCGATGATACGAATTCCTAATGCAGCAAGAGATAATGCAATATCGTCTTCCAAACTTTTGATTTTGGAAATTCGAATTCCAGCTTCGGGTACAATTTCATATAAGGTAACCGATGGACCAACCGTAGCTTTAATCTGTGCAATATCGATTTTGTAATTGCGCAGGGTTTCTACAATTTTGTTTTTATTCTCTTCTAATTCTTCTTGATTGATGGTAATTCCAACTGTTGAATATTCTTTCAATAAATCAATCGTAGGGAATTTATAATTTGATAAATCTAATGTGGGATCAAACAATCCAAAATCGGCGACCAATCGCGAAGCTAAATTTTCTTCAATAATATCTTCGTCTTTCGCTTTTTCTATTACAAATTCTTCTTCTTTAGAAATTAACTCTTCAATAGGTTGCAAGTATTCGGGTTCATACTCTTCAGTTGGAGTAACTTCAAGTGATAGCGGTTTGTTTTTTAACGTTGGTTCTAAATCAATTTCAGAGTAACTTGAAATGGTAGGTTTTAAATCTTCTTTATTGATTTCAAACTGAGATGTAGGCTTTATTGCAATTTCTTCTAACAATTGGTCTTCTTCCTCTTCATCAATTGCAAATTCTTCTAGATTATAGGCGTCTCCGTTTTCTGCAACAGGTTTTGTATTAGATGTAATTTCTTCGTCTAAATCTGATTTTCTGTTTTCGAAAAATGTTTTGATTGCATCGGGAGAAACTTTGATTTTAAAGAATAAGTAAATAATGATTCCGAAAATCAAAACTAACAAAGTACCAGTTTTACCAATGTAATCTTGAAAAAATAAGTTCATTTCGTAACCTATAGTTCCACCAAGTTCGGGTAATGCTGTAAAGAAAAAGCCAAATAGTATGGCTAAAATTATGATGGCAAATAAATCCCAGAACCAAGTAGATTTTAGCTTTTTTAAAGGTAAATCTAAAATCAAAAAAGCACCAGTAATGAAAAACAATTTTACGAATAAAAATGCGGCAGCACCAAAACCTTTGTAAATAAAGATATCGGATAAGTAGGCTCCAAATTTACCTAACCAATTGTGTGCAATTTCGGTGCGGTCGGTTATATTAGATAGGGTACTTTGATCCGACCTTCCGTGAATAAAAAAAGAGATAAAGGCTACCAAAAGTCCTATTGAAAATAATAACAACAAAAACCCAAAAACAACTTTGGTTTGTTTTTTATATTTCCATGGCTGCATCTCTTTAGGAGCAGTTTCTTTCTTAGATTGTGGTTCTTTTTTTACTGTTTTTGCCATTTGAAAATGATGTACATACTATAAAAATAGCACTTATAATTAGATGAAATTATAATTTTGGAATATATATAATGCAACCGATAACAATTGCTGTTACAGCTGCGAAAAATACTGCGCCAGCTGCGATGTCTTTTATAAATCCAATTTTTTCGTGATAACTAGGATGAATAAAATCGGCCACTTTTTCTACAGCTGTATTTAAACCTTCAATACCCAAAACCAATCCGATTGCAAGAGTTTGAACAAGCCATTCTTCATGACTTATGTTGTAATAAAATCCTGCAATAGTCAATAAAACAGCAATCGAGGATTGAACCATAACGCTGTGTTCGGTGGTGATTAATTTAAAAGCTCCTTTGGCCGCAAAGCCCAAACTCTTAAATCTTCCGGTAATAAAAGTAGTGTCTTTTTGAAATTCCATAAACTGTTTAAAGAGCTGCTAAAGCTGCGTCATAATTTGGTTCGTTTCCAATTTCGGCAACTTGTTCTGTATATTTTACAATTCCGTTTTCATCTAAAACTACTACGACTCTTGAATGTAACCCAGCGAAAGGGCTTTCTGAAAGTTCTAAACCATAATCTTTTCCGAAAGCTCCAGTATTAAAATCAGATAAATTTTCAACATTTTCAAGTCCTTCTGCGCCACAAAAACGTTTTTGTGCAAACGGCAAATCACGTGAAATACATAAAACTTTGGTGTTTTCTAATTCGCTTGCCTTAGCATTAAAAGCTCGAACAGAAGCGGCACATGTGCCAGTATCAACACTTGGAAAAATGTTTAAAACCAACTTGCTTCCAGCATAATCTTGTAATGTTACAACCGACAAATCAGTTTTAAGTAATTTAAAATCAGGTGCTTTTGCTCCTATAGTTGGTAGTTCACCATTAGTATTTACTGGATTTCCTCCAAATGTTATTGTTGCCATAAAAGATAATTTTTTAGACTTCAAAAGTATGAAATTATTTCTGATTTGATAGAGGTGATTTTAGTCTAAAATTTAACATTATTTTCAATTGATATAAATTGTTTTATTGTAATATTGCAATATAATAATTAACAAAATTATGGGCGCATCCAAATCGGAATCTTTTTCTTTAGAGCACAACGAATTAGCAACGCTTTTTAAAGCATTGTCGCATCCGGCAAGAATTGCAATTGTCGATTATTTGTTATCTGTTGAAAGTTGTATTTGTGGAGATATCGTAAATGAATTACCCTTGGCACAACCTACAGTTTCGCAGCATTTGAAAGAATTAAAAAATGCAAATATCATAAAAGGCAGTATCGAAGGAACAGCAATTTGTTATTGTTTGAATCCAGAAACTATGACCAAAATAGAATACTATTTTGGAGGCATTTCGCAGCAGCTTAAAAACAAGTGCTGTTGACACGTTTTTGGACAACTTATATTGCTTAGAATTTTTTAAAATAGAATAGTTACAACGTTTAAAAGTATAAAATTTAAGTTGTCAAAGAATGGATTAATTCTATATGTCAAAGTAAACAGACAATCTAAAAATCTAAAAATCTAACAATCCAATAATCCAATAATCTAATAATCCAACAATCTAATAATCCAACAATCTAATAATCCAACAATCTAATAATCCAACAATCCAACAATCCAACAACCCAACAATCTAATAATCAAACAATCTAAGAAGTCTAAAATGAAATTATCCGAAGTAAAATCAGCATTAAACAATCTATCGCAAATTGCTTTTCAATTGCCTAATGGCGACTTAGTTCCCAATCATTTTCACGTTACCGAGGTAGGTAAAATCACTAAAAATTTTATCGATTGTGGTGGCGTGGTAAGGAACGAAGAAGTGGCTAACTTTCAACTTTGGGAAGCCAATGATTATGACCACCGATTGCATCCTGAAAAATTGGTTCAGATAATCGAATTGTCTGAAGATAAATTGCAAATACCTGATTTAGAGATTGAAGTTGAGTATCAAATGAAAGAAACAATTGGGAAATTTAGCCTTGATTTTGACGGCGTAAATTTCCAATTAAGGTCCAAATTAACCGATTGTTTAGCTAAAGATAATTGCGGAATTCCAACAGAAAAATTGAAAGTACGAATAGGCGAGTGGAAGGTAAAAGAAACTTCATGTTGTTCTCCAGATTCTGGGTGCTGCTAGCTTGTACATTTGGTTGCGCAAAGTTTCACAAACTTTCGCAAAGAAATTTATGCTAATCTGTGAAATCTGTGTCAAAATAAATAGCTAAAAAAGAATTTAAATCGCTACGAACCATGATAAATCATATGATAATTTCCATTAAAATTGTAATTTATGTTTAAAAACTTGTCAAAAACGATAGAATCTATTGTTCAAATTTCGGTATCTGATGATAGAAAAGAAGTTTTAAATTCCCTCATTGAATACATTCAAAACAAAGTGAATGGTAATGAAGAAATTCGATTGAACTTTATTTGTACACATAATTCACGTAGAAGTCATTTGTCTCAGATTTGGGCGCAAACGATGGCTTTTCACTTCGGAATCAAATACATCTTTTGCTACTCAGGCGGAACCGAAGCCACTGCGATGTTTCCAAAAGTGGCAGAAACGTTAGAAAATCAAGGTTTTGAAACTCAGAAATTAAGTGAAGGTGAAAATCCAGTATATGCAATAAAATTTGACGAAAATCAACATCCGATTGTTTGTTTTTCGAAAACGTATTTCGATGAATTTAATCCGAAAAGCAATTTTGGCGCTATTATGACTTGTAATAATGCCGATGAAGGTTGCCCGATGGTTTTTGGTGCCGAAGCAAGATTTCCAATAAAATATGACGATCCAAAAGCTTATGATGGAACCGAATTAATGAACGAAAAATACGGAGAACGCAGTTTGCAAATAGCGTCAGAAATGTATTTTGTTTTTAGTCAAATAAAGCATTAATATCATGAAAAAAAGATTAGGATTTTTAGACCGATTTTTAACGCTTTGGATTTTCTTAGCGATGCTAATCGGTGTCGCTATGGGTTATTTTATTCCGAATTCTGCTAATTTTATTAATTCGTTTTCATCAGGAACTACGAATGTTCCGTTGGCGATTGGATTGATTTTGATGATGTATCCGCCATTAACTAAAATCGATTTTTCTAAAGTGCCTCAAATGTTTGAAAAGCCCAAATTACTTTCCGCTTCATTTTTTATCACTTGGATTTTCGGTCCGTTTTTGATGTTTTTATTGGCTACTTTTTTCTTGAAAGATTATCCCGAATACATGACCGGATTGATCATTATCGGAATTGCACCGTGCATTGCTATGGTGATTGTTTGGAACGAATTAGCCGAAGGAAACCGCGAATTGACAGCTGGTTTGATTGGAGTTAATAGTTTATTGCAAGTATTTTTCTTCAGTTTGTATGCCTATTTTTATTTAGAAATACTACTTCCTTTATTCGGAATTAAAGGATTAGAATTAAATATCACGATTGCCGAAATCGCTCAAACGGTTGGCATCTATTTAGGAATTCCGTTTGCGTTAGCAGTGATGAGTCGTTTTGCAATAAAAAAATATTTAGGAGATAAGTTCTTCAATCAAAAATTCATTCCTTTTGTTTCTCCACTAACCTTAATTGCTTTACTTTTTACAATTGTGGTAATGTTCAGCTTGAAAGGCGAAATGATTGTCGATTTACCCATGGACGTTATTAGAATTGCCATTCCATTAGTAATTTTCTTTGCAATTATGTTCTTTTTGATGTTTTTTGTTGCCAAGAAAATCGGAGCGAATTATCGTGATGCTGTTGCATTATCGTTCACAGCTTCGGGAAATAATTTTGAATTAGCAATTGCCGTTTCCATTGGTGTTTTCGGTATCAATAGCGGACAAGCATTTGCAGGTGTAATTGGTCCATTAGTAGAAGTGCCAGCATTGATTATCTTAGTGAACGTTGCGTTTTCGTTGAAGAAAAAGTATTATAAAATACCAGAAATAAATTAAATCCAGCCCAATCCCAATCCTATAGAAATTATAATTAATAAAGTTGCTACTGCAATTTGAAGGAATTTTAGAGTGACTTTTTTTAATAATTTGTTTCCAATAAAAGCGCCTACCATTGCCGAAAGTGTGACACTACTAAGTAATGGCAAATTTTCTTTTAAATCTAAATTCAAAATGCGTGTGCTGTAAACGCCAAGTCTTGTGAAATCTACAAACGATGAAATTACAACTGTAGTTGCAATAAATGTTTCTTTGGAAAGTCCGGCACGAATTAGAAACGCACTTCGCAAAGCTCCTTGAGCGCCAGTTAATCCGCCGAAAAAACCACTTAATGCACCGCCGATTGGAAGTTTATTTTGATCAAATTGTAACTTGTTGAAAAACGGAATCAAATCGATAATCGCAAAAAACAACATGAAAAGAGCAACAATCAATTTTATAGGAAAAATTTCGAAGGTTTTATCAAATAGTTGGTACGAATAAATAGGTTGCATATTTGGAATTTGAATCAAAAGTAGCGCACCAATAAAGGCAAATACAACGGCAGGAATTCCAAATCGGAGTACAACTTCTTTATCGAATTTTTTTCCAACTAAAACCAATTTGAATAAATTATTGGAAAAATGAACAATTCCTGTCAATGCGATTGCAACTTCTACTGGAAAGAAAATCATCATTATTGGTGTTAAAAGCGTTCCTAATCCAAATCCTGAAAAGAAGGTGAGGATAGCAACGAGAAAGGCCACAGCTGAAATTAGTAGTATTTCCATAATTCAAAAACAGTCAAAAAAAAAGCTCCCAAATCAATGAGAGCTTACTTTTTTATTTATCTATCGAACCTAAAACGCGTTTCATAAAATCATTTAACGCTTCTTTTTTGTCTTTGCCTTCTTTGATCATTTTGTTGACTTCAAGTGCGCCGTACATATTAGAAATTAATTCACCAATGACATCCAGTTCTTCGTCTTTCAATGATGGAACTTCGGTTAGTGCTTCCAAAACTTCAATGGTTTCAATTAAATAATCTTGATCATTTTCTTCAATAAATTGCGTCAAATGTTTGATAACTGGTAATTTCATTTTTTTAGTTTACAAGGTTTTGAAAAAGAGTTAAAAGTTTGTGTGGTTAAGAGTTTAAAAGGTTTTGAAAATGTTTAAATTATAAGATTAGGGATAATTCCTTTTAACCTTTTAAACCATAAACTTTTAAACTAATTCCTTTACCAATTCAGCTAAAACTTCTGCTTTATTGGTTTGCGTTTCGTTCAATAACTTTCCGCCTACAAAAGTTGCAAATGTTGGTAAATTAGAAACATTAGCCAATTTTCTTGATTCTGGTGAATTCTCTGCATCTACTAAAACAAAAGTAATTTCTTCATTTTCAGAAGCCATTTTTTTGAATTTAGGTTTCATAATTCTACAATTTCCGCACCACGATGCCGAATACTGAACTACAACTTTATTATTTGAAGCAACTAAATCTTGTAACGTATCTTCGTTTAATTCGATTAACATAGTTTTTAAAATTTAAAGATCAATATGAATATCAAAAGTCAATTTTAATTTTAGTAATTGACTTTTGATATTGTAATTGAAATTTGTTATTGTATTAGTTTTGAGCTAAATACGCAGCAGTACTTAATCTGTCAGCGTTCATCGCATCTTTTCCTTCTTCCCAGTTTGCAGGACAAACCTCACCTTTAGTTTGAACGTGTGTATAAGCATCAACCAAACGTAAATATTCGTTTACATTTCTTCCTAACGGCATGTCGTTTACACTTTCGTGGAAAATTTTACCGGTTTCGTCAATTAAATAAGTAGCTCTAAAAGTTACATTAGAACCTTCAAGAATTTCGTCGTTTAATTCTTCATTGTAAACCCATTCCGCATCAAGAATGTCTAATGCAGCAGCAAGGTTTCTAGTGGTATCGGCTAAAATTGGGTAAGTAACACCTTCAATTCCACCGTTGTTTTTAGGAGTATTTAACCATGCAAAGTGTACTTCGTTGGTATCGCAAGAAGCACCAATTACAATTGTATTTCTTTTTTCAAATTCTGGTAAAGCAGCTTGAAAAGCATGTAATTCTGTTGGGCAAACAAATGTAAAATCTTTTGGATACCAAAATAAAAGTACTTTTTTGTTGTTGTTTACAGCTTCTTCAAAAATGTTGATTTTTAAATTATCACCCATTTCCGACATTGCATCTACTGAAATACTTGGGAATTTTTTACCTACTAATGACATAATTATATGGTTTAAATGTTATCTTAAATTTGGTGCAAAAGTACTATGTAATATCAGGTTTTAAAAATTGGTTTTTATTATATTTTACTATGTGTTGATAGGCTTAACTTATGAGTTTGGTAGTATTGCCAAATAGTTGTGTTGTTTGAAATTTTAACTCTTTTTAATGATGAAATTCGTAAAAATTAAGGTTTAAATTTTCGTTATTCTTAGTGGTGTTTTTTTTATTTTTTTGAAATTTTATCAATTTCGATTTATTTATTTAGCAAAGCTTACTATTTACTTTTCATAATTTATGTTGATTTTGATTACATTTAATTCATAGATTTACAATCAGAAGTATAGTTATTTATTTTTTCATATAATAAAATTTAAAAGTAAAACTATAGTTTTTATCTATTGAAAAGCAATTTAGGTAAGGATGGATTTTGGTAAATTCGCTTTCAAGAAAAATATAAAATCAAAAATAATATGGAAAATAATTCAAACGAAAGCCAAACTTCCTACAACGTAAACGGTGAAAGTAAATGTCCTTTCAATCATGGTGTAGGCGTTGGGACACATGCTAAGCAAAGTGCTGGTGGCGGACCGATAAATCGCGACTGGTGGCCAAACCAACTTAAACTTGACATCCTCCGTCAACATTCTTCATTGTCAAATCCAATGGGCGAAAACTTTAATTATGTAGAGGAGTTTAAAACCATCGATTATCAAAGTTTGAAAAATGATATTAATGAGTTGATGACTTCGTCACAAGATTGGTGGCCAGCAGATTACGGAACATACGCAGGATTATTTATTAGATTAGCTTGGCATAGCGCTGGAACCTACAGAATTGGTGATGGTCGTGGTGGAGCTGGCGCAGGAACACAACGTTTTGCTCCGCTAAGCAGTTGGCCAGACAATGCCAATTTAGATAAAGCCAGACTATTATTATGGCCTATCAAACAAAAATATGGTAGAAAAATTTCATGGGCAGATTTAATGATTCTTGCAGGAAACTGTGCGTTAGAAACTTCAGGTTTCAAAACTTTCGGTTTTGCAGGTGGTCGTGAAGATGTTTGGGAGCCAAATGAAGATATTTATTGGGGTTCAGAAACTACATGGTTAGATGATAAACGTTATAATGAAGATAGAGAATTAGAAAATCCATTGGCCGCAGTACAAATGGGACTAATATATGTAAATCCAGAAGGACCAAATGGAAATCCAGATCCGCTTTTGGCTGCAAGGGATATTAGAGAAACCTTTGGAAGAATGGCCATGAACGATGAGGAAACCGTTGCATTAATTGCTGGTGGACATACTTTAGGGAAAACACACGGCGCAGCCGATCCAGCAAAATATGTAGGTGTAGAACCTCATGGCGCAGGAATTGAGTTTCAAAGTCAAGGTTGGATAAATAGTTTTGGAAAAGGTCATTCGGAAGATACAATTACCAGCGGATTAGAAGGTGCTTGGACCACAACACCAGACAAATGGAGTAATAATTATTTTGAAAATTTATTTGGATACGAATGGGAATTAACTAAAAGTCCTGCTGGTGCATACCAATATAAGCCAGTTGGAAATGCTGGTGCAGGATTAGTCCCAGATGCACACGATGCTAGTAGAACACACCAACCATTTATGTTGGTTACTGATATGTCTTTGCGAGTTGATCCAGCTTACGAAAAAATATCTAGACGTTTTCTAGAAAATCCAGCTGAATTTGATGATGCTTTTGCAAGAGCTTGGTTTAAATTAACACATAGAGATATGGGACCAAAAGTTCGTTATGCTGGACCAGAAGTTCCAGCGGAAGAATTGATCTGGCAAGATCCAATTCCTACCGCAAGTTACGAGCAAATTAACGATACTGATGTTGAAAATTTAAAAGAAGCAGTAGCAAACTCTGGTTTATCTGTGTCACAATTAGTTTCGACAGCGTGGGCTTCTGCTTCGACTTTTAGAAATTCTGATAAACGAGGTGGTGCCAATGGAAGTCGTATCAGATTGGAACCACAAAAAGATTGGAAAGTAAATAATCCAAATCAATTGACTAAAGTTTTAGAAATATTATCTGCAATTCAATCCGATTTCAATAATGCAAATGGGAATAAAAAAGTTTCATTAGCAGATTTAATCGTTTTGGCTGGTAGTGTAGGTATAGAGAAAGCAGCAAACCAAGCAGGAAATTCTGTTAATGTTCCTTTTACGTCAGGTAGAACCGATGCTTCACAAGAACAAACTGATGTAGAGTCGTTTTCAGTTTTAGAGCCACAAGCTGATGGTTTTCGAAATTATGTAAAAACGAAATATACCGTTTCAGCTGAGGAATTATTAATAGATAAAGCTCATTTACTAAACTTAACTGCACCAGAAATGACTGCTTTGGTTGGTGGAATGCGTGTTTTAAATACCAATTTTGATCAATCTCAAACTGGTGTTTTTACAACACGTCCAGAAACTTTAACAAATGATTTCTTTGTTAATCTGTTAGACATGAATACAACATGGAAAGCAGTATCTGAATCGGATGATGCATTTATAGGAACCGATCGTAGAACTGGCACTATTAAATGGGTTGGAACTCGAGTAGATTTAATATTTGGATCAAATACCGAACTTAGAGCAATTGCAGAAGTTTACGCATGTCAAGACGGTCAAACTAAATTTATAAACGATTTTGTTGCTGCTTGGAATAAAGTTATGAATGCAGACCGATTTGATTTGGTATAAATTTAATTCATAAATTATTTAAAATAAAAGGTAATCTATAACGGATTACCTTTTTTTATTGGCCTAAAGTTGTTATTAAATTATTAATTATTTTATTCACTAAGTTTTATATATTTGTTTTCACCAAAAATTAGCAAAGCGTTAATTATAAATTTTACTATTATCAATACAAACTATATGAATTTTTCTAATTTATTTCGAAAAAAATCAACCAAAGCAATAGTTCAAGAAGGAGGCGATGGAGAACATTCTGGATTGAATAAAGTCTTAACTGTAAGAGATTTAACTTTTTTTGGGATTGCTGCAATTATTGGTGGAGGAACATTTAGCGCTATTGGAAATGCTTGTTTTTCAGGTGGACCAGCTGTTATACTTTTGTATATAATGTGTGCCATTGCTTGTGGATTTACAGCAATGTGTTATGCCGAATTCGCTTCAAGAGTTCCAGTTTCAGGTAGTGCTTATACCTATGCTTACGTATCTTTTGGAGAATTATTTGCTTGGATAATCGGTTGGGCTTTAATAATGGAATATTCCATCGGAAATATCTATATTGCTTTTTCGTGGAGTGGCTATTTTACCAATTTACTTGAAACATTTCACATTCATTTGCCTGAATGGCTTACTATAAATTATAAATCGGCTGTCGACGCTGTTGAAGCGAATAAAGGTACCGAAGGATTAGCTGCATGGAAAAATGCACCAGTAATTGGAGGTTTAAAAATAATCTTTGATTTACCAGCAGTTGTGATTAATTTACTAATTACTTACCTGGTTTATAGAGGTACAAAGGAATCTAAAAACTTTAGTAATATAATGGTTTACATAAAGTTAGCTATTATTGTATTAGTGATTGTTGTTGGTGCTTTTTATGTAGATATTGACAATTGGACACCTTTTATGCCAAATGGTTTTAGTGGAGTTATGGGCGGCGTTTCGGCGGTTTTCTTTGCCTATATTGGTTTTGATGCCGTATCAACTTTGGCAGAAGAAAGTAAAAATCCGCAGCGCGATTTGCCTAAAGGAATGATTTATTCTTTGGTAATTTGCACGGTAGTTTTCATAGTTTTAGCCTTAGTTATAACAGGAATGGTTTCTTATGAATTACTTGGAGTGAGTGATCCATTGGCCGAAATTTTTGCCTTGAAAGGTGTAAAATGGATGTTATTTATAGTTTCGATTGCCGCTGTGGTTGCAATGACTAGTGTTTTATTAGTATTTCAAATGGGACAACCTAGAATTTGGATGACGATGTCACGAGATGGATTGATGCCAAAGAAATTTGCTGAAATTCATCCTAAGTATAAAACACCAGGTTTTGCAACAATAGTTACTGGTTTGGTTGTTGGAATTCCGATTTTCTTTACCGACGAAAACTTTGTATTAGACTTTACTAGTATCGGAACTTTATTTGCCTTCGTTCTGGTGTGTGGCGGTGTTTTAATGCTTTCTCCACAAAGCGAAGCCGATTTAGCAGAACGCGCTACCAAAGGAAAATTCAGAATTCCATATGTGAATTCGAAGTTTATTTTTCCTGCAATGATGGTTGTTGCGGTTGCATTAATTTTTAAATACGTACCAACATTCTTTACTGATATTCTTGATTTTTCTGATGGCAAAATGGCTACTAATCTGCCTATGCTTGTGTTTATATTGGTTTGTATTGTAATGACCTTTTTATCTTTCACCAAAAATTTATCTTTAATTCCGTTGTTAGGATTGGTTTCATGCTGTTATTTACTAACCGGAATGGCCGTTTCTAATTGGATGTGGTTTGGCGTTTGGTTGGTTATCGGATTGATTTTTTACTTTATTTACGGATATAAAAACAGCAAACTAAATAGTATTGAATAATGGATTCTAAAATATAATCAAGTACTTACAACTAATTATAATACAACTAAATGTTTGTTATCTGATTGCCAGATTATTTTTATAACTAGACCTTGATTATTCTTTACTACAGTATACAAAAAAAAGGTTCAACATCAAGTTGAACCTTTTTTTTAATTAGGGTTTTCTATTTTTAAACTTTACCTAAAGTGTAAAGTTGTTCCATCGTAGGAGAAGCACTACCACCGGCAGGTTCTAATGTAATTCCGAAAGCTTCAGCACCAGATGTTCCACTAACAGCGAAAATCTTTTGTGAATTTCCTTTGAAATTTTCAAGTAAACCGATGCTTGTTGGAGTCAAAACAGGCGCCAATTTCAAAGACCATATTTGATATACTTTTCCTTCTGGAGGTTCTGGTAATCCCGAGGCATCAACATAAACAGTTTGTGTTTCTTGATTCCAATAAATCTTAGCAAAACTTTCTGGAGCTATTGCTTGACCACCAAGTGTAACAACCGTATTTTTAGTATCTCTAACAACATTTAAAGCTGTAGCAGTTTCTTTGTTTTTAAATTCTAAATCTACTACAGATTTCTGAAGATTTGACTTTTCAGCTTCTACAGTTTGTAAAGAATTAGTTGTATTATTAAGTTGCACATACAAATAACTTGCTCCTAATAATAATGCAAAAGATGCCGCCCATCCTAAATATTGAGCTGTGTTCGATTTAGGTTTCATTTCGATAACCTTACCATATTTTAGCTCTAGCTTAGCTTTGATTTTTTCGAAGTTTTCAGCTGAAATAGGAGGAGCAAAGCTACTTGATAAATTCAATATTGCTTTTTCTATTGCTACAATTTCATTCTGAATATCGATATTATTTTTAGCTAATTCGCTAATTTCTTTAGTTTCACTTTCGTTTAATATACCATAAACATAAAGTTCTAAAGTACCGGATTCTATATATTCTTGTGTATCCATTTAAACTTTTAAATAATTTCTAAGATCATTAATGCAATTTCTATTTTGTGTTTTGACAGTTCCAAGCGGAATTTCTAGTTCGTCTGAAGCCTCTTGTTGCGTGTATCCTTGAAAGAACAAAAGTTCTATAAGTTGAATACATTTAGGCTTTAACTTCTTAACAAATTCTTGAATTCCAATAGTATCGATCCTATTTGTTAGTTTGTTACTGTCGTCTAATAGATGTACGAAATTATCTGAGGATAGGTTTTTTTGACTGTTGTTAAATCCTTTAGATCTTAGCTTGTCAATAGCAGTATTTCTAGCAATATTAAGAATCCAGGTATAAAAGCGACCTTTAGATTCATTATACGATTCGATGTTTTTCCATATTTTTACAAACACTTCTTGAAGAACATCTTCTGCTTCTTCTTGCTCTTTTATAAGATTAGTAATTACTCCAAATAAACTTTTGGAATACATGTCATATAAGGTAGTAAATGCTTTGTCATCCTTTTTAAGAATTAACGGCAATATATCTTCTTGTGTCATATTGGATTGTTTAGTATTTTACAAATCTATAAAATCTTATTTTAATTTCTGTTTTTGGATTGTTATTTATATTGTTTTTAATTAAATTTTAAGAATCTTGCAAAAATTTTAACAATCGTTTATTTTTAATTAAATGTTAAGTTAGTAATTGTTGTTACTAAATAATTTAAATTTGTAAAAAAATTAATTATGAAAATACTAATGGCATCTGTAAGTGCTTTAATGATTTTAGCTAGTTGTCAAAATCAAGCACAAACTAAAAAAGTAACAGCAGTAAGCACTTCAACACCTATGGAAAAGCAAAATATTTATCAGTTTAAAGTAAAAGATTTAGAAGGAAACGAATTTGATTTTGCAACGTTAAAAGGCAAGAAAATTTTAGTTGTAAATACCGCTTCCAAGTGCGGATTAACACCACAATACAAAGATTTGGAAGCAATTTATCAAAAATATAAAAGCGATAATTTTGTTGTAGTTGGTTTTCCAGCCAATAATTTCGCCTCGCAAGAGCCAGGAACAAATGCTGAAATTGGAGAATTTTGCCAACGCAATTACGGAGTATCTTTTCCTATGATGAGTAAAGTTTCTGTAAAAGGAAGTGATATGGATGCTGTTTATCAGTTTTTAACTCAAAAATCTAAAAATGGTTTGCAAGATTCTGAAGTAGAGTGGAATTTTCAAAAATATTTGATAAATGAAAATGGGCAACTCGAGAAAGTAATTGCACCTCAAGTAACTCCAACTGATGTCTCTATTGTAGATTGGATTAAAGCTTAAAAACTCAAATATTATTAAAAAGCAGAAGACAACTTCTGCTTTTTTTATACTATTTTTTGAACAAATACCGAATGCAACCAACGATCAAATTTATATCCCGACTCCTTAATAGTGCCTACAACTTCGAAACCAAATTTTTCATGAAAAGCAATACTACTGGTATTTTCTGAATCGATAACGCCAATCATAGTATGCAGTTTTTGTTCTCGGGCTAAAGAAATTAAATTTTCTAAAATAATTCTTCCAATACCTTTACCCAAATGGGCAGGATGTGCATACACCGAATGTTCTACAGTAAATTTATAAGCTTCTCTAAATCTAAATTCGCTATAATAGCCAAATCCAACAAGGTTTTCACCTTCAAGTGCAACCAAAATAGGAAAGCCTTTTTTTATTTTATCATCAAACATAGCAATTTGAATCTCGAGTGTTCTTGGCTCATAATCATACAAAGCCGTTGCATTTAAAATATTATAATTAATAATTTCTAAGATTGCCTCGGTATCTGTAACTTGGTAAGGTCTAATAGTGATTTTCATTTTTCAAAAATAGTATTTTTTACCATAATGAAATTACTTAATTAACTTAACTTTCTCAATGGTTTAATTTTTCTTAAAGTAATTACTTTGTAACTTTGTAACACAATTTAAATTTGCGCCATTAAGCAAAATATAGAAAAATGACATACCCAAAAATACCTTTAGCACAATCTATTATTGAAATTTTTCGCGCTAAAGGAATTCAACATATAGTAATTTCTCCTGGTTCTAGAAATGCACCTTTGACTATTGGATTTGCAAGTCATCCAGATTTTACCTGCTACAGTATCGCCGACGAACGCTGCGCTGCCTTTTTCGCTTTAGGTATCGCCCAACAAATAAATCTACCCGTTGTTGTAGTTTGTACTTCAGGTTCGGCGTTGCTTAATTATTATCCTGCATTTGCAGAAGCATTTTACAGTCAAATTCCGCTTATTGTACTTTCTGCCGATCGTCCACAAAGTAAAATAGACATTGGTGACGGACAAACCATCAGGCAAGAAAATGTATATGAAAATCATTCTCTTTTTAATGCCAATCTTACTGAAAATGTTTCTCACGAAAATGATTTTTTGATAAACGAAGCAATACATACGGCTTTCGCCAAATGTGGTCCAGTGCATATTAATGCTCCATTTGAAGAACCTTTATATGAAACGGTTGATGAATTATCGGTCGTTCCAAAAATTCAATCGTTCGAATTAATCGATGATATAGTAGAAGATTATACATCAGAATATACTACTCTTTGGAATGCTGCGAAGAAAAAATTGGTTTTGGTTGGCGTAAATAAACCCAATGCAGTAGATCAAAAATATCTTGATATTCTTGCCAATGATCCATCGGTTGTGGTCATGATTGAAACAACTTCGAACCTGCATCATCCGAAATTTATAAACACCATTGATACCATAATCACACCATTTACACATGATGATTTTGTGGATTTTCAACCTGAAGTTTTGTTAACTTTTGGCGGTATGATTGTTTCCAAACGTATAAAAGCATTTTTAAGAAAATACCAACCCCAACACCATTGGCATATTGATGAATTTCGTGCTTATGATACTTTTGGAAGTTTGACCAAGCATTTTGAGGTTAAACCCAATGTTTTCTTTGAATCGTTTTTTCAGAATACCCGTTTTGTAGAAAGTGGTTATAACGAAAATATGCAAAAAATAAAAGCTCTACGGCAAGAGAAAAGTGCCGCATATTTAAAGACTATTCCGTTTTCAGATTTCAAAGTTTTCGAAAAAATCATCCCAAAATTGCCCCAAAACGCGCAACTTCAAATAAGTAATAGTTCGCCTATTCGTTATGCGCAATTATTTGATATTGATCCAACTATTGAGGTTTTTAGTAATAGAGGTACAAGTGGAATTGATGGAAGTACATCAACTGCAATTGGCGCGGCAGTTGGCGCAAAAAAACCAACTATTTTACTAACCGGTGATATTGGATTTTTATACGACAGTAATGCGCTGTGGAACAATTATATTCCAAAAAATTTTAAAATAGTGTTGATTAACAATGGCGGTGGTGGTATCTTTAGAATATTACCTGGTCATGATGAAACCCCAGTTTTCAATACATTTTTCGAAACTTCGCATTACTTAACAGCAGAACATTTAGCTAAAATGTTTGGTTTTAAGTATCATATAGCCAGTAATGAAGTTTCATTAGAACGAGAGTGGGATGAAATTATGAGCAACAACGAGCAACCGTGTTTGTTAGAGGTTTTTACACCAACACTTGAAAATGATCGCATATTGTTGGACTATTTTAAAAATTTGGTTTAAATTATTTGCTTAAAAAAGTGATTTGAACGGCAGTTATTTTCAGATTTCTTATTTTAATCTTTAGCATGTTTTTTCCAGTATTTTTTGCCATAATTACAAAAAATTTCTTCGCCACATTTAATTTTCCTAACTGCTATCAAACAAACATTTTCATTTTCGTCTAAAGTTATTTTTGAGTTATTTTTAAACTTTGATTGAGAAAAACCTGATGCATCGTTCGCATATTTGGCAAAACCAGATGTTGTGCCACAATCCAATATTTTTCCATTGGGAAGGTTCATGAAATAACTATCTAAACCTAAATTCACTCGCATTTCAGCTTCATAATCCGATAAAATTTCACCTTTAAATTGTGCAATTATTTCCTCTTTATAAATTTCAATTGCAGTAAATAATCCTTTTCCAGCATTGGTAATTTGTGAAGTTTTAATGTACAAATAATCTTCTTCTTTCGCTTGAATAGTATTTTGATCTAATGTCGACATGTAATTTTTAGGTGTAATCAAATGTAATCAATTTCATTGCAATGATGAATTCCTATTTCATAATTTACAATTCATGATTGCGATTTCGTACCTTTGCCAAAATTTAAGAAAATGCTTAACATAGGTCAACACAATACGCTTACGATTTTACGAGATACTAAAGTGGGTTTGTTTTTAGGAAATGGAAACGAAGCCGACGATGTTTTATTACCAAACAAATACGTTCCAAAAGTGTTTGAAATAGGTGAAGAAATTACCGTATTTGTATATTTAGATCACGAAGAACGTCCTGTAGCAACAACACTTGTTCCTTATATTTTCTTAAATGAGTTTGCACTTTTACGCGTAAATTATACCAATCAAGTAGGAGCTTTTATGGATTGGGGAATGGAAAAAGATATCCTAGTTCCGTTTAAAGAGCAAGCACGACCGATGGAAAAAGGAAAGCGCTATTTGGTGTACCTTTATATGGATGAGAAAACGAATAGGTTAGTTGCGTCAAGTAAAACCAATCAGTTTTTAGACAATGAAAACATTACGGTTGAAAATGGCGAGGAAGTAGATTTAATTATTTCTCATATTACCGAAATCGGAATTAATGTAATTATCAATCAAAAGCATAAAGGTCTTATTTATAAAGATGAAGTGTACGACGACAGTATTCGAACAGGCGATAAAATGCGTGGTTATATCAAATTCATCCGACCTGATGGAAAAATAGATGTGGCTTTACAGAAACAAGGTTTTGAAAGTATCGAACCCAATTCTGAAATAATTTTAAACGAGCTTAGAGCCAGTAGAGGATTTTTAAGACTTAACGATAATTCGAATCCAGAAGATATTAAGACTGTTTTAAAAATGAGTAAGAAAACTTTTAAAAAAGCAATCGGACTTTTATATCGTGAAAAACTAATAGAGATTAAAGAAGACGGAATTTATTTAGTTACTCAGTAACAAGTACTTCGCCGGTAATCCATTTTTGTACTAATTTGTCGTTTTGAGTTATTGGTGCGATAATGTATTTTTTACTTTTAAAAGCTTCTGATTCAATTATTTTTTCTTTCACAACACCTTGAGAATTTATGTAATTAGAATGAATGAAATAGAGTTCGTTACTGTGTTTTAGTAAATATCCTACGTGAAAATCTAATCCAATAAAATATAGTCCATCTTTTTTATTTTTTAGAAAGTTGCTTTTAAATGTTGAAACGCTAGTGTTTTCTATTTCTTCAATATTTCCACTTATTTGTAAAGTTTTGGCCTCGTCTAAGGGACTTTTTTGTGCCAATTTAAAGCGATTAATTTTTAATCCTGCATGATTTAACGTTGTTGAAACAAAATAGCCACAAGCAATTTTACCTGATTTTGGAACTTCAGTATGACCTTCAAAAGACCATTTTGTGTCATACCAAAACGGAATTATTTCATCAAGAATTATTTTGGTCATTAAGTTTCTTGATTCTTCTAAAATTTTGTTTTTATCAGAAAGAGTAGTAGCTGCAAGGTATTTTGTTTTTAAAACTAATTTCCTATTTATTATTTTTGATTTTACAATTGAGTATTCTTCTTTTTTTAAAATTGTATTTTTTGAAGTTGATACAACCAAATTATTTTGAGAAATAGGCATTAGAAGAATTGCAATTGTGGAAAGTATAATTTTTAACATTGGATTTTTTATTCATTAACGAATATGTTAAATGTTTAGTATTAAAATAGAAAAGATTTTAAATTTGTATATACAAATGTTTTTTGATTTTGGAAAGAAACTATTTTATAAAAACTTTATTAGGAGGAATTGCGATGGCTTCATTACAACCGTTTTACAATTGGTCAAAAGATTTGTTAGAAGAAGATGAAAAACTTCCTGTTTTATTTATCGGACATGGTTCGCCTATGAATGGAATTGAGGATAATACGTTTTCTAAAATTTGGAAAAAATTTGGCAAAGAGATTCCGAAACCCAAAGCAGTTTTGGTTATTTCGGCACATTGGTTGACTAACGGTACGCATATTACCGCAATGAACAATCCGAAAACAATTCATGATTTCGGTGGATTTCCGCAAGCGTTATTCGACGTGCAATATCCAGCAAAAGGAAATCCAGAATTGGCTCAGTTTACATCAGATTTGATTACTTCGACAAATGTTGGTTTGGATCACGATTGGGGTTTAGATCATGGTACTTGGACTGTTGTTCGGCATATGTATCCTTATGCCGATATTCCGGTTTTGCAACTGAGTATTGATTATAACAAACCAGCGCAATATCATTTTGACTTAGCAAAACAATTGGCATCACTCCGAAAAAAAGGAGTTCTTATTATAGGAAGTGGCAATATGGTTCACAACCTTGGTAAAGTTGCCTGGGATAAACTTAGTGTTCCTAATTACGGATACGATTGGGCAATTGAAATGAATACAATTTTTAAAGAAAAAATTGCTAATGGCGATTTCAAGTCACTAATTGAATATGAGAAACTCAATAAAGCTGCAACTTTAGCAATACCAACTCCGGATCATTATTTTCCACTATTATATTCTATTGCATTACAAGAAAGCAATGATAATTTAAGTTTCTTTAATGATAATCTGGTTGGAGGATCGCTAACTATGACGTCGGTTAAAATAGGATAAAATAATGATTTGAAAATCTTTATTGAATTTCAATTTTTGGATTGATTTTCATCAATTCTTCAAGAAATAATTCACTTTTTATGGGTGAAATGAACACTTCTTCAAACTTGTTATAAGTGATAATAAATCCTTTGGTGTCCAACGCGGGTTTCATTAAAACAGGCACATATAAACCAGAATGATTTCTAATTTTATTGATTTTAGTAATATCGATTCGTCCTCTAAATGGTCCAGAACGATAAAGTAAAAAATTATTTTTCAGCACATAACGTGTATCCAAAAGTACCCAAAGTATAAAAGCGGTGACTGCAGAAATTATGATAAATGGAACAATTGAAGCATTTTTGTTTTGAATGTTTAATGCTATAACTGTAATTAATAATGCTACTAAAAGCCATAGTATCGTAACGGTTAGTGTGTTTTTGGAAGATAAAAATCGGTTCATAATTATTCTATTAATTTAAACGAATCAAGAAATGTTAGCGCTTCTTTAGATGTAACATTACCAAGTACTAAAATTTGATACATTTGAGTTTTTTTGATAAACGTTTTTCCCAATATATCGGTATCGTTCACACTTCCAGTAAATGTATTTCCTACATATTTGTTATCAAACAAAAAATCTTCTCCTTTTTTCTCGATATATTCTGCATTCATTTGTTTCGACAGATTGTTTAATGCGCCATTTTTAGCTCCGTCCATCATGTTTTTAGCTCGTTCAGGAGTCATCGATTTTAAAATTTCATCGGGATATTTGCTTTCTGATACCATAATCATAAAATCATCACCTTCGGCCAAATATATTTTCATGTTGACTACACCAATCTTAGAGTCGAGAACTTTTGAATCCATTTTTAATGATTCGGGAAATGTTGCCGAAAAACCTGATTCTTTATAAACAGCATTCTTAGTTTGTGAAAATACGGATAAGTGAATTAACAATAATAAAAGAATAAATTGCTTTGTTTTCATAACTTTCGATTTTATTTTTGAGGTAACAGATACTGTCGTTTCTTAGTAATTTATATTTGTTTGCAACCTACCTTATTTTTAGTTGCGATATTATAATACAGGAATTAAATTCCCAATGCATTTTTAGTTTTCTTAACCAATCCATCTTTGTGTAAAAGTACTGAAATACTTTTTAGTTTCAGATATGCCACACTCATATAAATATAACCATCTTTACCCGATTTTGTTCCCCAAGAATTTTTAACCTTATAGTAAATTTTTCCTGTTTGATCTTTTACTTTTCCAACAATATGCATTAAATGGTCATCTTGCGTATTGAAATTTTCAAATTCTGCTTGACGAAATTCAGGTGTAATGTTTTTTTCGGGTTTAATTTCGGTACAGATAACTTTAGCATCGGTATCGTTCTCGGCAATAACTGCAATGCCGTGTTTTCCAGAAAAAGTAGGTTCTGAAACATCACAATCTAAAGCTAATGAATAACCACTATCTATAGCATTGTCAATATTTTGAATGTACTCATCAAGTGGAAGATTGTAAAACGTTCCGTTTGAAAAATTATCAGGAATAGCCAACAAAAAAGGCTTGTACAAAGGCTCGTTTGTAAATGATGAAATGGTTACGTAGTCTTTTGGCTTGATTTTAATGTATTCTAAAAAGCTTTTTGGTGTGTACTTTTTTCCTTCAAATGAAAATTCAGTCACATTTTTACCCATATAAACATCCAAAACCGAACTTATTGCTTCTTGCCATTGCGGCGATAATTTTCGTGCAGGATTGTCAACATATGTTTTAAGCATTGCCTCAAGTACTGCAGTCATTTCAGCATGATTGTAGGTGTTAGTTTCTACCAATTTTCCACTGTAAACATTTTGTGGTACAATACCAAATTCTTGTAAATTATTCATTACGTCATGTGCCAATCCACCTTCACCAAACTGTGCTTTTCCCTGTCGCATAACATAATTCCAAGCTTTTTTAGGATAGGTATTTCGCACGTTATACATTTCAGACAAATCGATGGCTTTGCCAGTCAATCGAATGACTTCTGCTTCAAGAAATGAAGTTGTCGAAAAACTCCAACAAGTACCTGTGGCATCTTGAGAAATTACTGAATTTGCTTCAATGTCTTTAACCGTTTGAAATTCATAAGATTGTGAAAATCCAGTAAATCCTAATAGGCTAAGTCCAAAACAAAAAATGATTTTTTTCATTATTAAATACGAGTTGCTATGATGTTTTAATTTAAAAAATGGTTTATTTTTACGCTAAAATAGAATAAATTACTAGTCTCGATTATATTTTAACTAAAAAAAAGATTTCATGAGTGCAATTAACTGGGTGACAGCTAAAGAATTTGAAGATATAACGTATAAAAAATATAACGGTGTGGCTAGAATTGCATTCAATCGTCCCGATGTTCGCAATGCTTTTCGTCCCAAAACTACAGCCGAATTGTACCAAGCATTTTATGATGCTCAAGAAGATACTTCTATTGGAGTAGTTTTACTTTCGGCAGAAGGTCCAAGTTCTAAAGATGGTGTGTATTCTTTTTGTTCTGGTGGCGATCAAAACGCTCGTGGACATCAGGGTTACGTTGGCGATGATGGTCAGCACCGATTGAATATTTTAGAAGTACAACGATTAATTCGCTTTATGCCCAAAGTAGTTATTGCAGTCGTTCCAGGTTGGGCAGTTGGCGGTGGACACAGTTTGCATGTAGTATGCGATATGACTCTGGCAAGTAAAGAACATGCTATTTTTAAACAAACCGATGCTGATGTAACTAGTTTTGATGGTGGTTATGGTTCGGCATACTTAGCCAAAATGGTCGGTCAGAAGAAAGCCAGAGAAATTTTCTTTTTAGGTAGAAACTATTCTGCACAAGAAGCGTTTGAAATGGGAATGGTGAATGCAGTAATTCCGCACGACGAACTCGAAAATACTGCTTACGAATGGGCACAAGAAATATTGGCTAAATCACCAATGGCTATAAAAATGTTGAAATTTGCCATGAATTTAACCGACGACGGTATGGTTGGACAACAAGTTTTTGCAGGTGAAGCTACACGATTAGCCTACATGACTGAGGAAGCTAAAGAAGGCAGAAATGCATTTTTAGAAAAAAGAAAACCTAATTTTGAGAAAAAATGGTTGCCATAATTTAGATAGCAGTTTTCAGATTTCAGACACACAATTTGTCAGTCCGAATGATTCTCAAAATAAAATTTTTCAGTCAATTGTCTCACTAAGATCAGTCGAATTACTTTTATTAACAAACATTATATTTTCTTCATGGAAAATTTCACCAACGAAACTATAGACACAAAACAACTTCCTAGATTTGAAGAAGTGCAATTGACCTCTTTGCATCCCAATTATTGGAAAGTTATAATTACAAATAACAGTATTGTTTTTTCAGTTTTAGCCCTTGTACTAATCGTGTTATGGTTTTTAGTTGAAGAGTCTAAATATATGAATCCGTTTCTAGTTTTTGGACTTTTTTTGATAGTTGTAAATGTTTTTTTTATCGTAAGTCGCATCGCTTTTAAGAAAAAGGCATATGCTTTTAGAAATCACGATGTAATTTTTAGAAGCGGAATAATCGCAACCAACACAATGATTATTCCTTACAATCGGGTGCAACACGTTGCTCTACATGAAGGTGCAATTTCGAGGTTTTTCGGATTGGCTAAAGTCGAAATTTTCACGGCTGGCGGAAGTGCTAGCGATATTGAAATTCCCGGAATTGAAAAGGAAGAAGCCGAAAATATCAAACAATTGTTGATGGGTAAAATTCAAAAACAATTGTAATGGAAACCAATTTCAATACACCGCAAAGGCAGTCTGCGATAGGAGTTTTAGTATTGTTTTTTGATTCTTTACAAAAATTTGGTAGAGCGCTGTTTCCTTTATTATTTATTTTCTTTTTTAAATTTAAAGAACAAAATCCAATTTATATCATTTTGGGTTTGTTAGCACTTTTCATTATTATAGGTGTAATTGCTTATTTAAGGTATGTAAATTTTACTTTTTATATTGACGATATGAATGATGAATTCGTAGTTAACGAAGGAATAGTTAATAAAACCAAAACCACTATTCAGCTCAATAAAATTCAGCAAGTAAACATTCATCAGAATTTGCTTTTGCGAATCATAAACAGTTATTCGCTGAGCGTAGATACTGCTGGAAGTGAAAAAAAAGAAGGAAATATTAAAGCCATTTCGCACAATCTTGCTTTGGCTTTAAAAGCTAAATTATTAGAGAATGAATCAATCATAAAGGATATAAAAATAATTGAAGAAGTTTCAGAAGTCAACAATGTGTTTACTTCCCAAAGTCATCCATTTCTAAAAATTAATGTAATCAGTCTTTTAAAAGTTGGCATCACATCAAATTATGTTAAAAGTATCGGATTAATTTTGACTTTCTTTTTTACAATAATCGAAAATTTGAGAAATATTGGTAAAGAAGATTTAATTGATGAAGACAAAATTCAAAATACATTCGAGAATTATCCTGCAATATATGCCGTAACAGTCTTTATAGTGATCATGTTTGCTATAATTTTTGTCATCAATATTGGTAGAACGTTACTTAAATTTTTCAATTATACAATTACGAAACAAAAAGGTTCGTTGTTATTGTCCTACGGATTAATTAATACCGAAAGCACAATTTTAAAACCCGAGAAAGTACAAGTAATTAAAATATCCAGAAATTACTTTCAAAAAAAACTCAACGTACTCGAAATTAAGATCAAGCAAGCTTCTTCTGACTCAGAAAAGAATAAAAAAGCGCAAATAGAAATTCCAGGATGCAATACTTCTGAAAAGGATGCGATTTTAAGGTTGTTATTCAAGACACTACCTGAAAACGGAGTTCCCATGAAACCCAATTTTCGTAGGTTAGTTTTTTCGATATTTCTTACAATTATCTTACCTTTATCCGGATTTTTGTTTTTTGCAAATTATGTGGATGCATCTATTTTAAATTATTCTAATTTTGCTATAGTTTACTGTGTATTTTTTCTGATAATATTGTTTTTTGGATTTCGCAATTATAAGTTATTCGTGAGTCAGGATTTCATTATAAAGCAAAGTGGCGCTTGGGATGTTGATCAAGAAATTATCGAAATTCAAAAGATTCAAGCCATTACAACTTCACAATTGTTTTGGCATAAAAGTTTAGATATTGGTACGCTAACAATGCATACCGCTGGAGGAAATTTATCATTTCAACTTGGAAACTATACTAAAATCAAAGAATACGTCAACCATTGGTTGTATGAAATAGAAACATCAAATAGTAATTGGATGTAGCATTAATAAATTACAAATTACGAATTAACAATTACGAATAAGCAATTAACAATATAAAATCTAAATATCTAAGAAGTCTAAAAATCTAAAAATCTACTATGAAACACTGGATTGAAGCTGCACGAGTACGAACCTTACCACTTTCTGTTTCAGGAATATTGGTAGGAAGTTTTTACGCCATGTCGCAAGGTTATTTTAACTGGAAAATATTAATATTTGCTATTTCTACAACTTTAGGATTGCAAATACTTTCCAACTTTGCTAACGATTATGGTGACGGAATGAAAGGTACTGATAACGAAGATCGAGTAGGACCAAAACGTGCTATTCAAAGCGGTGTAATTACTCCTGGAGCAATGCGATACGCTATTTTTATCACCGCATTTCTAACATTAGTTTCGGCTATGTTGCTCATTTATGTATCATTTAAAGGTAAATATTTTGTCTATTCTATAGTGTTTTTCGTACTTGGAATTCTGGCAATTGCCTCTGCAATACGTTACACAGTCGGTAAAAATCCTTACGGTTATCGTGGTTTAGGAGACGTATTTGTTTTTACTTTTTTCGGAATTGTAAGCACATTTGGTATTTATTTTATGTTTTCTAAAGAAATCGATTGGATTTTGTTTTTACCAGCTACTGCAATTGGTTTTTTAAGTGTGGGTGTATTAAATTTAAACAACATGCGCGACGAAGAATCTGATAGAAAGTCTGGAAAAAATACTATTGTTGTTAAAAACGGAGGACAATGGGCAAAAAAATACCATTATTTTTTGATTATTTCAGCTATGATTTTCGTTTTAGTCTTTGCTTATATAAATGATATGCGAGATGAAATTTTCAACTTCGATCAATATATTTTTCTTGCAGCCTATTTTCCATTAATAGGTCATTTACTTACAGTGTATAGAAATCGTGAACCACGACTTTTAGATCCTGAATTGAAGAAACTAGCACTTAGTACATTTTTATTATCAGTATTGCTATCATTAGCATTAATATTCTTAGTATCCGATTTACTTTTATATTATATAGAACAACTAGTAGCCTAAATTAAAATTTTAAAAAAAAACTATGAAAATTACATTTTACGGACACGCATCATTAGGAATCGAAGTAGCAGGAAAACATATTCTTGTGGATCCATTTATTAGTGCCAACGAAAAGGCAAGTCACATTGATATTGCATCGCTTAAAGCCGATTACATTTTGCTTACCCACGCACACCAAGATCATATTCTTGACGTTGAAGCTATAGCAACTCGCACCAATGCAACTATTGTATCGACTTATGAAGTAGCAACCTATTTCGGTCAAAAAGGATTCAATCACCATCCAATGAACCACGGTGGTAGCTGGAAATTTGACTTCGGAAAATTAAAAGTTGTTAATGCAATTCACTCAAGCTCATTTCCAGACGGAACTTATGGCGGGAATCCAGCTGGGTTTGTAATAGAAGGTGAACACAAAAACATCTACATTGCAGGCGATACAGCGCTAACTATGGATATGAAATTGATTCCTTTACGCACCAAATTAGATTTAGCAATTTTACCAATTGGAGATAATTTCACAATGGACGTAGAAGATGCAATCCTAGCTTCAGATTTTGTAGAGTGCGACAAAGTACTAGGTTATCATTTTGATACCTTTGGATATATCGAAATCAATCACGACGAAGCCAAAAAGAAATTTTTCGATGCTGGAAAAGACTTAATGTTATTAGAAATCGGACAAAGTATCGATATTTAATTATTATTTGGGAGCAAATGGCTTGCGCATTCCAACAATGGCAATTCCAGCTTTCCATTCCAAGTTTTTTATACCAACAGGTTTTTTTATTAAACCTGTTGGTATAAAATAGCTATCCATTGCAACCTGGGCTAGGTCAATTTACCCTATTCAAGAATTCATTAGTCTAAAAATCCAACAATCTAAAAATCTAATAATCCAACAATCTAAAGTGAAAGCAACTATAGTAACCATTGGCGACGAAATTCTAATAGGTCAAATCGTAGATACTAATTCGGGCTATATTGCCAAAGCATTAGATAAAATAGGTGTTCAAACCACCGAAATGCTTTCTATTTCCGACGATAAAACCCATATTCTTGATACCTTACAATCACTTCAAAATCAAGTTGATTTTGTAGTAATTACAGGCGGTTTAGGACCAACCAAAGACGATATTACCAAACATACCTTTTGCGAATATTTCGACGATGTTTTAGTACGAAATCCAGAAGTAGAAAAGTTTGTAATCGAACTTATCGAAACTGTTATGAAGCGACCAGCATCGCAAATGAACAAAGATCAAGCCTTGTTACCATCACGATGTCAAGTACTTTTTAACAAAGTTGGTACTGCACCAGGAATGTGGATGAAAAAAGAAAACACAGTTTACATTTCATTACCAGGCGTTCCTTATGAAATGAAATATTTGGTTGATAACGAAATCATTCCGAAAATTGTCAAAGAATACGAGCGACCTTATATAATTCATAAAACAATTCTCACCTATGGTCAAGGCGAAAGTCTTGTAGCAGAACGAATTGAAGATTGGGAAAACAACCTTCCCGAATACATAAAACTTGCCTATTTGCCCAATCCTGGACGTGTACGTTTACGGCTTACAGCAAGAGGAACAGACAAAGAAATTCTCGAAAAAGCAATTCAAGAAAATGTTACATCGTTAACCAAAATCATTAGTGATATAATTGTGGGTTATGACGATGACGAAACTATTGAAGTAGTTATAGGACGATTGTTGACGCAACATAACAAAACAATTTCCACTGCCGAAAGTTGTACTGGAGGACGAATTGCGAGTCAAATTGCTTCAATCTCAGGCGCATCTAGTTATTTTCGAGGTAGTGTAGTTAGTTATGCTACCGATACCAAAGTTTCTACATTACAGGTATCTCAGGGTACCATCGCAATACATGGAGTTGTCTCTAAAGAAGTTGCGCAAGAAATGGCTTTGGGAATTCAAAAATTGATGAAAACCGATTACGCAATAGCTACAACTGGCAATTCTGGACCAACTAAAGAAATAGGTGCTGCCGAAGTAGGAACCGTATTTATTGCTCTGGCAACACCGCAAAATATTGTAGTAGAGGAGTTTAATTTTGGTCAACCACGAGAAAAAAATATTGATAGAGCAGTAAATAAAGCCTTCGAAATGTTGCAAAAAGAATTATTGAAAAATGTATAACTTTTTTTTGCATCAACGATTTATTTTTCGTTTCTTTGCACACCGAAATTGAATAACGATAAAAGATAAGCATAATGTCAAGAGTTTGTGACCTTACAGGTAAAAGAGCGATGGTAGGAAATAATGTTTCTCACGCTATGAACAAAACTAAGAGAAAATTTTCTGTAAACTTAGTTAAAAAACGTTTTTATCTTCCTGAAGAAGACAGATGGATTACTCTTAGAGTAGCTGCATCTACAATTAAAACAATTAATAAAAATGGAATCGCTGCAGTTTTGAAAAAAGCACAGTCAGAAGGATTTATTAAATAATCTTTTCCAAAAATAACTATATAGCAAAATGGCAAAGAAAGGTAATAGAATACAAGTTATTTTAGAATGTACAGAGCACAAAACTACAGGTTTACCTGGTACGTCTCGTTACATTAGCACTAAAAACAAAAAAAATACTCCAGACAGATTAGAGATTAAAAAATTTAATCCAATCTTAAAGAGAATGACTGTTCACAAAGAAATTAAATAATTAGAAACTATTGAATCCTACCAAGTAGGTATTGATAAGTTCATATAACAACAATTAGTCATGGCAAAGAAAACCGTAGCATCGTTACAAACATCTTCAAAAAGATTATCAAAAGCTATCAAAATGGTAAGATCTCCTAAAACTGGAGCTTACACATTTGTTGAAAGCATTATGACACCAGAAGAAGTGGATAGTTTCTTAGCAAAGAAATAATTTCCAAAAAAAAACATATATCAAAGCTACTTTCAACCCGAAAGTAGCTTTTTTATTTTTATATTTGTAACTAATTTTTTTTAAAAGTGTATCGTTATTCGATTTGAACAGACGAATATTAATTATTTAGGAATTTAGTACTACACTTGTTATAAAATTTTAAGAACAAACAAAATAACAAACCATAAGTTTTATGAGTTTTTTTAAAAAAATATTCTCTTCAGAAAAAAAAGAATCGTTAGATAAAGGTTTAGAACAAACTAAAACTTCATTTTTTTCTAAACTAACCAAAGCTGTAGCTGGAAAATCAAAGGTTGACGACGAAGTCTTAGACAACCTTGAAGAAGTCTTAGTTTCCTCTGACGTTGGAGTCAATACAACGCTAAAGATAATTACTCGAATTGAGCAACGTGTTGCTGCCGATAAATATCTTGGAACAGAAGAACTGAATAAAATACTTCGAGAAGAAATAGCCGGACTTTTATCTGAAACCAACTCTGGAGAAGCAACCGATTTTGAAATTCCAAAAAACAAAAAACCATATGTAATTATGGTAGTTGGTGTAAATGGAGTAGGTAAAACCACGACCATAGGAAAACTGGCTTATCAATTAAAAAAATCAGGTTATACTGTTGTTCTTGGTGCTGCAGATACTTTTCGTGCTGCGGCAATAGATCAATTACAAATTTGGGCAGATCGAGTAGGAGTTGCAATTGTAAAACAACAAATGGGAAGTGATCCAGCGTCGGTTGCTTTCGATACATTGCAAAGTGCCGTAGCACAAAATGCGGATGTAGTAATTATTGATACAGCCGGAAGATTACACAACAAAGTTAACTTGATGAACGAATTGACTAAAGTAAAACGCGTAATGCAAAAAGTTGTAGAAGATGCACCGCACGACGTTATGTTGGTTCTCGATGGTTCAACTGGTCAAAATGCATTTGAGCAAGCAACCCAATTTACCGCTGCAACCGAAGTAACCTGTTTAGCAGTAACCAAATTGGACGGAACTGCAAAAGGTGGTGTGGTTATAGGTATTTCAGATCAGTTTAAAATTCCAGTAAAATACATTGGTGTTGGTGAAGGTATTGAAGATCTTCAGGTTTTCAATAAATATGAGTTTGTAGATTCTTTCTTTAAATAGAAATTTATGAGTAAAATACTACTTTATTTAAAAAACATTCCACCTTTAGCTTTACTGATAGTCAGTATTATTTTAGAAGTAATTTCTAAATTTATTGAAAAATATTCAGCCAATACAGCAATGTTTTTGCAGTTACTGTTTTTTATACTTTTTATTTGGGCTATAATTAAATTTACAAGTAGAAAGAGCTAAAAATAAATGCGTTATTGATATAACGCATTTATTTTTTGCCATAGTGTTTCATCAAAGTCAGATAGAGCTAAATTTACATCATCGGCTGCATCACCCATTCTAACAATCACCATCTTTTTGCTAGGAATTACATATATTTTTTGATCGTTTTTCCCCAAAGCCATAAACATGTCATTGGGAGCATTTGGAATAATACTTCCTTGAAAAGTAAGCTGTGTTTGAGGTAAATGATAACTTGATTTGCCATTTAGCCACCATAAATAGCCATATCCTAGATTTATGTTTTGAGAAGTATTGGTTGCAAGATTAAAATAATTTTCGTTTAAAATTGTTGTTCCGTTCCATTTTCCTTTATTTAAAATCATTAATCCAAAACGAGCCATGCTTCTAGTTGTACTCCAATATACGCTTAAGTCACCAGAAGCACCTGAATCAATCCAAGCTCCACTCATTCCGAGTTTATCTCTCAGTTTTACATTAAAATAATTGGGCCAAGATTGTCCGCTTGCAGCTGCAACAACATCTTGGAGTTTCACATAAACATTGTGGTAAGCCCATCGTGTTCCTGCATCGGCTGTATATTGCAAATTGGCTGGCGAAACATCATCTCCCAAAGCATCATTCAAACCCGAATTCATACTTAATAAATTCTTACAAGTGATAAGATTTTCCTTTGCCAATGGCGCACTAGTCCAACCTGTTCCAAGATAATCAGAAACTTTATTGCTAGTATTTATCAAACCTTCTTGTTCAGCAATTCCTGTAACTGTTGATGTTAATGTTTTACCAGCGCTTGCCCAATACCACGGACTTGTTGCTGTATGGCCATTCATATAAGTTTCCATAACAATCCGTCCGTTTACCAGAATCATAAAAGATTTAGAATTTTTTAAGGTCAAATAATCTACAAGAGGTTGAACAGCACTTTGATTCCAACTTAAATCTGCTATTGACTTAGTTTCCCAAGTAGTACTTCCATCATTTGGTGGAAAATACATAGTTTCTTCTGCTATTGGTGGTGTGTCTTCAGAAGTTGAATCAGAACTACATCCGAATAATACCACTGATATAACAAGCAAAGTAAAATATTTTTTCATAGGAGTAAATTTTCTATTTTGACTTATTAAATTCAAAAAGGTTTAATCAAAAATAGTTTTTATTCATTAAAATAAATTGTAATTTTCAATTTTATTTAAGTCATGAAAAAAATAATAGTAGTTTTTGCAACGTTCTTAACGTTAATCTCTTGTAATCAAAAGATTAAACAAGAAGATTTGCCTAAAATAAATGGGTATTGGGAGATTGAAAAAGTACTTTTGCCCGACGGAGAAAAAAAAGAATATAAGGTAAATGAATCGATTGATTATTTTGAACTGAAAGATAAAAAAGGCTTTCGTAAAAAAGTATATCCGCAGCTTGATGGTAAGTATTTAATCAACAATGTCAAAGAGAATATTGTGATTTCTGATTCTAGTGGAATATTTTTCATCAATTATACAACAGCCTATTCCAAATGGAAAGAGCAAATAATAACGCTAAAAGATTCAAGTTTAGTATTAAAAAATGCTGACAAATTAGAATATCACTATAAAAGACAAACACCATTTTCTTTAAAATAATGGCAAAAAGAAGCGGTAATGAAAGTTCGATATCCGATGTTTTAAAGCAGTTTATTGTAGTCAATAAATTAGAAAGCGGCATGGATAAAATTGATGTAGAACAAGCTTGGAAAAACCTTATGGGTAATGGTGTAAACAGTTATACCCAAGAAGTTGTTTTAAAAGGAAGTACGTTATATGTAAAACTTTCATCAGCAGTTTTGCGTGAAGAGCTAAGTTACGGAAAAGACAAAATTATTAAAATGATCAACGAAGAATTGCGAAAAGACATTGTATCTTCGGTTGTTTTAAGATAGATTTAAATTTTAAATAAATAAAAAATCTCGTTTCGGTTAAGAAACGAGATTTTTTATTTTAAGATATCTACTATCAGATATCTAAAATCTAATATTAGAATTGCTCTCTTCCAGCAAAGTGAAAAGCACCTTCAATAGCAGCATTCTCATCAGAATCTGAACCGTGAACGGCATTTTCTCCGATAGAAGTTGCGTATTTTTTACGAATAGTTCCTTCAGCAGCATCAGCAGGATTAGTAGCACCAATTAAGTTTCTAAAATCTTCGATAGCATTTTCTTTTTCAAGAATTGCAGCCACAATTGGTCCACGAGACATGAATTCAACCAACTCACCATAAAAAGGTCTTGCCGCGTGAACAGCATAAAAAGCTTGCGCATCAGCAACAGTTAATTGTGTTAATTTCAAAGAAACAATTTTGAAACCACCTTCAGTAATCATATTTAAAATTCCACCAATGTGTCCGTTTTCAACAGCATCGGGCTTAATCATTGTAAATGTTCTATTTGTAGCCATTTTTTTATATGTTTTTAATTTGCGTGCAAAAGTAAGCTTTTTTGTTTAAAATATAATAATTTAATCTGAAGTTGTTATACTAGTATTATTTGGAGCAAATGGTTTGGGCATTTTTAGTTATGCAATTCCTGCTTTCCGTTTCAATATTTTCTTTTTTTAAGAAAAAGAAAACGATTTCCACTGCAATCAGGGCTATTTAGGAAACCACTTTTTGTTAACAATTACAATACAACCACTTTAAATTCCTGACTAAGCGGTTTCAATTCATCAAGTAATTTAGTTATTAATTCAGGTCCAAATTCTAAATAAAATTCACTGAAATTCGCTTTTCGTTCCTGCAAACTCTGATTAGGAAACAACTCGTTTTGTAGCAAAATAATGCGTTCCAAACTTTCGGCATGAACACGTTTTTCAGCTTTTAATAATCGTTTTTCTAAATTTTCTAAGCCCTTAATTTGCTTAACTTCTTGAGCTTTTACTGCTCCAGAAAACGATTTGTCAGTTTTATCAGCAATTTCTTTTAACTTTTCAAATTGCATTCGCAAAACTTCTTTTTGCTCTGAAAAGTCAATTTTAAACTCTGAAAATTCCTTTGTTTTTTGGGTAAATAATTCCTGTTGATTTAAGAATAAATTCTTCCAAGACAATTCCAATTTATCCGCTTTTTCAACTTGTTTTTGAGTTGCTAAAACCACCGAATTTCTTAATAATAACATCGGAAATGTAACATTATTAGCTTCAAAATTAGATTTTAATTCCAGCCAGTAAGCCAATTCGCCACCGCCGCCAATATAGCACAAGTTTGGCAAAATTACTTCTTCATACAACGTTCGCAGAATTACATTTGGACTAAATTTTTCAGGAAAGTTTTCCAATTGCTCCAAAATTTCAGCTTCAGTAAAGGCTATTTTTGTATTGTTTATTTTATACTTTTCATCTTCAAAAACTATTCGTTCCCTCAGATTGTCTTCAATATAAAATAAATTAATTTCCCTCGGATTAACTTGAATTTTATAAGTTTCCAATTGGGTATTGGTTTCTGTAACTTTTTTAAACGAAGTTTGTTGCAGTAATTCTTCCTTAGCGTATGGAATGAATAGTTTTTTCAGTTCGCGATTATCAGCATCAACAATTACCAAACCTTCATTTTTAAACAATTCGTTGGCTAAATATCTAGTTGCGTCAGCAAGGTTGGAATGTTCTAAATACGATTTTCTGAAAAGATTTTTAAGAAATTCTGCATTTGTTCCTATTCCTAAAACCTCTTCATAAAGTGTAAATACTTCTTCAATTTCATCAGTAGAAAGTCTTCCAACTGGTCCAAAACTTTCACGATTCCAGCTGATTTTTTTATTTTTAAAATTAAAATAATTTATTTCTTCAAAATCATGATCTTCTGTTGCCATCCAATAAATAGGGACAAAATCATAGTGAGGAAATTTATGTTTTAACTCTTTAGTAAGATTTATAGTTGAAACAATTTTGTACAAAAAGTATAAAGGTCCAGTAAACAAATTCAGCTGATGACCAGTAGTAATGGTGAAAGTAGTGGTATTGTTTAAAAGTTTTAGGTTGTTTAAAGTACTTAGAGAAGCATCTAAATCTGCATATTGTCGTTCTAATTCCGAAACTAGAATCTGCCGATTTAAATTATCGTTTATATTGAAATTTTCAGCTTTTTCAATAATTTGTGCTTCAAAATTTTCAAGTTTTGGAAATCTATTGTAAAACTGTTTTAACTCGGATTTTTCATCTAAATAGTCAGTAATAATCTTTGAAAAATATCCAGATTCTTGATAGTTAATACAGTAGGTTGGCATGGTTTAATTTTTTACAAAAATACTTAAAATTTTGCTAATTGAATTTGCTTTAACTTTGAATTAAGGTTTATCTTTTTAATGTAAAATGGCCTCGATGTTCTCTTCCGTTTTCTCTTTTTACTACAAACCAATAATCATCAGAAATCATCATTGTTCCTTTATAAGTACCATCCCAACCAACAGAATTTTTATTTAAAATTTTGATAATTTTTCCAAATCTGTCAAAAATTGTAACGGATATATTAGGTTCAAATTGCGAAAATTTAATTCTCCAAAAATCATTAAAACCATCGTCATTAGGAGTAAAAAACTTAGGATAATTTAGCAATACAATATCTTCGGCAACAATGCCACATTCGTCTTTTACGTAAACAGTATAAAAACCACTTGCCAATCCGTTAAACGTATTGCTTGTTTGATAATTTATTCCATCAAGTGAATATAGGTAGTTATCATTGATAGCGGTTAAAACCTCAATTACATTTTCTGTATCGGTCCAATCTTCTATTTCGATTGATGTAATTGTTGCAATTTCTGATTCAACCACAGTAAATGCTTTTACAGAGGAACATATTATTGTACCATAATTTTTTGTAACGGTTACAGAATAGTTTCCGGGAGTTAGTATTGTAATTGATTGACTAGTTGCTCCAGTTGACCAAGAATAACTATTGAAACCTGTGCCAGCATCTACAACTATACTACTCGCTTTACAAATTGGCATTACATCATTAATTAAAATTATAGGTGTTTGATACAATGACAAATTTAATTCCACTATTTGGTGGCAACCATTTGTAGAATCTAATCTTACATATACAATTGTTGAGCCTAGTGACAAGCTATAATTGGTGTTTAATTGGTTGGCTATAACTTGATTTTCGGCATCATAAAATGACGAGTAATATGAAAAAGTCATACCCGAAGTTGAAGCTACAAAATTTGAATTATAATTAGATAAATTTACAATTTCTGAACCATCATTCAAGTCATCGCAAAATGATTGAGAATAATTATTGGCATTTAATGAGGTTATTAAACCAACGGTGACTGGAAATCTAGTAACGCTTTCACATCCGTTAATTGTTTGTGTTGCAAAGTAGGTCATTCCGTCAACCAATGAAGTTGAAATTGGTAAAATGGTCGAACTTGAATTAGTTGCATACCAATTTAATGATGTTCCTGTTAAAGGGATAGTATTTAAAGTTGGATTTGCAGTCGAACAAAATACTTGATTTGAAGCTCCTGTTGGTGCCATCGTATTTTGAATTGTAATGGTAACAGGAACTCTTAAACTTGGGCAACCGCTAATAGTTTGTGAAGCATAATACGTAGTGCCGTTAACTAAATTTGTTGAATTTGGAATTACATTTCCAGCAGTTAAAGCATCATACCAATTTATATTTGTACCAGAAATAATAATGTCGTTTATAGTTGCATTTTCTTGAATACAGAATGTTTGTGATGCGACTAAAGTTGGTGATGTAGGAAAGTTTGTAAAAGGCACAACAACTGCATTACTAAAAGGAGAATTACAACCCAAAGCATTTTTAATTTTTAATTTATAAGTGCCAGGAAGTAAATTGGTCATAATAGGATTTGTTGTCCAACTTACTCCATCATCAAAACTATAGGAAGTGGCTGATGTCGATATTGAAATCGAACCCGTACTAGTAATACAATCAGGTTGAATTATAGTATATTGAGGCGCAATTGGATAATCATTTGGAGCATCAATGACAGCAGTTACCGCACTTGATTCGCAATTTGAACTGTTTTTAACCTTTATCTCATAACTTCCAACGGCTAAGGGTAAAGAGTTCGGATTATTTGTATAGGTCAGTCCATTATCAAAGCTATATTCGAAAGCAGTGCTAGTAATGCTTATGGTTCCAAACGGATTTACACAAGACAATGGTTGTGTAATTACAATAGTAGGTGGCGCTGGCGAATTTGGAGGATTATTAATTACAGCAGTTGTTGGCACTGAAGGACATCCTGATGTAGATTCTTTCACAAGAACTTGATAAGTACCAGAAACTAATGGAGTTGAAACATTAGATGAACTCCATGTTAATCCATTATCAAAACTAAATAGTGTTGCAGTAGTAGTAACTGTAATTATTCCGGTCGCAGTTGTACAGTTTAAAGGATGAGCAATAGATACTGTAGGAGCGTTTGGCGTGATTGGTGCTGTATTTATAGTCACTACACTTACATCGGATAAACAACCTGTTGCATCTTTTATTTTAATTAAATAATTTCCGTTGCTTAACCCATTTTGAATGTTTGAAGATGTAAATGTTACACCATTATCAAAACTATAAAGAGTTGAGTTTGTTGTTATAGTAATTGAACCTGTAGAAGAGGTACAATTTGGTTGTGAAACAGTAAAACTTGGTGAGGCAAGATTAGCGGAATTAACTATTGTTGCAGAAATTGAACTAGATATACAACCAGCTGCATTTTTTATTTTTAATTGATAGACTCCAGGTGGCAAATTACTTTTCGTGTTTGAATTCACAAAGGTAAATCCATTATCAAAACTGTAATAGGATGCTGGAGTAGTAATGGTTATTGATCCGTTTAAGTTATTACAACCAGGATTTGATACCGTAAAACTTGGTGAAGCGATTGTTACGCCTGAAGTAAGATTGACAACGGAAGTTGCTGATTCACATTGAAAAGAGTTATTTCTTATTTTAATATTATAAGTCCCAGCGGCTAAATTAATTTTAGTTGGATTGGTTGTCCATGTTGCTCCATCATTAAAACTATATTCACTTGCTGTAGTGGTTATGGTTATGGCTCCATCAGTAGTTCCGCAGCTAGAAGGTTGTGTTACAATTACCGAAGGTGCTGTAGGAATAAATGGTGGAGATTGAATGTAAACATATGTACTATTAGATTCGCATCCTAATGAATTTTTAATTTTTACATAATGACTTCCTACTGAGACATTAGTTAATATTGAATTGATTGTCCAAGTAGTTCCGTCATCAAAACTGTATAGATCTGCAGGCGTATTTATTTTAATAGTTCCTGTTGGATTACTGCATGTTGGTTGTGTAGTTGTTACATTTGGTGATGGTAAATAAAATGAGTTCACGTAAGAATATTGCGCAAGAGACGTACAACCTAAATTATTTTTGATTTTAACATAATAGTATCCTGGAGCAGGGTTTAACAAAATTGGATTGGTTGTCCAAGTAGCACCATTATCAAAACTGTAAAAATCTGAAGTGGTTAAAACGGTAATATTTCCATTGTTTCCGCAAGATGGTTGTTGTATTGTTACAAGTGGTGTTGGTAAATAAAATTGAATAATATTGACGTAAACTGAATTTGGATTTGAAGTACATCCTTGACTATTCTTTATTCTGATATTGTAATATCCTGAAGTTAAATTAGATAAAACAGGATTGGTAACCCAAGTAGTTCCTCCGTTAAAACTGTACTCTGCAGCTGTAGTTGCAATGGAAATACTACCATTACTCCCACAACTAGGTTGCACAATTGTAAAATTAGGATTTGGTAGGTAATAGGTGTTTATGTAAACAGAAAACCCTTGTGAAATACAGTTTTGACTGTTTTTTATTACAATAGTATAATACCCTTCAGTTAAGTTTGAAAAATTAGGACTTGTTTGCCAATTAACGCCATTATTTATGCTATACTGTGCAGCTGTAGTAGTAATATTAATAATTCCACCTATTCCGCATGTAGGTTGAGTAATAGTGTAATTTGGATTTGGAATATAAGGTTGTTCAAGTTCAACATAACTTGTGTAGGATTGACAACCAGATGAATTTTTGATTTTTACGTAATAAGTTCCAGGTGCCAAATTATTAAACACAGGATTGGTTACCCATGTATTTCCACCATCGATACTATAAAATGGTGCTACAGTAGTTACTGTAATACTGCCATTAACACCGCACAAAGGTTGAACTTTTGTAAATGAAGGATTCGGTAAAGTACCACCCAAATAAAAAGATTCATAATTAGATGTACAGCCTGCATTATTTTTAATTTTAATATAATAATATCCAGAAGAAAGATTTGAAAATATTGCATTTGACGACCAAGTAATTCCATCATCTATGCTATATTGAAAGGCAGTTGATGTTATTGTTATTGTTCCGGTATTAGTTGTACAAGAAAAATTAGATGTGAAGTTTGGGTTATTTAAATAATTAGAATTTAAATAAACTGAAATTGAGTTTGAAATACATCCAGAGCTATCTTTTACAACTAGATAGTAAAAGTTGGATTGTAAATTATTAAACACAGGATTTGTTGACCAAGTAGCTCCATTGTCAATGCTATAAAATGCAGCCGATGAAGTAAATGTGATATTGCCGACATATCCGCAATATGGATTTGTGTAAGTATAAGTTGCTTGAGGCAAATAGGTTGTATTTAAAGTAACACCAGTGTAATCTGAAATACATCCAAGATTATTTTTTATTCTAATGTAATAGTATCCACCAGATAAATTATTAAAAACAGAATTGGTAACCCAGGTATTTCCTCCATTTATACTATAAAAAGCAGCTACTGTGTTAATAGTGATACTTCCTGTATTTCCGCAAAGTGGTTGCACTACTGTAAAAAGTGGTGTTGGTAATGAAGGTTCGTTTAAATTGGTGTAGGTAGGACTAGAAGTGCAGCCAATATTATTTTTTACCATTACTTGATAATTCCCAGGTGGTAAACTCATAACGTTGTTTGTAACCCAAGTAGTACCTCCATCAAAACTATAAAAATCTGACAATGTGTTTACAGTAATTGTTCCATTTGTTCCACACTGAGGCTGAATTAAGTCAATAATTGGATTTTGTAAAGTTGGTGTATATAAATAAATACTATTGGAAAGAGAAATACAACCGTTTGCGTTTTTTACTTTAATTATGTATTGACCAGGTGGAAGATTTGTAGCAATATTATTTGTTACCCATGTTGCACCGTTATCAAAACTATAAAAATTTGAAATTGTAGTTATAGCAATACTACCACCAGTTCCACAAATGGGTTGGACTGTACTTACGGCAGGATAGGTATCTTGTAAGTCATTAATGTAAGCATTAGTGTATTGTGATGTACAACCTAAATTATTTTTTATTGCCAACGAATAACTACCCGACGTTAAATTGGTTAATACATTACTTGTGACCCAAGTTGTTCCTCCATTAAATGTGTAAAAATCGGAAACAGTGTTTATGGTTAAGCTTCCATCTGCACCACAAGCTGGATTTATTACTGTAAATGTTGGAGTTTCTAACGTAACGCTATTTATTAAGACAGTATTGAAATTTGATATACATCCTTGTGCATCTTTTGTTCTGATTTTATAGGTGCCATTTGGTAAATTGGTAGCAATAGGATTCGTTACCCAAGTTACACCATCATCAAAACTGTAAAATGGCGCAGAAGTAGTAATTGTAATAGTTCCAAAGTCACCACAAAATGCTGGGTTTGTAGAGTTAAAATTGGGATACGAGGTAAGAGCTGCGTTTATTGTTACTGCCAGGGGAAATGAAATACAATTATTTACAGTTTTTATTTTTACATTATAGACTCCAGGACTTAAATTATTTAATATTGGATTTGTTACCCACGTAGTACCATTATTAAAACTATATTCTGCAGCAAGGGTCGTTATTTGAATACTTCCAGTTGCTGAAAAACAACTTGGTTGAGTAATCGTTACATTTGGAGTCGTTGCAATTTGTGAAGCTCCAATTGTAACTGAGCTGCTGTTGCTACAACCAGTTGCATCTGTAACAGTTACAGAATAGGTTCCAATTGTAGATACAGAGATATTCTTCGTTGTTGCTCCTGTGCTCCATAAATAAGAAACTCCTTCTGATGCTGTCAAGATTGTACTACCAGAACATACATTTAAAATACCAGTTATGTTTACATTAGGATTTCGCACTTCTAAAGTAATTGCAATAATTCTAAAGCAAGTAGCGTTTTGAGTTACTCGAACGTATAGTGTTGTACTCGAGCTGCTATAACTAGTGCTATTCGCTATCGAATTGGTATTTGCATTTGCATCATTAAAGTTAGTAAAATAACTAAATGTAAGACCTGTTGTAGAAGTAACAATATTTGCATTGGCATTACTTAAATTAAAAATTTCTATTCCATCATGATTTGCATCACACAAGGATAGTTTAGTAGTTTGTACCTCAAAGTTACAGCTTGCCGAGCAATTTTGAAAGGAAATATCCCATCCAACATTTGCATCTGCATCATTTGCGGGATTAAGTACAGTACTCCCACAAGCTGTATTTCCAGTTAAATTATACGTGGCACTAACACCGATATTATAATTTGCATTGGTAACGTTCGGAAAATTAGCTGGATTTAGCGTAAAACAGAATTGTTTATTTACTAAGTCTAAACTTGAAGTTGTAGTAGTGCTATACACTGATAATCCAGAGCTATTATAAATATTTAATGTTATGGTTCCTAGAGTTGCAGTAATGCCACCAGAATTTGGTACTGTGTACGTTCCACAAACATTTATTGGTAAATTTGGACATACTTTGTTTAATGGATTTAATTCTATAGAACCCTGAAAATTTTCATTGGATTGAAGTAAACAGACATCATCTACATACATATAACCGAAATGACCACCAAAACCGCAACGAGATGCCATAAATTCAACTGTAAACTCCTCATTGTTAGGTATCGATGAAATATCTAACAATCCAGACTGCCAATTGGCTGTGAATAAAATTGGAGAACTTGAATCGGGAATTACCGTAAAAATGCAGTTATTTTCATCTCCAACCAAGCAAAATTCATTTACAACCGTTCCTGACGAGTTAATAATTCTAGCTTTCACAAAAGGTTGATTATCAGTATGTCCAGTATCGTAAACAGTCATTAAAACTGCCTTATAATTGAATTTTAGAAAATTTTCATTATTAGTTTTGTATCTCTTTCCTTGTACTATAGAACCATAGGTAGATGAATTTGTATAATTTATTTTTAGAGCATATTGGTTAAAAGCATTTATATTTCCTATATATGGATCTATAATATTGGCAGGTACAGTTGTTGCCATAACATCTGTATTGTTTGGATCGTAAAGATCAATGTAAGAATTTGCGGTGTTTGTAATAGACTTACACTCTGTTGGTCCTGGAGGATCTCCGATAGTATACAAAAAATTTTTTAATTTTAAGGAACCACTCACTGTTTCATACTGCTCAAAACCACCATTTGTGCATATTTCTACTGCCGTTTGATTTACTTTAGCAATTGAAAGGTCTTTAATTTCTTTTTCTTTATGGCTTTTTAATTTTGATAAAAAGATTTTTTTTTCGTCGTCATTGGTAATGATTTTCCCTTTTTTATCTTCGATAATTTTAGTAGAAACAGGTACGTTTTGAGAGTAACCATTTAAAATAACTGAAAGTAAAATGATAATGAGTAGTTTATTTCCCATAGAGATTAGAATGATAGTATGGCTGTAAAACTAATCAAATTTATTTTGATAACTTTCAATTAAAGTAGAAATTCATCTAAGAATCGAATATTAATTTAATACGTAAACTCTTGTTTAAATTTTCATTAATTTTCACCGAACATACTTTCAATTTCTATAATTATCAAATATTCTGAAGAGTATCATTTTATCTTAATTTAGAGTACTTTTGTAAAAATTTTTCCATTGAAAGAGCTACTATTAATAACGCCACCTTTTACACAACTCAATACGCCATATCCGGCAACGGCTTATATTAAAGGTTTTTTGAATACCAAAAATATTTCAGGATTTCAAATGGATTTGGGTATCGAGGTAATTTTGGAATTGTTTTCGAAAGAAGGTTTAACAGCCATTTTTGAAGTAGAAAATTCGACTGTTTTAAGTCCAAATGCACAACGAATTTTTGCGCTTAAAAACGAATATTTAAAAACAATTGATTCTGTAATTATATTTCTTCAAGGAAAAAATCCTACTCTAGCTAGGCAAATTTGTCAAGATAATTTTCTGCCAGAAGCCGCTCGTTTCGAGCAACTAGATGATATGGAATGGGCTTTCGGAAACATGGGAATTCAAGACAAAGCAAAGCATTTGGCTACTTTATATCTGGAAGATTTATCCGATTTTATTGTAGAATGTGTCGATGCCAATTTTGGTTTTTCTAGATATGCCGAACGCTTGGGTAGAAGTGCCAATTCGTTCGACGAAATGTATTCAGAACTTAATAAAGACCTGACATTTATTGATAAAATTTCGCTTAGAATTTTAGATAAACGAATAAATGAAGTCAATCCTAAATTGGTGCTAATTTCGGTTCCGTTTCCAGGAAATCTCTACAGCGCTTTTCGTTGCGGGCAATTCATTAAAGCCAATTTTCCCGATATCAAAATTTCTATGGGTGGTGGATTTCCTAATACAGAATTACGTGATTTAAAAGACGAACGCGTTTTTGAGTTCCTAGATTTTATAACGTTAGACGATGGTGAACTTCCTGTGGAATTGCTATATTTCAATATGCAAAATCCAAATTCAGACGAGTTTAAACGCACATTTTTATTGGAAAACAATAAGGTTGTTTATAAAAATAATACGTTAAAGCACGATTACAAGCAAGCACAAGTTGGAACTCCAGATTATTCTGATTTACTTTTAGATAAATACATTTCGGTAATAGAAATTGCCAATCCAATGCACAGTTTGTGGAGCGACGGACGTTGGAACAAACTCACCATGGCGCACGGTTGCTATTGGGGCAAATGTACTTTTTGCGATATTTCTTTAGATTATATTAAATTATACGAACCAGTAGCGGCGAAACTTTTGGTTGACAGAATGGAAGAATTGATTGCTCAAACTGGCGAAAACGGTTTCCATTTTGTAGATGAAGCTGCGCCACCAGCGTTAATGAAAGAAGTCGCTTTAGAAATTTTAAGTAGAAATCTGGCGGTAACTTGGTGGACCAACATTAGGTTTGAGAAAAGCTTCAGTAAAGATTTATGTATTTTACTAAAAGCATCAGGTTGCATTGCAGTTTCTGGCGGTTTGGAAGTGGCATCAGATCGACTTTTGGAATTAATTAAAAAAGGAGTTACTGTAGAGCAAGTAGCGCAAGTGACACGAAATTTGACCGAATCCGGAATAATGGTGCATGCTTATTTAATGTACGGCTATCCAACGCAGACGGTTCAGGAAACTGTAGATAGTCTTGAAATGGTGCGTCAATTATTTGAATTAGGAGTTTTACAAAGTGGTTTTTGGCATCAATTTGCCATGACTGCGCATTCGCCGGTAGGCATGTTTCCAGATGATTTTGGTGTAATTGCTGAGAAAAATGAAATCACTTTCGCAAATAATGATGTTGCTTTCACCGATAAAACTGGAATCAATCACGACAAATTCAGCTTTGGTTTAAAGAAATCCTTGTTCAATTTTATGCACGGAATTGGATTTGATTTTCCGTTAAAAGATTGGTTCGATTTTAAAATTCCTAATACCAAAATCAATCCTGAATTCATTTATAATACACTTCAAAAAGAGCCAGATTTCAGTATAAAACCTTCTGCAAGAATTGTATGGCTTGGAGGAACACCTTCACAAGAAATTTTTACAAAATCTAAAAAAGGTTCTTCTTGGAACATGATGAAACTAACTTTTCATGACAAGCGTCAATCTTTTGAAATCAATTTAGAACAGGAAAAAGCACTTTGGTTGATTTCAACTCTGTCCGATATTTCAGTTTCAAACCATAATAAAGTTACATTTTCTCAACTAAAAAATAGTTTTGAAACTACTTTTGAAGATTTCGAATTGTTTTGGTATGCCAAACCTATTGAAACTTTACGAGATTTCGGATTATTGGTGTTATAATTTTTTTTAGCTATATCAATTTACCAAATTCGTTTCTAAAATTTTTACGAAAACGTTTTCTTTTACTTATTTTTACATTCACTTAAATTTAATTTATGGGTAATCATTTTAATATTACTGTGAATGATACTTTTCAATTTGATATTGATAAAGAAGCTATTTCACAACTCGATTCGGTTTCTATTGAAGCCAACAAATTTCATGTTTTAGAAGATGCCAAACCTTATGAAGTTGAAATTACTACTTCTGATTTTCTTCATCGAAAGTATTCAGTAAAAGTTAATGGTTCAACGTATCACGTTGCTATTGCTACCGATTTAGATGTTTTAATTAAAGAAATGGGTTTTGAAGTTGGCGCTTCTAAGCAAATAAATTCCATCAAAGCACCAATGCCTGGATTGATTTTGGAAATTAGTGTATCCGTTGGACAAGAAGTAAAAGTAAATGATAATTTACTGATTTTGGAAGCCATGAAAATGGAAAACAGTATTCTTTCTCCACGAAATGGAATCATAAAATCTATTAGTATGGAAAAAGGTGCTGCGGTTGATAAAGGTCAATTATTAATTGAATTCGAGTAAAAAATGAAAAAAATATTAGTTGCCAATAGAGGAGAAATTGCCATTAGAGTAATGAAAACTGCTCAAAAAATGGGTATAAAAACAGTTGCCGTTTACTCAACTGCCGATAGAAATGCACCTCATGTAAAATTTGCCGATGAAGCGGTTTGGATAGGAGAATCACCTTCCAATCAATCGTACTTATTAGGAGATAAAATTATAGAAGTTGCGAAATCATTAAATGTAGACGCCATTCATCCAGGTTATGGATTTTTGAGCGAGAATGCCGAATTTGCCGAAAAAGCCGAAAAAAATAACATCATTTTCATTGGACCAAAATCGAAGGCAATACACATTATGGGTAGCAAACTTGCTGCTAAAGAGGCTGTAAAAGCGTACAATATTCCAATGGTTCCTGGTTATGATAAAGCCATAACTGATATTGCAAAAGCTAAAGAAGTTGCAACTGAAATTGGTTTTCCAATTTTGATAAAAGCTTCTGCTGGCGGCGGCGGAAAAGGAATGCGTGTGGTAGAAAACGAAGCCGAATTCGAATCACAAATGAATCGTGCCATAAGCGAAGCTACTTCTGCTTTTGGAGATGGTTCGGTTTTTATTGAAAAATATGTTGCATCACCAAGGCACATCGAGATTCAAATAATGGCCGATAGCCACGGAACAATCTTGTACCTATTCGAAAGAGAATGCAGCATTCAACGACGTCATCAAAAGGTTGTAGAAGAAGCTCCATCATCAGTCTTGACTCCAGAGATTAGAAAAAAAATGGGAGAAGCTGCGGTTTTAGTTGCTAAATCCTGTGATTATCTTGGTGCTGGAACGGTCGAATTTTTATTAGATGAGAATTTAAATTTCTACTTTTTGGAAATGAATACGCGTTTGCAAGTAGAACATCCAGTAACTGAATTAATAACTGGAACTGATTTAGTAGAATTGCAAATTCGAGTTGCTCGAGGTGAAAAATTACAATTAAAACAGGAAGATTTACATATAAAAGGGCACGCGTTGGAACTACGAGTTTATGCTGAAGATCCATTAAATGATTTTTTACCGAGTGTTGGACATCTAGATGTATATCAATTGCCAGTTGGAGAAGGAATTCGTGTTGATAACGGTTTTGAGCAAGGAATGGATATTCCAATATATTACGATCCAATGTTGGCCAAATTAATTACTTATGGTCAAACTCGTGAAGAAGCCATTCAATTAATGATAAAAGCTATTTCAAATTACCATGTAAAAGGTGTTGAGACTACGTTACCGTTCGGAAAATTTGTTTGTGAACACGAAGCATTTCGCTCAGGAAAATTTGACACCCATTTTGTTAAAAATTACTATGACAGCGAATTATTAAAAGTTGATCATCATAAAGAAGCGCATATTGCTGCGTTAATAGCGTTGCAACAGTATGTAAATGATCAAAACATTGTTAGATTACCAAATCAGTAAATTATGCAAGACAAGATAAAAATATTGAACGATAAAATCGCCTTAGCACATTTAGGTGGTGGCGAAAAACGTATTGCTAAACAACACGAAAAGAAAAAATTAACAGCAAGAGAACGAGTTACTTATCTAATGGACGAAGGTTCATTTGAAGAGATTGGTATTTTGGTTACACATCGAACTACCGATTTTGGAATGGAGAAGGAAGTATATTTTGGTGACGGAGTTATTACTGGTTATGGAACAATTCACGGTAGATTAGTTTATATTTTCGCACAAGATTTTACCGTTTTTGGAGGTGCATTGTCAGAAACGCATGCCGAAAAAATTTGTAAAATTATGGACATGGCGGTTAGAAATAATGCGCCAATGATTGGTTTAAATGATTCTGGTGGAGCAAGAATTCAGGAAGGAGTTCGATCTCTTGGTGGTTACGCCGATATTTTTTATAGAAATGTTCAGGCTAGTGGTGTAATTCCGCAATTGTCTGCAATAATGGGACCATGCGCTGGTGGTGCGGTTTATTCTCCGGCCATGACCGATTTTACAATGATGGTGGAAGACAGCAGTTATATGTTTGTAACTGGTCCAAATGTGGTGAAAACTGTTACCAATGAAACTGTAACTTCAGAAGAACTTGGAGGAGCGAGTACACATTCTACAAAATCGGGTGTAGCGCATATCACTTCAAGTAATGATGTGGAATGTTTGGAAGATATCAAAAAATTATTGAGTTATTTACCTCAAAGCAATAAAGAGAAACCAGCGAAATTGCCTTATGTTTTAGGAGATGAAATTCGGGAACAACTCAATACAATTGTTCCAGAAAATGCCAATAAGCCGTACGACATGCACGATGTTATTGCAGGTATTATCGACGAAGAAACATTTTACGAAATTCATAAAAATTATGCCGAAAACATTATAGTTGGATTTGCTAGAATAGGAGGCAGAAGTATCGGAATTGTTGCCAATCAACCACTTTTTTTAGCAGGTGTTTTAGATGTAAATAGTTCGGTAAAAGCTGCAAGATTTACTCGTTTTTGCGATTGCTTTAACATTCCACTTTTGGTTTTAGTGGATGTTCCTGGTTTTTTACCTGGAACCGATCAGGAATGGAACGGAATTATTGTTCATGGAGCCAAATTACTTTATGCCTTAAGCGATGCAACAGTTCCAAGAGTTACCGTAATTACAAGAAAAGCTTACGGCGGAGCGTATGATGTTATGAATTCTAAACATATTGGCGCCGATATGAATTTTGCTTGGCCAACAGCAGAAATTGCTGTTATGGGTGCAAAAGGTGCAAGTGAAATTATATTTAAAAAAGAAATTAGCGAAGCGACCGATTCAGCAGCAAAATTATTAGAAAAAGAAACAGAATATGCTGAATTATTTGCCAATCCATATACAGCGGCACAACGTGGTTTTATAGATGAAGTTATTTTACCACAAGATACTAGAAGAAAACTTATCAAAGCATTCAGTATGCTTGAAAACAAAGAAGTTGTATTGCCAAAACGCAAGCACGGAAATATTCCTTTGTAAATAAGTTGTATTTATAAATAAAAAAAGCTCGATATCATCGAGCTTTTTTTATCTAAATTTATGATTTATTCTCTTTATTGAAATAAACCAGGTAATAATACATTTGTTTTTCTTCGTCCCAGCCTTTTTCTACAAATTTCTCAGCGCTTTCAGGATTGATAAAATCTAATTTTATTTGAATGTTTGTATCCAAATTAATTACATTCTTTATCGATTTTCTAGCGTCGGTTACCGCTGCGTTTGCAATTGGAAAGCTCGTAACGTCTTCAATACTAAATTTTTCGCCTTTATCTACTTTGTAGTTTTTAAATTCAGGTATTAAATCTGGATTATCTAAAACTTCATTTAAGAAAGTAGTTTCTTCAAAATTGTCGTTTTTGGCAAAATGATTAACCGCACGGTTCATAAACATTACTTCTTCTTTCTTGTCTTCTGCTGGGAAAACCACGTCTTTAGCAAAACTTTGACAGAATTTCAAATACTTTTTAGTCATGAAATTTTCATCCTGAAAAGCATCTACAGATAGAAAATGCTCCAACCAATAGCGCGCGTCATATCGGTTGCTGTCTACACTAAGAATTTTGTAACCTTCTTCTTTTTTGTAATTAAAAATAAGACAACCTTTATCTAATTTATTCAAATTGATTCCTTCTTGAAGAATCATTTCAAGATTGTTTTGCTTTTCTTCAAATTGTAAAAAATCGGTACGCAACTCACTTTTAAAAATTCCGATAGCATCTACAATATTGTTATCTATAGAAATATTGGTTAAATAAGAAATGTAAACTTCTCCGTTTTTAATGTGCGGATGATTGGATTGCTCAAACAAATGATGCGTTATTTTTTTAGAAATATCATGGACATTTGAAGGATTTTCGAATAATTGTGTTGCCAAATTATACATTTCGTTGTACTCCAAATCAACTTCATGTGCAAACTGAAAATAATTTTCCTCTTTATCACGAAATGGCTTAAAGAAATATTCTTTAATAAGCGGTAGAATTTCATTATTCAAAGAATACTGATTTTCTGATAAAAAAATGGCTTCGTTTCGGCTTTTATTTCCAACTCTATGTATGGAAAGATTTTCTATGTGGGTGTTAAATAAGTTGATCATTTTTTAAAAAGGGTTACAAGTTGCTGAGATTCTAAGTTGCTGAGGTTTTTAACTATTAGCTTTTACTTTTTTGTTAAATGAAACCATCATAGCTTCTAATTCACGGCTGAGTTCAAATAAAATTTTAAATTGTTCGTCGGTTATGTGTTTAATATTTTTTGCAATTTCAATTTGCGTTTGAAATTCAAATAATTAGCTGATAGCAATATTTAAAAATCTTGAAAAATCTTTGTTGGAATCTCTACCAAATCCTTCTGCAATATTGCTAGGTATTGAAATGGTACATCTTCTAATTTGTGAGGTTAATCCAAACAGTTCTTCTATTGGAAAAGTATTGGTAATAATGTAAGTTTCTGTAACTAAAATCATGGCTTTTTGCCATATTAGTAAATCTCTAAATGTTCTCATTTTAAATGATTGTAAACTCAAATATAATCAAAACTCAGTGACTTAGTTACTCCAAACTAAGCAACTTTCTCTTAATTCCAATTTTCCTCAAATCCATAATCTTCAAAGCTATCATCGCTTCCAAAAGCATCAAGATCGTCTTCGTCTAAATCGTCTTCAAATTCGTTATAGCTTTCTTCCTCATCAAAATCGGCTTGAAAATGTTTTTCCATTGCTTCGGCTGGCATTTCGCCGTGAGAAAATAAAAGATTTGGATAAATTATTCCTGTTTCCACTTCATCTTCAACGGCAGCAAGTTCTACCAAAAATGTCCACATGTTGATAAAATCATACACATAAATTATCTTAGTATTTTCGGTATCCAAAATGTCAGACAATTGGTAATCACTCATGATTTTATTTTCACCAGGAACATCGCCTGCATCAAACATCGGAATTTCATCTTCTTGATTCCAAGTCGCATCACAAGTGTAAAAAGAAGCAACTTCTAATCCGTCAAAGCCAAATGCATTGACAATTGCATTGTGTAAATCTTCTAAAGTATCGTCTTGAAGTATAGCAATATCTCGAAAAATATCTTCTTCAGTATCCAGAATTACTCTAAATTTATAAACCATAATCTTATTTTTTTTGAGAGTTCAAAGGTAAAATATTAATTAGATTTATGAATTATGAATTGCGAATTGTTGATAAGATTTTAAGTAGTTTAGTTTTAGAATTTAAAACCAAATTTTATGCCGCCATATTTTGCAGATGGTCCAGTTTCGAATTCACGCGTTATGTGTGTAAGTGAATATTCAAAGAAAATTGTCCGGGTTTGAAATACAATTCCGTAATTGAATTGTGCCGTTACACGTTCAACTTCATTCGTCGAAATCGTGTATGGACTTTTGTTATTAAACAAGCCACCTTGCAAAGTTGCATCATATCCAATTGCCGAAACCGTAGGATGTCCGAACAAATAAACCTGAAATTTATTTTTGTTTTTTATCGAAGTGAAAGGCGAATTTATTATTCCTAAAGTAGTTGAAAATCCTAAAGAAACATTGGTGAAAAGTGTTCCTAAGCGAGCTGTTGTATAGGATTGTAATGAAAAGAAATCTTTATAGCGAACCAGTTGTTTTTCATAGTTAATTTCATAATTCAAAACGACATCATTCTTTATTTGATTTTGCCAACCGCCAGGTATTGTATTTCCGGTTGCCTCATGAATTCCAACTTGCATTTCTTTTCCAAAAGCACCTGGACCAATTAAACCAATATTCAGTGATGATGTAAATCTAGTTTTTTGAATAGTATCCGTAGCAATTGCAAAACTTTTTAGCATAATCGCTGCGGCAAATGGTCGATCACCCAATTGTATTTCGGTACTTTTTATATTGACAGGTGTATATCCGATGTGTTCAATTGACAAACCGTATTTGTATTCAGAATTTTTAGGTTTTAAAAACAAGTGGTTTACTGGATTTTTCTTGAAACTCGGCGATGCCAATTCAAAGTTGTATCCTTGAGTATAATTTTCATCAGTAGATCCGAAGTAATCGTTTTCATAATTGAATCGAAAATAATTTACATCTTTTATATCTCTAAAAGAAATCATATTATCAATTTTTTGAGCCTGCAAAAAAGATGAAAGTAGTAGTAGTAACGCTAATTTGATTGAGTTTTTCATATTTTTATTTACGAAAAATAGCAACCGAGAGTTTGATAAACTTTACATTTCGTAAAACTCTACAGGCAAATTGTCCGGATCGTAAATGAAGAAAAATCGTTTTCCGGTATATTCATCTGTTCGGATATTTTCGCAAAAACACTCTTTTGATAAAAGAACAGCACGAGTGTTTTCGATAGCTGTAACTTCAAATGCTAAGTGGCGTAAACCTGCAGCTTCTGGATTGGAAAGTCTTTTTGGCGGATTGGGAAACGAAAACAACTCGATACAATAAGTGCCATTTAATGCCAAATCGAGTTTATAGGATTGCCGCGCTTCGCGATAAATTTCTTGAATAATATTAAGGCCTAAAATTTCGGTATAAAAAGTTTTAGATTTAGAATAATCGGCGCAAAGAATGGCAATATGATGAATTTTATTTAGTGCAAGCATGGTTGTTTGAAAACACAAATTTAAATAAATATAGTGCTACAATTTCATTTTTTACAATTCATCCATCAAAATCTACAATTGGGTACTATTTAGTTTTTTAAAAATAGACTTTGGTGCAACTTTGCTGCATCAAAACAAGCAAAATGAAAACAATTTACTCTTTATTTATTTTTTTAATTTCAGTTTTAGCATTTTCTCAAAACACAATTTCGGGAACAGTTGTAGATGAATCAGGAAAGCCTATTGCAACTGCTAATGTTTATTTAGATGGCACTTATGACGGCGCATCGACAAATGAAAATGGTATGTTTACCTTTCAGACTGCAACTTCTGGCAATCAAATATTAGTTGTAACTTTTTTGACATTTGATACCTATAAAATCACTATTGATGTAGCAAATTACAAAGATAAAATTATTAAATTGAAAGAAAGTGTCACTACTTTAGATGCTGTGGTAATCAATGCAGGAACTTTTGAAGCTGGTGATAAAGCCAAAAACACGGTTCTAAAACCCCTAGATATAGTTACAACGGCTGGTTCTAACGGTGATATTGTTTCGGCTTTGCAAACGTTACCAGGAACACAAACCGTTGGAGAAAGCGGACGATTATTTGTTCGAGGTGGCGAAAGTGATGAAACCCAAACTTATGTTGACGGAATTCGTGTAGCACAACCTTTTGGTTCAACCACTCAAAATTTACCAACTCGCGGCCGATTTTCACCATTTCTTTTCAGTGGGATTTCGTTTTCAACCGGCGGCTATTCTGCCGAATATGGTGAAGCATTATCAAGTGTTTTGCTTTTAAACACAACGGATATGGCAACCGAAAACAAAACCGATATTTCTTTTATGACTGTAGGTTTAGGGTTGGCAAATACACAAAAATGGAAGAAAAGTTCGCTTACTTTTAATACCGCTTATATTGATTTGGCACCATATCAAGTTGCAGTTCCACAAAACGTGGATTGGAATAAGGCGTTTCAGTCACTTTCTGGTGAAATAGTTTATCGCTATGAGTTGGAGCGTGGATTATTCAAATTATACACTGCTTTTGACGCATCACGATTTGATTTAAATCAAGAAAGTATCAATTCTGTTGCCAAAACAAGAGTAGATTTGAAGAATAATAATCTTTATGTAAACGCTTCATATAAAGGAAGTTTTGGTTCTAATTGGCAATTAACAACGGGTTTAAGTTACGGTTTAGGAAACAACAAAATTGGTTTGGATAGTCAGAAAATCGATAACACAGAACATGCTTCGCATTTAAAATTAAAACTGAGAAAAACGCTTTCGGATAGAGTAAAATTATCGTTTGGTGCTGACTATTTCATAACAAAATTTGATGAAAAATATTCGTTTATCACCAATGAAACAGGTTACAATTCGAATATTGCAGCTGCGTTTACAGAAGCCGATATTTTCTTTTCAAAAAAATTAGCAATGAAAGTTGGCGTTCGAGCAGTAAATAATGATTTGTTGGATGAAACATCCATTTCTCCACGAACTTCCATTGCTTACAAAGTGAGTAAAGCAAGTCAGTTTTCGTTGGCTTATGGCGAATTTGAGCAAGCACCGAGACAAGATTATTTGAAATTTAATTCAGATTTCGCCAACGAAAAAGCGTCGCATTATATTTTGAATTACCAATATAACAAAGACAAACGCACCTTTAGAACTGAGATTTATTTTAAAGATTACCAAGATTTGGTAAAATATGACACACCATCGGCACAGTTCGATTCGAATTATAACAACAACGGATTTGGTTTTGCTAAAGGTTTGGATGTTTTTTGGAGAGACAATCAATCGATTAAAAATTTAGAATATTGGGTTTCGTATTCTTACATCGATACCAAGCGTGATTATAAAAATTATGAAGCCGAAGTAACTCCGAGTTTTGTTGCTAAAAATAATTTTTCGGTAGTGACAAAATATTGGATAGACGATTGGAAATCGAGTGTTGGATTGTCTTACAGTTTCAATTCGGGTCGTCCTTTTGACAACCCAAATGAAATAAACTTCATGAACGGAAAAACTAAAAATTACAATAATGTGAGCTTGAGTTGGGCTTATTTGTTGAGTCAACAAAAGATATTATTCATTTCGATTAGCAATATTTTGGGAACAGAAAACGTGTTTGGTTATGAATATGCAAATTCACCAGATGCTAATGGAGTTTTTCAAAGAAAGGCAGTAGTTCCAACAGCAGATCGATTTTTCTTTGTGGGATTCTTTTGGACTATCAGCGATAATAAAAAGGACAATCAGTTGAATAACTTGTAGTTTACAATTCATCCCAAAAAATCAACATTTCAGTAAGTATAAATTTCACAGGAACTTTAAACAAAATACTTTTACATCAGAATTAAAATCAATATCAATTTCAATATCAATTTCAATATCAATATCAATATCAAAAATCAATTTCAATATTAAAAATTAGATTCAATTTAAAAATTTAACAACAACTTAAAAAATAGAAATCATGACCAAAGTTATCACGACATTAGTAGTATTTTTAGTAGCCGTAGTATCGGCTAATGCACAACAATTTGAACAGGGAATGGGAAAAGCATTGTCAACTTGGAAAACAGGAAATGCTACTGAAGCTTCGGCTTTATTCGAACGAATTGCATCGGTTGAAAAAACCAATTGGTTACCTAATTATTATGTAGCTTTAGTAAATACAACCGAAGCTTTTAATCCAGCAAATTCTAAAAATGCAACAGCTTTAATCAACAAAGCACAAACCGCTTTGGATGCAGCCGAATTAATTTCGCCAAACAATCCAGAAATCCTAATTATGCAAGCCATGATCAATACGGCATTAATTGTTCAAGATCCAATGACGAACGGAATGAAACTATCGGCTTCAACTATTGCATTGTATGATAAAGCAATTAAATTGGCTCCAGAAAATCCAAGAGCTGTTTTTGGTAAAGCCGAATTTGAAATTGGTGGCGCTCAGTATTGGGGAACTGATACCAAACCAATGTGTGAACAAGTTGCAAAATCTATCGAATTATTTGCTAAATTTAAACCAGAATCACAGTTTCATCCAACATGGGGTTTAGATCGAGCGCAAGAAACCTTGAAAAACTGCGGTAAATAATTAGAAATCAAGTAAAGATGAATTATCAAAAGGAAATTATACGACTATTTAAGATTTCAATCATTGTTTTTATAGGCATTCAAATACTAAATTTTGTTTTGGGAAATGCGTTCAAATTTGATACTCATCTTTTGATTTCATTTGCCTTTACAATTTTGTATAGTTTCAGTATAGGATTTGTAAATTCGTATCTAAATTTTAGATTAGACCAGTATTTTATTAAAGATAAATTCTCTAAAGCTAGAATTGTTTCAAACATATTTTTATCCTTTATTTTCACCGTATTCATTATATTTTTATTGCGAGTTTTTGAGGAAGTTGCGGTAAAAAATAGAAGTTTTACTGATTACATTTCTAAAGAAAAGCCGGCCAACTTTGTAGTAGCAATAATAATTACTTTCATCATTATTTTAAGTATTTATTTGTTTCATTTTTACAAGGCGTTCCAAGAAAATAAGGTAAAAGAACAAAAAATTATTGCAGGTACAGCCAATGCAAAATTTGAAAGTCTTAAAAATCAAATCGATCCGCATTTTCTCTTTAACAGTTTGAATGTTTTAAGTTCGTTAATCGAAGAAAATCCTGAAAATGCTCAACGATTTACCACTTCATTATCAAAGATTTACCGTTATGTTTTAGAACAAAAAGACAAAGAGTTGGTAACTGTTTCAGAAGAATTAGCTTTTGCAAAAACGTATATGAATTTGTTGAAAATGCGTTTTGAGAATAGCATAACATTCGAATTACCTGAAAATTTTGATAATCCCGACGCCAAAGTGGTTCCGCTGTCCTTGCAATTATTATTGGAAAATACCATTAAACATAATGTGGTTAGCGAAAATAAACCACTTCATATTAAAATTTATATACAAGATAATTTTTTAGTAGTTGAAAATAATCTGCAAAAGAAAGAGGTTTTGCAAGATCGAAAAGGTGTCGGACTTCAAAATATTGTGAGTCGGTACGCAATTCTATCGGAAAGGAAAGTCTTGATTGACGATAACACAGCAACATTTGCAGTTTATTTACCTATTTTAACAAAACAAATAAGCATCATGGAAACATCAAATACATACAACGAAAATACTTCTTACTTGAGAGCAAAAGAAAGGGTAGAAAAACTAAAAGGGTTTTACGGAAATCTCGCATCATATTGCGTAGTAATTCCTATATTAATTATCATAAATCTAAACTCGCCACACAAGTTTCAATGGTTTTGGTTTCCCATGTTGGGTTGGGGAATGGGTTTAACTTTTCATGCTTTTGAAACCTTCGGATATGGTAAAACATGGGAAGAAAAGAAAATTCAAGAAATATTGAACAAACAAAATGAACCAAACAATAAATGGAACTAATTATGAATTCGAATTTAGATTTTGAGAAATATCAACAAGCCAAAAAACAGGTGGAAGAAATCAAAGGATTTTATTCACATCTATTGTCTTTTGTATTGGTAATGTTAGTGTTAATAGGTATTAATGTAAGATATTCTCCGACGCATATTTGGTTCTTTTGGCCCTTACTAGGTTGGGGTTTAGGATTGTTTTTTCACGGAGTAAAAGTATTCAATTGGTTTCCTTTTATGGGCAAAAATTGGGAAGAACAAAAGATTCAACAATACTTGGATGAAGAAAAAAATAGATCAAATAAATACCAATAATTATGACACCAAACGAACAAATTCAATATGAAAATGCGCTTAAAAGAGTAAAAAAAATTAAAGGTTTTTATACGCATTTGATAGTTTACATTGTAATAAATAGTATGATTGTCATTATCAATATTCAAGATCTTGATCGAGGTGAAAGCTATTTTAAATTAGAAAATTTCTTCACGGCTTTCTTTTGGGGAATCGGACTTTTATCACATTTTCTGTCTGTTTTTGGACCCAATATATTTCTTGGTAAAAATTGGGAAGAACGAAAAATTAATGAATTGATGGAGAAGGAGAAGAATAATAAATGGCAATAAGCAGATTTATGCTTTTCCTTTTTAAACTTTTAAACTTTTTCTAAACTTTTAAACCATTTTAATTAATGAACATAATAATTATAGAAGACGAAAAACCAGCAGCAAGATTATTGCAACGCAAGGTCGAGAAATTGGGCTTGAATGTAAATCAAATGTTACATTCGGTAGAAGAATCGGTTGCTTGGTTTAAAAATAATCCGCATCCCGATTTAATATTTCTCGATATTCAACTTTCGGATGGTTTATCGTTTGAAATATTTGAAAACATTGATATAAAAAGTGCCGTAATTTTTACAACTGCTTATGATGAGTATGCGTTGCGAGCTTTCAAATTGAACAGTATCGACTATCTGTTAAAACCAATTGATGAAGAAGAATTATCAATTGCAATATCAAAATTCAAAAATCAATTTCAAAAAAGTTCAATTGCTTCCTTAGATTTTGAAATGATCAAAAAAATGTTGGTCAATCCTATTGATAGAGAATACAGAAAGCGATTTACAATCAAAATGGGACAACAACTCAAAATGATTGCTATTGATGAGGTGGAATGTTTTTTTAGTGAAAACAAAGGAACTTACCTTCACACTTTTGAAGGAAGAGATTATTTATTAGACACTACTTTAGAACAATTGGAAACCGAATTAGATCCTAAAGATTTTTATCGTGTTTCTAGAAAATTCATCATTCCGTTAAAAGGAATTAAGGAAATTCAAATGCACAGCAATTCTCGATTGAAAGTCATTTTACCAACCTATAAAGAGGATGAAGTAATAGTGAGTAGAGAAAAAGTTTCTGATTTTAAAAATTGGTTAGGATAAAAAAAAGCCATCGGTAGTTAAAGTACAGATGGCTTTTTAAACGTTAACTTGAATTACTATTCAAATAACGATTTGATTTCTTTTTCGGTTTTACCCAGTTTTTCTTGCAATTTTCCCCACATTTCTTGTTCTTTTCCTTCTTCGAAAAGCAAATCATCATCGGTTAATTCTGCAAATTTTTGTTTCATTTTTCCTTTTAACTGTTCCCAGTTTCCTTTAATTTCAGTTGAATTTGGCATAGCAATTTTATTTTAAATTAATAAGTTGTTTTATTAATTCAAATTTCAGGAAAATTGCATACAATGTGTTTTATAATTTCGATATTAAATTATATAATTATGCTATTAGTAGTTTTCGCACCGTTATAAAAAGACCAATTAAAAACGTATATCCAATAAAAAAAGGCGCTATAAATTCTATGTAACCTAAAGGTAGCATTAATGCGATTATTAACAACTGAAATCCCAATCCGTACAAGGAAAGTAAGGTCATGAACCAGTTTGGAAATGTTTTAACTTTGTAGGCATTATGGTCTAAAAAATGAATAATTTTATCAAAAAGTCCGTAAACAATAGTATAAATTCCGAACAAAATATTTACCGATTTTTGTTTTTCTCCAGGTAATGCTTTAGGTGTTTTGTATTCGAAAACTTTGCTTGTAGTATCGCCTCCAACCGATTTGTTTCGTAAAATTACGTAGTAATAATTGTACAACGTTCCTTGCAATTGAATTCCAATAAATGCAAATAGTGCAATCCAAATGGTGGTTTTAGAAACATAACAGATAATCATTAAAAATAAAAAATTTAGAATAATATCGAAAACACTATCCAAATATCTACCTACATACGAAGGTGTGTTTTTTAATCGCGCTAGTTCACCATCGGCAGCATCAATTCCAGATTTTAAAATTATAAAAAAGCCAGCAAGCCAATAATGGTTAGTTAAAATACAATAAATAGCGATCATTCCTGATAGTCCAAATAATAGTGTTACATGAATAGGAGTGAAGCGTGTGTGCTGAAGTTGGGTTGCAAAAAATCTACCAAAAGATCTTCCGTAATCGGATAAATCAAGAAATTTATCTTGAGCTGAAAGTTTTGACATTTATGTTTAAAACAGAAAGTACTTGACAATATAGTCGGAGTGCAAAAGTAAACATTAATATTTAATTTACAATTTCTTAATGTTGAACAAAAGTTAAATGTATTTTATAAAAAATGAGGTGACTTATAATTTTTGTAAATTCGTATCACTAATTAAATAAAGATTGATATGGCAACTCCAAGTTTAAAAATTATCGAAGCTTTACGCAAAACTGCAGCACAACTTGAAAACGGTCACCGTTACGAATGGGGTCATATGGGAAGTTGTAATTGTGGAAACTTAGCACAAACTGTAACTACTTTTACTAGAGCCGAAATTCAAAAATATGCTTTGGAAAAACGCGGTGATTGGTCAGAGCAATTAGTAGATTATTGTCCAACATCGGGTTATCCTATGGATATGATTATTGAAAAAATGATTGATTTTGGTTTTTCAAAACAAGATTTACGTCATTTAGAATGGCTATCAGACACTGAAATTTTAGCCACAATAACTGAAAAAAAGCATTTGAATAGAAACTTGAAAGCCGATACTATTTTGTATATGAAAAGTTGGGCTACTTTATTAGAAAACAAATTGATAGACGCAATTCAATTACCTTCTTTTACAACTACGGATAATTCAGTTTTAGTTTAAAAGTTTTTTATTGGTTGTAGAATCTATCCAAATATAAAATTGTACACCAAATAATAGAGAAGCAATTACTAAATGTATAGGCTGCGATGTATATGGAAAATCTAAATAATACATGGCCATTCCAGAGCCTATCTCTGTTATTAGTAAAGCTAAAACCCAATTTATTTTAGCAATACCTAATTTTAGTTTTTTATTCTTAAAAAATAAATAACCATTTAAAAATAATATCAGGATTGAAAAAGAGCGGTGTACATAAAACAATACAGTTGGATTTTCCAAAACCAAATGCATCTGCTCATAACCCAAAGCCTTAACTTGTTCATCAACATACTGTCGTACTTGTGTGCCTAAAATTATTTGTAAAAGTGATAATGCTAGAGTAACTAGTAAAATGTTTTTAAAAGACGTACTAATTGTTACTTCTGAAATTTTTGCCTTTGCATTTTTGATAATATAAAGTAATACAGCCACAATGATTAGTGCTACAACCATGTGGATTGTTATTTTTACAGGATTCAGTACTGAATAGACAACTCGAGCACCAAGCCAGCCTTGAAATCCCATTAAAAAAACAGTCAACCATGAAAAGTAAGTCACTTTCTTATTGTTGTTCCAAAAACTTACAGAAAATACAGCCATTACAAAAACAGCCAAACCAGCCAAAGCACCAATTAATCTGTTAATATATTCAATCCACGTTTCTACCGCATTAAAAATGGCATAATCGTGTTTAGTATATGGTCGCCATTGCGTTGCGTCAAATGTTTCGGTTGTAGTGAAATTTGAAATTGCTACTAAAAGTTTTTCATCTTTTATTACCACTTGGCCTTCTTCAAAAGCTCTATTTGGAGACCAAGTTAATTCTTTGATATCGGTTGGCGGAATATAGTAACCAAAGCATTTAGGCCAATCGGGACAACCCATTCCAGAACCAGTCATTCTAACCAAAGCACCGGCAACAATTACAAGATACACAAGAACTAAAGCTGTTTTTGCCGATTTTAGAAAGTACTTTTTCATTACTATTTTTTATACAAATTTATTTTAATGATTCCATTTCATGACTTCAACAAAAGTTAATCATGAACTAATTTTACTATACTTTTTTTAACCCTAATTTTTCCGCTCGTGTTAGAACAAAATCATAAGCTGCCTGGTATTCATTTGGAATTTTTCCATCCAAAATAGCCTCTTTTACAGCTTCTTTCAATATTCCTATTTCTCTCGATGGTTTGAGGTTGAAAAGTGCCATAATTTCTTCTCCCGAAATAGGCGGTTGAAATTGACGCACGTGATCTCGTTCTTCTACTTCAATTATTTTTTTTCGTACCACATCAAAATTGTCGTGGTATTTTTTGAACTTTTTAGGATTTTTAGTCGTGATGTCAGCCTCGCACAAGGTCATTAGGTTGTCCACATCTTCACCTGCATCAAAAACCAATCTTCGTACGGCAGAATCAGTAACAATATCGTCGGCAAGAATGATAGGTCTTGAACTCATCATAACCATTTTCTGAACGAATTTCATTTTCTGATTTAACGGCATGTGCAAGCGTTCGAAGATTCTTTTTACCATTTTCCCACCAAGAAATTCGTGCCCATGAAATGTCCAACCTTGTTTTTTATTGAATTTTTTAGTTGGTGCTTTTCCAATATCGTGTAATAATGCCGACCAGCGCAACCATACATCGTCTGTATTTGGGCAGATGTTATCTACAACCTCTAATGTATGATAGAAATTATTTTTATGTGTATGACCTTCAATTTCTTCTACATTATTTAATGATGTTAGTTCGGGTAAAATAATATCCAAAAGTCCAGTTTTGTATAAAAGTAAAAATCCTATTGAGGGTTTATCAGTTGAAAGAATTTTATTTAATTCATCTACAATTCGCTCACCTGAAATAATTGAGATGCGCTCTTTATTTCTTGAAATTGCTTCTAATGACTCCGCTTCTATTTCAAACTTTAATTGCGTTGCAAATCGTATTCCTCGCAACATTCGAAGTGGATCGTCAGAGTAGGTAATATCTGGATTTAATGGTGTTTTGATTGTTTTGTTTTCCAAATCGATCAATCCATCAAACGGATCGATTAACGCGCCGTAGTTGTCTTTATTTAATGAAAATGCCATCGCATTTATGGTAAAGTCACGTCGGTTTTGATCGTCTTGCAAGGTTCCATTTTCTACGATTGGATTTCGGCTATCTTGATTGTAGCTTTCTTTTCTAGCGCCAACAAACTCAATATCAATATCTTTGAATCGCAACATTGCTGTTCCGTAGGTTTTAAAAACTTGAACTTTTGGTTTGTTAGGCAATAATTCTGATACTTTTAAAGCCAAATCGATTCCTGAACCAACAGCTACAATATCAATATCTTTTTTAGAATCTCTTCCTAAAATATAATCACGAACAAAACCACCAATTACATAACTTTCAACAGAAAGTTCTTGGCTTGCTTGAGCTATTATTTTAAAAATTGGGTTTGTTAATGCTTTAGTGTAGTTCATAATATTTTTGGAGCCACTGATTCACAGATTTTTTTAAATTATTTTATGATTCTTTTGTATTCGAGTGAAGTTGCATTAAAATTTACCAAAATAGCAAGTCTGTGTCCAGAAACGTGAAGGTAATTTAAACATTGCGAAATATGTTTTTCATCTAAAGAGTTTACTGATTTAATTTCAATTATAATCTTATCTAAAACAACAAAATCAGCATAAAATTTATGGTTAAGAATTATATCTTTATAATGAACTAAATATTCCTTCTCCCTTGCAAAAGAGAAATTAATTCTGTTTAACTCATATTCAAAAGCATCTTTATAAACTATTTCAGCAAAACCTTTTCCAAGGTTTTTATGTACTTCAATTAAAGCGCCTATTATTTTATATGTATCATCGGCGTATAAGAATTCTGGCATGTTACTATGTTTAAAAAAATCTGTGAATCTGTAGTTCAAATTTTATTTACGTAATACTTTAACCTGTGAATCACTAGTTAATTTTATGATTGTAGAAGGCTTTCCTGCAATTCTATCGCGATGTAAATTTACAACATAGTCAACGCCGCTCACTATTTCTGGACTTATATCTTTGAAAGCAATTGGAGTTGGTTGCCCAGAAATATTTGCCGATGTAGATACCAATGGTTTTTTCATGCGTTCCATCAGCTTAAAACAAAATGGTTCTTTTACCAATCGTACACCAAGTGATTTATCCTGAGCAATAATATTTTCGGCTACATTTCTTGGATTATCTAAGATTAAAGTAGTCGGATTTTCAGATAAATCTATTATTTGCCATGCTACTTCGGGAATATCTTTAAAAACATTGTACATCATTTTTTCTCCATTCATCAGTACGATCATACTTTTAGAATCGTCCCGTTGTTTTAGAGCATAAATTTTTGCAACCGCTTCTTTATTCGTAGCATCACAACCAATTCCCCAAACGGTATCTGTAGGATATAGAATAATTCCTCCTTTTTGAATTACTTCGAAGGCGTTGTGAATTTCCTGATTTATATCGCTCATTTTAATCTTAAATTTTAAAATGCAAAGTTATTAAATATCTATTAAAAACAGACCCAAGTTGGAGTTTGAAAATTTTTATTTTTATACGAAACTAGAATTGATATATTTGCCAAATAAAATTAGTTTTTCATGAGATTATTACAAGTTACTGCATCTAAAGGTTGGCGCGGTCACGAACAAAAAATAATTTATTTGTACGAGGCCTTTCGTGATTTTGGATACGTTGAAGATCAATGGATTGTATGTCCAACAGATTCTGAAATTTTTAAAATTGCGACGCAAAAAAACATGCAAGTTATCGGTTTGGATTTTAAATCGGAATACGATTTTAAATTTGCAAAGTCTCTAAAATCAATTACAACTTCTAATAATGCAGATATAATTTTTATTCACAACAGCGAATCGCATACCATTGCCGTGCTTTCATCGTTATTATATGGATTAAAAGTACCTTTGGTATTGTGCAGAACGCTAATAAAACGTGTGGATACTAATTTTTTTAGAAAATGGAAGTACAATTATAAAGGCATCAAAAAGATAATTTGTGTATCGCAACCTGTCGTTGATGTTTTGAAATATGCAGTGAAAGATCATTCTAAATTATCCGTTGTTGGTAGTGTAACTGACATTAATAAATTTACCAAAACTCAAAAAACAGGAATGCTTCACAAGGAATTCAATATTCCTGAAGAGTATAAAATTATAGGTAATATTGCAGCATTTACTGGATTTAAAGACCATAAAACATGGGTAAATACGGTTGCAGAATTGGTAAAAAGAAACGTAAAAGCTAAATATATTCTCATTGGAAATGGTCCACTTGAAACCGAAATTAGAGCGCAAGTAAAAGAATTAGGATTGGAAAACGACATTATTTTTGCTGGTTTTAGAAAAGACATTCCTGAACTGTTACCTGAACTGGATTTGTTTCTTTTCACTTCTAACAATGAGCCAACTGGTGGTGTTTTATTAGAATCATATGCTTGTAAAGTGCCAATTGTTGCAGCAAATGCAGGCGGAATACCAGAAGTAGTAGTTGATCATCAAACTGGATTTTTGGCTGAAGTTGGAAATCCAATAGATTTTGCCGACAAAGTGGAACAATTATTGTTCAACCAGGAGTTGCAAGAAAAATTTACTGTAAATGGGTATCAATTTTTGCTAGATAATTTTACCAAAGAAGTTATTGCCAAAAAAATGTTTGACGAACTGAACGAAATTGTAAGCAACAATCATGGAAAATAAAAAAATATTATTTATAACTTTTGATATGAGTGGTTACTATACTGGAGTTTATGAAGAATTAAAACAAAGGTATTCTCATGTAGATTTTTACAACACTGCCACTATTTCATACAAGTATAAAAATATTTTTGAAAAGTCATATTCATTTTTTTACAAACTATTTACAGGTAAAAAACTTAAGAATTTCTATAAGTATAATAGTCTTATTAGTGAAGTACAAAATAATTCGTATGACATAACACTTGTTGTAAGACCTGATTTATTTTTTGATTCACAACTTCAAATTTTAAGAAAAAGTTCTAAATTTTTTGTTGCATTTTATCATGATTCTATAAACAATATTAAGCGTAAGAAAGATGTTATTTCTTTTTTTGATAAGGTTTATACTTATGAGAAAGTGGATGCAGAAAATTATAAATTAGACTTTCTTCCGAATTTTATTTATTTCGAAGGAATTATAAATTGTAATAAAGATGCTAAAGGTGCATTTTCTGTAATGTCTAATGATTACAGACTTAAAACCTTACAAAATGTTGCTTTATCATTAAAACAATCAAACGTAAATTATAATTTGTGCGTAATGCAAAAAGCCAATAAAGAGTGCAATTTGCTAAATTACATTACCAAAAGAATGTCAAATGATGAAGTTCTTGAAAATATTAAAAAGGCTAAATTAATTGTTGATATTCACAAATACGGAATCCAAGATGGATTAACATTTCGAGTTTTTGAAGCTTTGGGTTTGAGAAAAAAAATGATCACCACTAACGCCGATATCATGAATTACGATTTTTACAATCCAAACAATATTTATGTTATCGAAGATTTAAATAATATTGCTATTCCAAATACATTTTTGACTACAGAATACCAAGATGTTCCAGATGAAATTTATAATAAATATACTTTAAAAACGTGGTTGTCTACAATTTTAAAACACTAATTATTTGTATTTATAAATTCCAATTGTTTTTTTAAACTGTTTGCTAAACAACACCATTTTCACGTAAAAAAAGTTTTTTAAACTCAAAATCCACCATTTTTTAAATGGTACTAATTCTGATTTAAGTCTTTCATCTATAGTTTTAGAAACTTTAAAATCTGAAGCAATTGTTTCCCATTTAATATTGCCGTATCCATCAAATTCATTGACCTTGTTTTTTTGATGAATGATTGACATCCATAATCTTTTATCGGTTATTTGAGTCAATCGTGATTCTTTTTTCCACATGTTGTGGTCGTTTTTCCATACCGTTTTTGGATTTTCGTTTTTTTCAATCAAACTAATAAACGGATTGAAAATGTGCTCTTTTTTACCCAAAATAAAATTGGGTTCTACTTGTAGTGAATAGCCTTGAATAATATCAATAGCTTGATAATCTTGATTTCGAAATTGTTTTTGCACTTCATCAATAAAATTTCGGTGAATGCAATCGTCATTATCAATTCGAGACGTTATAATGTGCGAGGCATTGGAACAGTTTTCTGAAATAAAATTTTGTATTTCAGTTTTAAAACTTGGCATTCCATCGATATAAAAAACCTTAATATTATTATATTCTTGGGTAATTTCAGCGATCATTTTTTTGAAATAGTCATCGGTTGTAGTATCAAAATAGAGCAACCAAGAAAAATTAGTATTGGTTTGATTTACAACAGACGGCAAACAGAAATTCTCAAATAGCCACATTCTATTTTTCATCCAATCGTCGTTCAACAGCGACTCGTTATTTTTAGTAACATCCCATTTTGGGTTTCGAAGGTTAAATCGGGTAATTAAAAAGTGCTGAAACATAGATAAGAATTCAAATTTTGTTTCAAATTTAAAGTAAATAATTTAAAAATAGTATTTTTGCAATTCAAATGTATACGAATGATCTTCAAAATTAATCCGAAGTTTACAAGCCAAACAGATGCTTTGCTGCAAATTATTAAAAACTTTAATGATTTTGGAACTTACTTAAACGAGCCGGTACGAAATGCTATCAAAATTTTCGATTTTGATGCACAAAAAATAAATGTAAAATCGTTTAAGAAACCGAATTTTATCAATGCTATTATTTACGGATATTTTAGGAAATCGAAAGCGCAACGTTCCTACGAATATGCCAATATACTCTTAGAAAACAATATTGGAACACCACAACCCATTGCTTTTCTTGAAAATAAAACGATTTTAGGTCTTAACGAAAGCTATTACATTAGCGAACAATTGGAAGTCGATCTACTTTTTAGAGGTTTGACAACCGATGAAAATTATCCCAATCGCGAATTGATTTTGCGACAATTTGCACGGTTTACATTTCAACTGCATGAAAAAGGAATTGAATTTATAGACAATACATCTGGAAATACATTGATAAAGAAAATTTCTGAAGATAAATATGAATTTTATTTGGTAGATTTAAACAGAATGAATTTTCATGATTCGATGTCGTTCGAAAAAAGAATTAAAAACATTGCTAAATTAACTTCTAATGCCTCTATTGTTCAGATTATTAGCGAAGAGTATGCGCATATTTCTAAATACAATTATGATGATTTTTATACTGCATTGGTAGTAGAAGCTCAAAAATTTCAAGATCGATTTTATAAAAAAAGAGCCTTGAAACGCAAACTTAAATTTTGGAAAAAGTACTAGAATAGTAATTTATTCTTTAAGTTTGTAAAATATGAAAGCATCTGTAATAATGAGTACTTATAATGCTGAAGCATGGCTAGAAAAAGTGCTTTGGGGATTTAGTATTCAAACCGAAAATGATTTTGAAATTATTATTGCCGACGATGGTTCTACAGATGCAACTAAAAAAATTATTGAGGCTATTGCCAGCGAAATAAAGATTTCTATCAATCATGTATGGCAAGCAGATAATGGTTTTCAAAAAACACAAATTTTAAATAAAGCCATTCAAGAAGCTAAAAGTGAGTATTTAATTTTTACAGATGGCGATTGTATACCACGAAAAGATTTTGTCAAAGCACATTTAGAATTAAGAGAAAATAATCGATTTTTATCTGGTGGATATTTTAAATTACCACTTTCGGTTTCTCAAGATATTTGCAAAAATGATGTAATTTTGCAAAATTGTTTTTCCGCCAAATGGTTGCGTTCCAAAGGAGTACCCATGCGTTTTAAAATGATAAAATTTTTGGCAAATAATTTTACTGCCTCATTTTTAAATATTGTAACGACTACAAAACCTAGTTGGAATGGACATAATGCTTCCGGTTGGAAAGCAGATTGTATCGCCATCAACGGCTTTAATGAAGACATGCAATATGGTGGCGAAGATCGAGAATTTGGTGAGCGATTGCAAAATTTTGGAATTAAACCAAAGCAAATTCGTTACAGTGCAATTTGTGTACATTTAGAACACGACAGAAATTATGCAAATGAAGCCAGTAAAGCTAAAAATTTACAGATAAGAAAACTGAATAAAGAAAATAAAACTACCCGAATTGCTAACGGTATTTTTAAATAAATAAAATTTAATCACATCTCAAATAAAGAGTTAAGATTATGAAAGTAACAGTAATTATAAGTACTTACAATGCCGAAGAATGGTTAGATAAAGTACTTTTTGGATACATGCACCAAACCTACAACGACTACGATGTAATTGTAGCCGATGATGGTTCACGACCTTCAACCAAAGAATTAATCGATAGTTATAAAGCAAAATATCCTGTTCCGTTGCACCATTTATGGCACGAAGACCTTGGTTACAGACGTCAAGAAATACTGAATGTTGCCATAATGGAAGCCAAAAATGAGTTCATAATAATGACCGATGGCGATTGCATTCCTAGAAAAGACTTTATAGAAGTGCATGTAAAAAATGCAGAAAAAGGTACATTTCTTTCAGGAGGATATTGTAAATTGAGCATGAAATTAAGTAAATTAATTTCGCATGAAGATATAGCCAACGGAAACTGTTTCGATTTAAAGTGGTTGGAAAGTCAGGATAAGATAGATTTTTCTAATAAATTAAAAATAGGAGCAAATCCATTTTTAGGATCTATTTTAGATTTTATTACGCCAACAACACCATCTTTCAACAACTGTAATTCATCAGGTTTTAAAGAAGATATGATTGCGATAAATGGTTATGACGAACGAATGAAATATGGCGGACCAGATCGTGAATTTGGTGAACGACTGGAAAATTTTGGAGTAAAAGGAAAGCAAATTCGACATAAAGCAATCTGTCTTCACTTGGATCACAGTCGCGGATACAAAACGCCAGAATCGTTAGCAGCAAACTTAGCAATACGAAAAGAAGTAAAGGATAAAAAAATTGTTTGGACTCCATACGGAATAAAAAAATAAGTGATAATGAGAATATTAGTAACTGGAGCGGCCGGCTTTATTGCTTCACACTTGTGTGAAAAATTAGTCGATTTAGGACATGAAGTTGTTGGAATTGATAATTTCAACGACTACTATGATATCAATTTGAAACGTTTAAATGAAAAAGATTTAAACGAAAAAGGAATTCAAATTGTTGAAGCCGAACTAAATTCAGATTTGAGTAAAGTTTTCGAAAAACCCTATGACTATATTTATCATTTGGCAGCACAACCAGGAATTTCTGCAACAACCAGTTTAGATGAATATGTAACCAACAATATTTTTGCAACCAAGAACTTGCTTGATGCGGTTTTACAGTTTAATTCGTCTATAAAATCGTTCGTTAATATTGCTACATCATCGGTGTATGGAAAAGTTGCAACTGTAGATGAAACCATTCCTCCAACGCCAGTTTCTTATTACGGTATAACCAAATGGTCGGCAGAACAAATGGTACTTGCTTTGCAAAGAGAAGGTAAAATAAATGCTTGTTCAATTCGATTGTATTCTGTTTTTGGACCAAGAGAACGTCCTGAAAAATTGTACACGAAACTGATCGAAAATTTGTACTACGACAAACCTTTTCCATTATTTGAAGGCAGTACTAAACACGAACGCAGTTTTACATATGTAGGCGATATTGTGGATGGTTTGGCTTCTATAATAGGAAAAGAAAACCAAGTGAACGGTGAAATCATTAATCTTGGTACAGACGAAATCAATACGACTCAAGATGGAATTAATTATGTCGAAGAAATAATGAACAAAAAACTCATTATAGATAATAAACCTCCAAGACCAGGCGATCAGGAAAAAACGGCTGCAATAATCGATAAGGCAAGAAAACTATTGGATTATAATCCGAAGGTAACTTTAAAACAAGGCTTGCAAGAACAAGTAAATTGGTATTTGGAAAAATTTACGAAATAATAGAATCGACAAATTTTTGCAGTTTTTCTTTATATAAATTAGGAACCAATCGTTGATACAATTCTATCGATTGGTTTTTGAATTTTTTAGGATGTTCGTTATTGTAAATCTCTGGATAATAATCAAGTAAATGTACTGATACATGCGATTCATTATCATCTTTCATATTCCATGAAGACTTATTAATCCAAGGTGAAAATAAAGTAAACGTTTTGATATTCAGTGCTTTTGCCATATTCACAGCGCCGCCTTCATTGCCAATTAAAGCATCACATTGCGACAATACCGCTAGAAAACTTCGCAAACTTTTCGTGTAAAAATCTAAAATAATTTTAGATTGAGTTCCAGGTTGACATAAATCGTAAATTGCTTTAGCTTCAGCTTCTTGATTGGGCATAAAATTAAAAAGTAGCTGAACTTCTTGTTGTGCGGCTATTACATCTAGTGTTTCAGCCATATATCTTGCAGGCAAACTCTTTTTTTCATCACTTCCTAATACGCTAATCATTACAATAGGAATTGCAGTATTCAAACTACCAGATACAGAATTTTTGGCATCGTTTATTTCGTTTTCAGTAAGATAAATTTTCGGAAAAATTGATTTTGGATTTGAATTTTTTACTAATCCGGCAGCTAGTTGCAAACGATGAAATAAAGCCGAACCATCAACATTTTGTTTCGGAATAATGGTGTCTGAAAAAAGTAATGAAGTGTACCATTTTTTAAATCCAATTCGGATCTTAGCACCCGAAAAATAGCTCGGAATCACGCTTTGCCATTTTCCATAGGCATCAATCACAGCATCATAATTCTCTTTTTTTAAACTGACACCATAAATAATCAATTTTCGTAATCCTTTGTGTTTCTGAGGTTCAAAAAATACAATTTTATCAATGAATGGATTGTTTTCAACCACGGCATACGTGTTGGGCTGAACCATATAATGCACAATCCAATCGGGATGTTGCATTTTTATTGCTTCACAAATAATTGTACTCGCAAGGACATCACCAATCATTTTGTTTTGAATTACAAGTACTTTCATTTTTTTAAATTAAAAATTAAGAGTTGAGAATTAAAAAATTAAGGTATCTATAACTTTAATTTTTTAATTCTCAATTTTTAATTAATTAAACCGCTACATCGTATTCTCTAAGCGCATCGTTCAACGATGTCTTCAAATCGGTAGATGGTTTTCTTTTTCCAATAATCAAAGCACACGGAACTTGGAAATCTCCTGCTGCAAATTTCTTAGTGTAACTTCCAGGAATTACAACCGAGCGCGAAGGTACATATCCTTTATATTCAACTGGTTCATCTCCAGTTACATCAATAATTTTAGTAGATGCCGTCAAACATACATTAGCACCAAGAACGGCTTCTTTTTCAACACGAACGCCTTCCACAACAATACATCTTGAACCGATAAATGCACCATCTTCAATAATAACTGGCGCAGCTTGCAAAGGCTCTAATACACCACCAATTCCTACACCACCAGAAAGATGCACATTTTTACCAATTTGCGCACAACTTCCAACTGTTGCCCAAGTATCAACCATCGTTCCTTCATCAACATAAGCACCAATATTCACATAACTTGGCATCAAAATTACACCTTTAGCAATATAAGCACCATATCTAGCAACTGCTGGCGGAACAACTCGAATGCCTTTCTCAGCATATCCAGTTTTCAACAACATTTTATCATGATATTCAAAAATACCCGATTCTAAAGTCTCCATTTTCTGAATCGGAAAATACATCACAACCGCTTTTTTCACCCATTCGTTTACTTGCCAACCATCAGCTACTGGTTCTGCAACACGCAAAGTTCCAGCATCAAGTAAGGAAATAACTTCTCTAATCGCTGCAAGTGTGGCTTCATCTTTCAATAAATCTCGGTTTTCCCAAGCATTTTCTATACTAGTTTGTAAATTATTCATGTAATAAATTTTTCACAAATATAAAGTCTTTTTTCTTTGAAGCCAATAGCTCGGGCATTTTCTATCAACCATTTTCCTGCTGTTGCAAGTCGCTTTTCGATAAAAAAATCGAAAGAGCTCCAACAATTGCAACATCAGGACTAGCGATCTATCATTTTAACTAAAAATAATATAAAATATCGATGCAATTGTATAACATTGCAGTTTGTAATTCATTGTAAGTTTGCAACATATAGTACTAATTACTATACCAATTTATTTATGAAAAAATATTTATTTATCGCCGCAGTAGCATTAGTTATCATGTCATCTTGTAAAAAGCAAGAAACGACAGACGACAACACTAGTTTATCTGCTGATTCAATTACGCAACAAGATACGACTGCAACAACTAATGACAATATGGTGCAAGATTCTACAATGGTAGATTCTTCAAATGTTGAATTGCTTAATGAGATGTCGACCAAAACCACTTCAACCGAAGTTGATCCATCTAAAGGTAAATTTGCATTGTCTGAAACTAAATGGAAACTTACAGAACTAAACGGTAAGCCAGTCACAAACACAACAGGAAAAGAGTATTACATAAATTTGGATTCAAAAACAGCTAAATTTGTTGCTTATGCAGGATGTAATAACATTTCTGGTGCATATACAATGGTAGCTGAAACTAAATTGGCATTCTCTAAAATAATTTCAACTAAAATGGCTTGCCCAAACAGCGATACTGAAGCAAAATTTGTTAAAGCTCTTGAAAAAGTAGACAATTACATGATTGAAGGTACTGGTAAAGTATTACACTTCCATAAAGGTAAAATGGCTGCTTTGGCCAAATTTGAAGCAGTTAGATAAACTTCTCTAAACAAAAACAGCTGTTTTTGAATCCTCTGAAAAGAGGATTTTTTTTGCTATAAACCTAAGTTTTGTTTTAACTTTGTCAAAAAAAATGCCACGAATTCTCGCCATCGATTACGGATATAAACGCACTGGAATTGCAATAACGGATGAACTTCAGATTATCGCATCGGGGTTAACAACAATTCCTTCAGAAACTGCAATTGCATTCTTAAAAGACTATTTTAGTAAAGAAAAAGTAAGCGAAGTACTCATTGGCGAACCCAAACAAATGAATGGTGAACCTAGTGAAAGCACCAATGTTATCGAGCAATTTGTAACAACTTTCAAAAATAATTTTCCAGAGATGAAAGTTACCCGAGTCGATGAACGTTTTACTTCCAAAATGGCATTTCAAACGATGATTGACAGCGGATTGAGCAAAAAACAGCGACAAAACAAAGCTTTAGTCGACGAAATTGCAGCTACAATATTACTACAAGATTACCTAACGCGTAAAATGTTTTAAAAAGAAATCGATTTCGTAAAATTTCCTAAAATCCTTTAATAATTAATAAAATTTTAGGAAAATTGAGTTGTATCTTTGCGTAAAAATTGCAATTATGGACAATTCACAATTAAATCCTCAAACTGATGTAGTGCTTATTGGAGCTGGAATTATGAGTGCTACTTTGGGTACAATCCTAAAACAAGTACAACCCAATATTACTATTGAAATTTTTGAACGATTGGATGTTGCTGCAGCCGAAAGTTCCGATGCTTGGAACAATGCTGGAACAGGACATTCTGCTTTTTGTGAATTAAATTATACTCCAGAACTAGAAAACGGAACTGTAGAAACAGTAAAAGCTGTCAAAATTGCAGAACAATTTGAATTGTCAAGACAGTTTTGGGCTTACTTGGTGAAACAGAATTTAGTTTCAACTCCCGAAAATTTTATTAAAAGTATTCCACACATCAGTTTTGTTTGGGGAAATAAAAATGTCAATTTCTTACACAAAAGATATGAAGGTTTAACGCAGAATCCACTTTTTAAAGGAATGAAATTCTCAACATCATTTGATGAAATTCAATCTTGGATTCCGTTAGTGATGGAAGGGAGAAATCCAAAAGAAAAAATTGCAGCTACTTATATGGAAGAAGGTACCGATGTTAATTTTGGTACTTTGACAAGAAATATGTTTGAGTATTTGAAAAATCAAAACGGAGTTGCATCTCATTTTCATCATGAAGTCCGCAATATTAAAAAGCAAGACGACGGTTCTTGGACTTTAAAAGTCAAAGATTTAGCAACCGGAGAAAGCCGAAAAATAAATACCAAGTTTGTTTTTATTGGTGCTGGTGGCGGTTCATTACATTTACTTGAAAAGGCTGATATTCCTGAAGGAAAAGGTTTTGGCGGATTTCCAGTTTCAGGGCAATGGCTTCGTTGTACTAATGAAGAAGTAATCCAAAAGCATCATGCCAAAGTTTACGGAAAAGCTTCTGTTGGTGCACCACCAATGTCGGTTCCGCATATTGATACAAGAGTGATCAACGGAAAACAAGAATTACTTTTTGGACCTTATGCCGGATTTTCGACTAAATTTCTTAAAAATGGTTCGTATTTAGATTTGGCAAAATCCATACAAACCGATAATATTCTACCAATGCTTTCGGCTGGTTTCAGAAATATTCCGCTTACCAAATATTTAATCGATCAAGTAAGACAATCGCAAGACGATCGAATGGTAGCTTTGAAAGAATATGTTCCGAATGCAGTTAAAGAAGATTGGGTTTTGGAAACAGCAGGTCAACGTGTGCAGGTGATCAAAAAGGATGAAAATGGAGGTGGTGTTTTAGAGTTTGGAACCGAAGTAGTCAATGCTGCTGATGGAAGTTTGGCTGTTTTACTTGGTGCTTCTCCAGGCGCTTCAACCGCGGTTGCAATTATGGTAGATTTATTAGCAAGATGCTTTCCTGAGCAATTAAAAACTCCAGAATGGCAAGCAAAAATTAAAGAAATGATTCCGTCTTACGGAAAATCATTGAATACCAATCCAGAATTGTGTGATGCGATAAGAGCAGAAACTTCGAGAACTTTAAAATTAGAATAGTTTTAGTTTAAATTGATGTTAGTCGACGATTTTAAAATACTTTGAGACAGACTTATAAGCCAAATTAACTGCTCAATTACCAACTGAAATTCTTGCATTTTCAAAAGATATTTTTCGTCTTCCATGTTTCCTTCCAACATTTCTTTGGTTAGAATAGCTTTCAATTCCTTAAATCGAATGGCGACTTCTTTGTCAAGATTGCTAAATGTTTTTGGTTCGTTTTCATCAGATAAAACTGAAATTGCTGCATTTAAATTATTAGTTACAGCAGTAATTACCACATTAAAAGCTTCAGATGCTTTGGTAGTTTTATGAGTTTGTACATAACTTCCTAATGACGCCGAAGCAGATAATAATGTGTGATTTAATTCTGTCATCTTATAAATTTGTGACATTTGCTTTTGCTTCGATTTGGGTTCTTGCTCCATTCTTTGAAACGACGTCATTAAATTTCCAAGTTCGACGAAAGCTTGTTTTCTTGACAATTTATAATCGGTTGTCACTTCTCCTTTAAGATTATATAAAATCGAAATTTGTTGTATGTAATTCCTGTTGGCTTCCACCGATTTTTTAATAAAACTTTTGATATTTATAAATTCCCACGAAGGCCAAAGAAGATAATTTGCTGCAAATGCTAATGCGGAACCAGTTAACGTATCTACAATTCTGTTCACAATTACGTCATCAATATCTGGAACCAGCATTCCGTAAACAAATACCACGTACATTGTTACGAAGGTTGCTCCAACTTTGTAATTGGATTGGGTAAATGTAAAAGCCAAAAGAATGCATAGTATTGATAATGTGCTTGTGACGATGGTATTTGTAGTGAAAAATAAAATTCCAAAAGCAATAATTGCACCCAAAATTGTTCCGAAAATTCTATCTATCGATCGTTGTTTTGTCAATCCGTAACCTGGACGCATGATGACGATAATGGTTAAAACAATCCAATAGGCGTTGTTGAAAGAAAACAGTTGTCCGATAATAATTCCGGTTAAAACAGTTATTGTCAATCGGATTGAATGGCGGAAAACAGTTGACGAAAAACTTAAATTTTGCACCAGCGTACTCAACGGATAATAATGCGGTGTCAGGAATTTTTCTAATTCTTTATCTCTAATTTTAAAGTCTTTTAGGTTTACTTTAAAAGTAAATATTCGCTCCAGCAAAATAATTTTTTCCACTTGCTTTTCTGCATAATGCAACATATTGGTCAACATCAAAACGGTTTCCGATTGCGAATTTTCACCCGATTGTTGTTGATAATTTCGGATTACAATTTCAGTATCTTCCAAATCTTTCAATAGCGAATGAGAAATTACATAGTTACTATTATTAAGTATCGATTGCGATAATTGCTTCAAAACTAAAGAAAGATTGAACGCTAAATTTTGATACGTTTTCAGAATTATTGGATTGGAATCAAATTTTTCATGCAATTTGGCATGATCGAATGATGTTGAAATAGCAAGTTCTAGAATCTCAACTAGTGAAATAAAGACAATCAACATTTTTCGATTCTGATTTGAACTACCCGATTTGGAACGGTTTCTGATTAAAATTTCACGTAAATCTTCGTGAATGGTGTTCAATTCTACTTGAAGTTTCAGTTGTTTTTCAATAATTTTAGACCGGTTGGCATCCAAATCCCATAAATTGCTTCTTAGTTTTAAATATTTTGAAGTTAGTTTTAATGCTTCGGCAATTTGAATTTCAAGATACCGATAGGGTTTGATGAAATGAAAAGTAAGTGAAACTATCAGATAAAAAAATCCGCCAGCAATTAGGTATACTACATCATACAAAATATCCCAACCAAGATGCGTTTTTCCTAAAGCCAAAGCTACTGCCAACAATCCTGAAAACGAAACCATCGATGCTCGAAGTCCGTAAACCGAAATCATTGACAAAAAGAAAACTAATAGGGCAAGAATTGGATAGAACACAAACGGAAATGGGTGCAAAATATTTACTAAAAATGTAGCACTTGAAATGATTAATATTGCAACTAAAATCCCATTTATTTTGTGCTTTAAATTACTTGGAATATCACTGGTAGAAGCTAGAAAAGCGCCAAGTGCAACATTGAAACCTATGGCAAATTCATTGAAATAAGAAAGCAGTAATACTGGAATTACTGATGCAATTGTAATTTTAACTGCTTTGGTAAAGTTGTAATCGTCAGTAATACTTTTAATTCGATTTTTCATTTGCATTCACATTTCCTACAAAGATAGGGATTGCTGAAGTTTTTATTCCAAATTTTAAGAAGAGCTTATCACTAAAAATTACACAATCAATTGCTAAAAGAGATAAAAATAGCTGAATTTTTTACTACTTTTGTAGCCGTTTTAGCGGATTTATTCTGTGTAAATTAAAAATTAAGAAAATGATACTACCAATAGTAGGTTACGGCGATCCAGTTTTAAGAAAAGTAGCAGATGATATTTCTGCTGAATATCCTAATTTATCGGATTTACTAACCAATATGTACGATACCATGTACAATGCTTACGGCGTTGGATTGGCTGCACCGCAAATAGGTTTGGCAATACGATTGTTTGTTATTGACACCGAACCATTTAGCGACAGCGAAGACTTAACTAAAGAAGAGCAAGACCAATTGAAAGGTTTTAAACAAACTTTCATCAATGCAAAAATGCTTGTTGAAGAAGGTGAAGAATGGTCTTTTAATGAAGGTTGTCTTAGTATTCCAGATGTTCGTGAAGATGTATATCGCAATGAAAAAATTACAATTGAATACTACGATGAAAATTTTAACAAGAAAACCGAAGTTTATGATGGTCTGATTGCTAGAGTGATACAACACGAATACGATCATATTGAAGGAATTTTATTTACTGATAAAATATCTTCACTAAAAAAGACGTTAATAAAGAAAAAATTGCAAAATATCATGGACGGAAAAGCACGTCCAGATTACAGAATGAAATTTGCAAATAAAAAAGGTAGATAAATTTTAGTATCTCAAATAAGATATTAAATTTGAAAAATAAATATAAAAATTAACCCATTTAAAATGACTGTAGAAAAAATCTTATCCATTTCTGGGAAACCAGGTTTATACGCACTAAAAGTTCAAACACGTACAGGATTTGTTGCCGAATCATTGCTAGACGGAAAAAAAATTACTGTTGGAATGAAAAGTAATGTAAGTTTGTTATCTGAAATTTCACTTTATACCTACACAGAAGAAAAACCACTTGCAGATGTTTTAAGAGCTATTGCAGTAAAGGAAAATGAAGGTCCAGCACTATCTCATAAAGAAGACAATGATAAATTAACTGCTTATTTTGAAACAATAGTTCCAGATTATGATAAAGAAAGAGTTTATGCTTCCGATATTAAAAAAGTATTAAACTGGTACAATATTCTTCAAGCAAAAGGTCTAGTTTCCAAAGAAGAGCCAAAAGTTGCCAATGCTGAAGCTATAAAAGAAGAAGTTGTAGAAGAAGTAAAAGCCAAGAAAACAGCAAAAAAAGCTTAATTTTTTTTAAAACATAATACTAATCCTGTTGAGATGATTTCTTGACAGGATTTGTTATTTTTACCAATGTAATATCAGATATTAAATTTTAAATATATGAAACCATTAAATTTATTTTGATTATTAAATGCATTCAAACTAGAATAGTTGTAAATGTGCTGAAATCTAACATCTAAAATCTAATATCTAAAATCTAAAATTTAAAATGAACACAAGAAAACAAAAATTGGATGCTTTTGGCAGATTATTAGACATAATGGACGAACTGCGTGAAAAATGTCCTTGGGATAAAAAGCAAACGTTAGAAAGTTTACGTCATTTAACGATTGAAGAAACCTACGAACTTGGTGATGCAATTTTAGATAACAATCTGCAGGAAATCAAAAAGGAATTGGGCGATTTGTTGTTGCACATCGTTTTTTATGCCAAAATTGGAAGCGAAACAAAAGATAGTTCGACCTCGCTCACTACAAGTTTTGATATTGCTGATGTTTGCAACGAAATTTGTGATAAATTAATTCACCGTCATCCGCATATTTATGGTGATGTTGTGGTTGCAAATGAAGACGAAGTAAAGCAAAACTGGGAAAAGTTAAAACTAAAAGAAGGAAAAAAATCGGTTTTAGAAGGCGTTCCAAAAAGTTTGCCTGCTTTGGTTAAAGCTAGCAGAATTCAGGATAAAGTGAAAGGTGTAGGATTTGATTGGGAAGAACCACAGCAAGTTTGGGATAAAGTTCAAGAAGAATTGCAAGAGCTTCAAGTTGAGGTCGAAGCAGGAAATCAGGATAAAATGGAAGCCGAATTTGGTGATGTATTATTCTCGATGATCAATTACGCCAGATTTTTAAATATAAATCCCGAAGATGCGTTGGAGCGAACCAACAAGAAATTCATCAAACGCTTTCAATACCTAGAAAGTAAAGCTGGTGAACTCGGCAAACCCTTGATGGATATGACTTTGGCTGAAATGGATGTGTTTTGGAACGAAGCCAAGAAGTTGTAATTTTTCAAGAATCGTTTCTAAGTTGTTTTCTTTCATCTTGTCTCTTGTTTCTATTCTCTATCTTCTATAACTTCTATTCTCTTTTTTACTTATATTTGAAAACCTATTAACTTATAACCCAATTTATGTCGGAAAACAAAACAGAATTAAAACGTTCTTTAGGATTAATTGATGCCACGAGTTTGGTTGCTGGTTCCATGATTGGTTCAGGAATTTTCTTAGTAACTGCCGCAATGGCAAGAGATGTCGGTTCGGCTGCATGGATTTTGGTAATTTGGTTGGTAACCGGATTATTAACAATGTCGGCTGCATTAAGTTACGGAGAATTGGCTGGAATGATGCCGAACGCTGGCGGACAATATGTATATATTCAAAGAGCTTATGGGAAATTAGTTTCTTTTCTGTACGGATGGACGGTTTTTACCGTTATTCAAACGGGCGTTATTGCAGCAGTTGCCGTAGCTTTTGCCAATTATACAGCCGTATTTTTTCCGATTTTAGAAAACGAGATTTTTACAATTGGTAAGAGTTTTGTTTTTACTAACAAACAAATTTTGGCAATTGTAAGTATTATTTTGTTGACTTACATCAATACCAAAGGCGTTAAAAGTGGTAAAATTATTCAGTTGGTTTTTACATCAGCGAAGTTAATTGCTTTGTTTGCATTGATAATTTTAGGACTTTACGTTGGACTTAAAACCAATGTTTTTTCAGAAAATTTTGCAAACATGTGGGATGCAAGTAAAACCACTTTAGAAGAAAACGGAACCTTAACTATAACAAAATTATCGGGAGTTGCCTTGCTTGGTGCAATGGGAGCAACAATAATAAACTCATTGTTTTCTAGTGATGCGTGGAATAATGTGACGTTTATTGCTGGTGAAATAGAAGATCCAAAGAAAAATATTCCACGAAGTTTATTCCTTGGAACATTAATAGTTACAATCATTTATATTTTGGCAAATATCGCCTACTTGGCATTATTACCACTAAACGGAACGCCAGATGGAACGACTGTGGCGCAAAACGGAATTATGTTTGCTAGTCAAGATAGAGTTGGAGCTGCCGCAGCAAGTGTCATTTTTGGAAATATTGGAGTTCTAATTATGGCCGCTTTAATCATGGTTTCGACTTTTGGTTGTAACAGCGGATTGATTTTATCTGGTGGAAGATTGTTTTACGCTATGGCAAATGACGCATTATTCTTTAAAAAAGCTAAAGAATTAAACCAACATCAAGTTCCTGAAAAAGCACTTTGGTTTCAATGTATTTGGGCTTGTTTTCTTTGTACAACAGGTAAATATGGCGATTTATTAACCTATTCTACATTTGCATCATTGTTATTTTACATATTAACTATTGCGGGATTATTTATTTTAAGAAAGAAAGAACCTGATGCAGAAAGACCTTACAAAGCGTTCGGATATCCAATAATTCCACTTTTGTATATTGCCATTACTTCACTAATTTGTATCACATTATTGATTTATGACACCCGAAATACCGGAATGGGATTAGTAATTGTAGGATTAGGAATTCCAGTTTACTATCTGTTTTTAAACAAAAAAGGAGAAGAATAAAACAAAAATGGTCGAAATTATTCGGCCATTTTTTTTAGTTTGATTTTATCTAGTATTGAAATCTTTTTTCCAACTAGTTCAATTAATTTCAGTTTATTAAATTCGGATAACAATCGGATGCAACTTTCGGTAGCTGTACCAATTATACTAGCAATTTCTTCTCGCGACAGCTGAAGTTTCAGCGTTTTATCAGCGTTAATTCCAAAGGTTTCTTCAAGGTATAAAAGCGTATGGGCTAAACGTTGTTTCACGGTTTTCTGAGCCATATTTACCATTAAATCGTCAGCTTCTTTCAAATCGCCACAAATGGTCTTCATCACATTCATAGAAAATTGATTATTCTCATTAAAGAATCCCAAGATTTCACTTTTCGGAATAAAACAGACTTGCATATCTTCAAGTGCAACCGCACTCAAATTGGCCGGTTCGTCACTTATTAAAGAGCGTTGTCCAAGTAATTCTCCTTTCTTGGCCAATTTTACAATCTGATCTTTTCCGTTGGCACTCAATTTGGTCATCTTACAAACGCCATCTTTAACACAAAAAACGCCATTTACAGTTTCGCCTTCTTCAAAAATAAGTTCGCCTTTTTTAACAATTTTAGAAGTTTTACAATTAGCCATTTTTACCAATTCTTCTTTGTTGAGCGCTTTTAACGAACTAAATTCTCTTACGATACATTGTTCACATTTACTCATTTTAAAACTATTTTATAGGTAGTACAAAATTAAACCTTTAATATGATAAAAGTCATATTTTTCTTAACAATCGTTTAGCAATTTTGTATCAGGTAAAATGAGCAAAGTTATGGACACACACCACTGTTTCCATTGTGGTTTAGATATTGTAAAATCAGAAGAAATTATTTTTGAAGAGAAAGTTTTTTGTTGCAACGGATGTAAAACCGTATACGAAATTTTCAGTGTCAATGATTTAACCTGTTATTACGATTTTGAGAAATCACCTGGAACAACTCCAATAGAAACTATTGGCAAATATGATTTTTTAGACAATGAAAGTATTGTATCAAAACTTTTGGAATTTCAAGAAAATTCAACCGAAATTATTTCACTTCACATTCCTCATATTCATTGCAGTTCGTGTATTTGGATTTTGGAAAATCTACAACGTCTTCAGGAAGGAATAAGTAGTTCACAAGTAAATTTTCCCGAAAAGAAAGTCAGAATTACATATGATCCAGAAAAAACTTCTCTTAAGCAAATAGTTCTTTTGTTAAATTCTATTGGTTACGAACCGTATATAAGTTTAGAAAATTACGAAACTGGTAGGCGAAACATAGATCGAAGTTTAACCTACAAAATTGGTGTTGCTTTCTTTTGTTTTGGGAATATTATGCTGCTTTCATTTCCTGAATATTTTGAGGTTAAAGAATTTTGGATCGATCAGTACAAAGGTTTTTTTAGATGGTTGATTTTTGCCATTTCGCTTCCTTCCTTTTTCTATTCTGCTAGCGGTTATTACGTCGCAGCTTGGAAAAGTCTGAAATCGGGTTTGCTAAATATCGAAATTCCAATTGCTTTAGGAATTGTTGTCATGTTTGTAAGAAGCACAGTTGATATAGTATTTGATTACGGTCAAGGTTTTTTTGACAGCATGTGCGGATTGATTTTCTTCATGCTTCTCGGAAAATTGTTTCAGCAGAAAACCTATGATTTTCTATCGTTTGAACGCGACTATAAATCGTATTTTCCAATTGCAGTAACTAAAATTTTACCAAGTGGAGCAGAAGTTGCCGTTTCAGTTTATGATATTGAAAAAGGCGACCGATTACTAATTCGAAATCAAGAGTTAATTCCGGTAGATGGAATCTTAATTTCCGAAAAAGCATCGTTGGATTATAGTTTTGTTTCAGGTGAAGCTATTCCAATTGATAAAAAATCTGGCGATAAAGTCTTCGCTGGTGGAAAGCAATTGGGTAAAGTTGTCGAAATCGAAGTCCTTTTTTCAGTTTCTCAAAGTTATCTAACCCAGTTGTGGAGCAACGATATTTTTCAGAAAAAAGTGGAGGTGCAGTACAAAACCATCACCGATACCATCAGTCGTTATTTCACGCCAGTACTTTTAATTTTAGCTGTTATTTCATTTACATATTGGATTTTTATAGATGTAAATAGTGCATTTAATGTTTTCACTGCAATTCTTATTGTAGCTTGTCCATGTGCGTTAGCTTTAACCGCGCCATTTACATTAGGTAATGTTTTGCGAATTATGGGTAACCGAAAATTGTACTTAAAAAATGCAACAGTTATCGAGCAATTAGCAAAAGTTGACACCATAGTTTTCGATAAAACAGGAACGATTACAACTCATAAAAAGTCGTCAATTGTAATGGAAGGAACCTTTTCTGAAGACGAATTAGCACTAGTAAAAAATGTGCTTCGTGGTTCGAATCATCCATTAAGTAGAAGATTGTATGATTTTCTTCCATTTGTGAAGCAACTTAAAGTGGATGATTTTAAAGAATTAACTGGTCAAGGAATTCAAGGAACTATTGATGGTAAAATTATCAAAATTGGTTCAGCATCTTTCGTCGAATTTGAAGATACTAATAATTTAAAGCAGACTATTGTTCATTTAAGTATCGATTCAAAACACGTTGTAAAATTTATTTTCAACAATCAATACCGTGACGGATTAGAATTACTTTTTCAAAATTTAGATCGAACGTATCAATTGAAAGTGCTTTCTGGTGATAATGATGGCGAACGTGCTGCACTTGAACAATTACTTCCAAAAAATACCGAACTTATTTTCAATCAAACACCAGAACAAAAGTTAGAATTCATCAAAAATCTTCAAAAAGAAGGCAAGAATGTGATGATGGTTGGAGATGGTTTAAACGATGCCGGAGCTTTGGCACAGAGTAATATCGGAATTTCAATTTCAGAAAATGTAAATGTATTTTCACCCGCTTGCGACGGAATTTTAGACGCATCTCAATTCGAAAAAATAGGCTTCTTTTTGAACTTTTCTAAGAATGCCATGCGAACCATTTACATGAGTTTCGGTATTTCATTACTCTATAATGTTGTTGGATTAAGTTTTGCAATTTCCGGAAATTTATTGCCAATTGTTGCTGCCATCATAATGCCATTAAGCACGATTACAATTGTAAGTTTTGTAACTCTAATGAGTAATTATTATGCTAGAAGTCAGAAATAGTAATTTAAAATTCAAATATGATATTTATCATTTTTTGAACAAAATAGCAACGGTAACTTTGCTTACACAATTAGAGGTATGAGTGTCATTTATTTATTAATATCCATCAGTATAGTAGTAGCAATTGGGTTCTTCATAGCCTTTATAATTGCTGTCAAAACAGGTCAGTACGACGACGATTATACGCCATCGGTCAGGATGCTTTTTGACGACGAACTAAAATCAGTAAACCCAAAAGAAATTAAACACCCAAAAGTAAAACAGAATTAATTATGGAAGTACAACAGTTTTATTATGATAACAAAATTGTTAAAAAATTCATCTATGCCACAATAGTTTTTGGTGTAGTGGGTATGACAGTCGGACTTTTAGTAGCCTTATTTTTCTTATTTCCCAATCTTACCGATGGTATTTCATGGTTGAGTTTTGGACGATTAAGACCATTACACACCAACGCTGTAATTTTTGCATTTGTTGGAAACGCTATGTTTGCCGGAATTTATTACAGCTTACAACGTTTGTTAAAAGCCAGAATGTTCAGCAATTTTTTAAGCAATCTTCATTTTTGGGGATGGCAATTAATTATTGTTGCAGCCGCAGTTTCTTTACCATTAGGTTACAGCACATCGAAAGAATATGCCGAATTGGAATGGCCAATAGATATTGCAATTGCATTAATCTGGGTAGTTTTTGGTATCAACATGATTGGTACAATTCTTAAAAGAAGAGAACGTCATTTGTATGTTGCAATTTGGTTTTATCTAGCAACATTCATCACAATTGCGGTTTTGCATATTTTCAATAGCTTGGCACTTCCCGTTTCTTTGATGAAAAGTTACTCGGTTTATGCAGGAGTTCAAGACGCTTTGGTACAATGGTGGTACGGTCATAATGCTGTTGCTTTTTTCCTTACAACACCATTTTTAGGATTAATGTACTATTTTATTCCTAAAGCCGCCAATCGTCCTGTGTATTCTTATCGATTATCAATTGTTCACTTTTGGTCGTTAATCTTCATTTATATTTGGGCTGGGCCGCATCATTTATTGTATTCTGCTTTGCCAAATTGGGCTCAGAATTTGGGAGTTGTTTTCTCAATTATGTTAATTGCGCCTTCTTGGGGTGGAATGATCAACGGATTATTAACCTTACGCGGAGTTTGGGATAAAGTACGTGTAGAACCAGTTTTAAAGTTTTTCGTTGTAGCAATTACAGGTTACGGAATGGCAACTTTTGAAGGTCCAATGTTATCTTTAAAAACCTTTAACGGAATAACACATTTCACCGATTGGATTATTGCTCACGTACATGTTGGCGCATTAGCCTGGAACGGTTTTATGGCTTTTGGAATGATTTATTGGTTAATTCCGCGAATGAGCAAAGGCAAATTGTATTCAACAAAATTAGCCAACTTCCATTTTTGGATTGGAACACTGGGAATCATTTTGTACGCGCTTCCAATGTATGTTGCAGGTTTTGTTCAAGCATCGATGTGGAAACAATTCAATCCAGATGGAACATTAACTTATGGAAATTTCCTTGAAACGGTAAAAGAAATTATTCCAATGTATTGGATGCGTGCCATCGGCGGTACATTATATCTCATAGGAATGTTTGTTTTGGTATACAATATTATCAAAACTGTTAGAGCAAATGCTACAATCGAAGACGAATTGGCAGAAGCACCAGCGTTACAAAAAATTAGCACAAGCCGAATTAAAGGTGAAAAATTCCATCCTTGGTTAGAAAGAAAACCAATTCAATTAACCATTTTGGCAACGGTTGCAATTTTAATTGGTGGTATCATCCAAATTGTACCAACGATTATGGTGAAATCTAATATTCCAACAATTTCAAGTGTAAAGCCCTACACTCCATTGGAATTAGAAGGACGTGATTTATACATTCGAGAAGGTTGTGTCGGTTGTCATTCGCAAATGGTTCGTCCGTTTAGAAGTGAAGTCGAGCGTTATGGTCCGCAATCCAAAGCTGGAGAATTTGTGTACGATCATCCATTTCTTTGGGGTTCTAAACGTACTGGTCCAGATTTATTACGAGTAGGAGGAAAGTATAACGATAATTGGCATTTCAATCATTTTTGGGATCCACAAAGTATATCTTCAGGTTCTATAATGCCAAGTTACAAATGGTTGTACGATAATGAGCCGATGGATATTTCGGATATTGAAACCAAACTAAAAGCTATGCGTGAACTTGGCGTTCCTTATACCGATTATGAAATTGCAAATGCTAAAAAGTTAATCCAAATTCAATCACAAGAAATAGAAGACAACTTACATTCTGATCCTGATTTTGTAAAAAGTTACGACAACAGTAAGAAAAAAGCTGCCGCAAATGGTGAACAATTTGTTCCCATGAGAGAACGAGAAATTGTAGCATTGATAGCTTACGTGCAACGATTAGGAACCGATATTAAAGTTAAAAATAATAGTAAAAAGTAAAGTCATGTTTGAACAAATAAAACACAATATGGAAACCATTGCAGGAGTTGCATTCTATCCAATAACGTCATTATTAATCTTCTTTTTCTTTTTTGTTGGACTTGCCATTTGGGTTTTTTCTTATAAAAAAGAAAAGATAGAAGAGTTGAGTAATCTTCCATTAAAAGACAATTTACACGACTAATTTAATACTGCAAACAATGAAAAAAATACTTCCAGCATTCGTTAGAGTTCCATTGATTTTTATTTCAGTTTTTGGCGCTATGGAATATTTTATTGACTCTGGAGATACGCCAGCGTTCATAAAATTTCCAATGGTTTCTGTCTTTTTATTGGTATTTCTATTTCTGTTGATAGCAATCGAAATCACTGTTAGTGCTGTTGATAATGTGATGTATCAAATAATGACAGACGAGCAGAAAAAAGTTGTCGATGACGTAAATGCAATTCCAATTACCGAATCAGAATGGTATAAAAAATTGATGATAGCATTAACAAAATCGGAACCTTTAGAAAATGAAGGACAACTTTTGTTGCAACATGATTACGACGGAATTAAAGAATTGGATAACAATTTGCCTCCGTGGTGGGTGTATCTTTTTTACGGAACGATTGCTTTTGCAGCCATTTACTTAATTCGATTTGAAATATTTGATGGCGATAACCAGGAAATGGAATTGAAAAAAGAAATTGCTCAAGCCAAAATTGATGTAGCAGAATATTTGAAAAATGCACCAGATTTGATGGACGAAGAGAAAGTTACTCAATTAACAGAACCTGCAGATATTGCGTCAGGAAAAGACATTTTTACCAAAAATTGCATTCCGTGTCACAGAGCAGATGCTGGTGGACAAATTGGTCCAAATCTTACCGATGAGTATTGGATTTTAGGTGGTGGAATTAAGAATATTTTTCACACACTAGAACATGGTGGTCGCGATGGAAAAGGAATGGTTTCTTGGAAAGGAACTTTAAAACCTAAAGAAATGCAACTTGTAGCGAGCTATGTACTTTCATTAAAAGGTAGTAATCCCAAAGATCCAAAAGCACCTGATGGTGAAGTTTGGATTGATCCGAATGCAAAAAGTGGCACTGTAAAATTAGACAGTACCAAAGTAAAATAAAAGAAATTATGTCTGATAATAACGAAGACGACGCTTTTAGAGATTCCATTGGAACCATTGATGAAAAAGGAAAACGAAAGTTTATTTTTCCGAAAAAACCCAAAGGAAAGTTGTATGAATACAGAAAATATGTAAGCTACTTTTTACTTGCAATTTTGGTTGCCAATCCGTTTATAAAAATCAACGGAAACCAATTCATGCTTTTTAATGTTTTGGAACGTCGCTTCAATATTTTTGGATTTCCTTTTTGGCCACAAGACTTCTATCTTTTTGTGATTTCGATGATAATAGGAGTAGTGTTTGTAATACTTTTTACAGTAGTTTTTGGAAGGATTTTCTGCGGATGGATTTGTCCGCAAACTATTTTTCTGGAAATGGTTTTCAGACGAATTGAATATTGGATTGACGGCGATAGAGGTTCGCAAGTTCGATTGGATAAACAAGAATGGAATGCAGAAAAAATTGGAAAACGTACTCTAAAATGGATATTGTTTTTTATAATTTCTTTTTTAATTGCTAATGTTTTTCTGGCGTATGTTATTGGTAGTGCTGCTCTTTATTTAATGATTGAAGAAGGTCCAATTAACCAATCAAGTAATTTCATTGCATTATTAATTTTCACTGGAGTTTTTTACTTCGTATTCGTTTGGTTTCGTGAGCAAGTTTGCATCATTGCTTGTCCGTATGGTCGTTTGCAAGGTGTACTTTTAGATAACAAATCCATAAATGTAGCCTACGATTTTGTTCGTGGTGAAAAAGAAACTGGTCGTGCCAAATTTAATAAACAAGAAGACCGAGCAAGTTCTGGCAAAGGCGATTGTATTGATTGCAAGCAATGTGTACATGTTTGCCCAACCGGAATCGACATCCGAAACGGAACACAATTAGAATGCATCAATTGCACCGCATGCATTGATGAATGCGATACCATTATGGACAGTGTTGGTTTGCCGAAAGGTTTAATTAGATATGCATCGGAAGATGAAATCGAGAAAAAAGCGCCTTTTAAATTCACCACTCGCATGAAAGGTTACACGGCAGTTTTAGGAATTTTAATTGCAGTTTTTGTGGGATTATTGTTTTTACGAAACGATGTAGAAGCGACTATTTTACGGTTGCCAGGACAATTGTTTCAGCATAAAGGAGATAAAATCAGTAATGTTTTTACTTATAAAATTGTGAATAAAACGGTTAAGGATTACAACGATATTCATCTTGAAATTATTTCTCATCAAGGTGAAATCAAGAAAGTAGGAAACCAGCATTTTAAATTGATCAAACAAGGAATTTCTGAAGGAACGATATTTATCGAAATTAAGGAATTTCAGTTGGACAGCGACAATACAAAATTGCAAATTGGTGTTTATGACGGTAAAAATTTGTTGGAAACTACCACTACAAATTTTCTGGCACCAAGAACATTTAATTAAAAAAAATGAAATTATGAAACTAAATTGGGGTACTTCAATTGTTATAGCATTTGCATTATTCATGACGTTTATATTATATTTTGTTTATACCGTTCAAACCAATTCCAAATACGATAACGATTTGGTCGTGGAAGAATATTACAAACACGATGCGCATTTTCAAGACGAATTGGATAAAATCCAAAATGCTCACGATTTGGCAGAAAAGCCAACAATTATTAAATCAATAGATGGAATTTTAGTGACTTTTCCAACACTATATAATCCAAATAACATCAAAGGAAAAGTGTCTCTTTATAGATCGTCTAACAAAAAGCTCGATTTCGAAATACCTATTTCGATTTCAAATGCTACTTTGCTCATACCTAATAAAAGTTTGGTAGGCGGTCTTTGGGACATTTCTTTAGAATGGAATTACAACGGAAAAGAATACATCAGTAAAGAAACTATATATTTTTAAAATGCTTTATTCTGCTTTTATTTTTGGATTGATTAGTAGTTTGCACTGCATCGGAATGTGCGGACCAATTGCCATGATGTTACCAGTTGATCAGAAAAATCAAGCTAAAAAAGTCACTCAAATTCTAATGTACCATTTCGGAAGAATTTCAGCTTATGGCTCTATAGGTTTGATTTTCGGATTGTTAGGCAAAGGTTTTTTTCTGGCAGGTTTACAACAGCAAATGTCAATAATTGCCGGAATTTGCATGATACTAATTGTTGTTATACCAACCCAGTTGTTCTCAAAATTTAATTGCTCTAGACCAATTTTCAGTGTAATTTCTAAAATAAAATCAAAGTTAGGAAAACAGTTTAAAAGCAAAGGTTATCGATCACTTTTCATAATCGGTTTACTTAATGGTTTTTTACCTTGCGGCATGATTTACGCTGCTTTATTTGGCGCAATTGCTATGCAAAGTGCTACTTTAGGAAGTTTGTACATGCTACTTTTTGGATTAGGAACCATTCCATTAATGAGTAGCGTACTTTATTTTAATTCTTTTTTGTCGCTACCAATTCGTAATAAAATTCAGAAAGTCATTCCGCTTGTTGCATTTTCTATTGGCGTTTTATTTATACTTCGCGGTTTGGGTTTGGGTATTCCTTATGTTTCACCGTCGACGGTAAGTTTGTTTGTTCAATCGACTCCCAATTGCCATTAAAATAACAAGTATAAAAGTAACCCATCAATTGAATTTGATGGGTTTTTCTTGTTATACGGTCATGGAAAACAGCTGTGTTTCTGGTTTTTTTCGCTTTAATCGTAAATCGAAAGCCATACAGATATTTCGAACAAATGGTTTTCCTTTTTCGGTTACAACCAATTTTTCATCTTCAATTTTTAGTAAATCATCAGTAATCATTTCGGATAAATCTTCTAAAACTTCTGTAATTTCAATAAAATAATTAGCTTCATTTTCCCATGAGGTTTCAAATTGACACATCAAATTTAAAATATGTTTTCTAATAATTAGATCTTCTTCGTTTAATAAATGTCCTTTCACAACAGGTAGTTTATCCCATTCTAAAATTTGATAATAATCTTCAATATTTTTTACATTTTGAGCAAATCCGTACCAACTGTCGCTGATGGAAGAAACACCAAGACCAATCATAAGTTGTGTTTTTGATGCGCTGTAACCCATAAAATTCCGATGTAGTTTTTTGTTTTTAAATGCTTCGTAGAGTGCGTCACTTGGTAGTGCAAAATGATCCATACCAATTTCGAAATAGCCATTTTTGAACAGTAATTGCTTTCCAGTTTCATACAAAATACGTTTTTCATCATCTTTTGGAAGATCATCTTCTTTAAATCCGCGTTGTCCGTTGCCTTTTATCCAAGGAACATGTGCATAACTGTAAAATGCAATGCGATCAGGTTGCAAGGATTTGGTTTTTTCAATGGTATCGATCACATCGTCAATATTTTGAAATGGTAAACCAAAAATAATGTCGTGTCCGATAGATGTATAGCCAATTTCTCTTGCCCAATAAGTCACTTTGGCCACATTTTGAAACGGCTGAATTCTATGAATAGCCGATTGGACTTTTTCTGAATAATCCTGAACGCCAAAACTTACGCGTCGAAATCCTAAACTAAATAATTTTTCTAAGTGTTCTTTAGTTGTATTGTTGGGATGACCTTCAAAACTCATTTCACAATTAGGATGTTTCTGAGCATAAGAAAATATTCCATTTATTAAATCTTCTAAATTTTTATTAGAAAAGAATGTTGGTGTTCCGCCACCAAGATGAATTTCTTTGATAATTGGGCGTTCATTTAATACTTTGCAATACAAATTCCATTCTTTTAAAACTGCTTTTATATAGGTATTTTCGACTTCATAATTTTTTGTAATTCGCTTGAAACATCCGCAAAAAGTGCACATGCTTTCGCAAAACGGAAGATGAATATATAAACTAATCCCTTCTTTGGAATTACTTTCTTTAAATGATTTCTGCAACGATTCGACCCAACTTTGGTAACTAAAACTAGTTTCGTCCCAATACGGAACTGTTGGATAACTGGTATATCTTGGTCCAGGAATATTGTACTTGTTTACTAGTGAAGTGTTCATGATTATAACAATTTGTTCTTCAAAAGTAAATTTTCGACTACTCATTAAAAATGATAATTATCATAAAAAAAGGAACTACTTTTAAATAGTTCCTTTTTTCAGTATTTATTAACAGCTATTCAGCTCGTGTACCATTTCGTTGGTCATAGACAGAAAGTTGGAAAATCTCTATGTTCTAAATGCTGTTGCGCCAACTTGGCAAATCAATAGTAGTTGAGTTGCTCTACTTTGTAAATTTAGTTGCATCTAGATGATAATTTGTTATGTTATTAATTATTAAACTTACATTTTTCCCACAAAAAAAATGGATGAAATTGCTCTCATCCATTTAAAATTTATTTTTTAAAAATTATTTAAAGTTTAAAACATTCACGAGTGACATTTTATCTAAACCTATTGTTCTTGCGAAAACTAAACGTTTACTATCTGGCATATAATCAATCAACTGATTTACATATACGTTTCTATCTCGATCAGGATCTTCATAATTAGTAAAACTTAAAATATCGTTTGCATTTCTTGTAAAATCTGGTTTCAATGCATAAAACGAATAGTAATGACCTGTGTTTATGTAATAAGTTCCTTTAATATTTATCAATCCAAAGGCATCGCTTGCTACAATTTCTGAAGCATTGTCGGTTACTAATTTGGTACTAGATTTAATAATTCCTTCATTTGATAAAACAAATACATTTGCCAATTCATAGCGGAATTTCGGATTAAAAAATGCTTGTGAATTCATTGTTCCGTCAGGATTTTTAGCATCAATTTCAGTTTTTGCTTGCGTAAACAAATGCATTTCGTTGCTTTGAAGCACAATGTTTTTGAATTCAACCTCTTTTAATTTTTTCAAATTTGAAAATTCTGAAACTTTATTATTTTGAAGTATTTTACCTGATGTTAAATCGTAGAACATCAATTTGTCGAATTCTCCCGAACGAGCTCCTTTAATAGGATAGTTAAAGGCAATAAGATAATCCTGAACACCAATGTTTACTAATTTTGGCTGTTGTAATTTTACTGCTTCTTCAAATGTTTTATTTTCTTGATTGTCGGCAGTTACAATAGTTAAGTAATTGTCTAGTTTCCATCCTTTAGCAGAACGAACAAGTACAATTTTTCCGGAGTTTGAAACCGAATGAAATTCAGTATAATATTTATCCTCAAACGATACTTCTTTTTGCCAAACCACTTCTAGTGAATTGGCATCCAAAACTAGTAAAAGATTGACTTCTGGTTCTTCTTTTGCTCTGTATTTGGTACATCGGATAGCAATATAATTTCCGTTAGCCGATTTTTGCATGTGTACATTTGCTGCTTTTCCAAGAGACAAAATTGGGTAAGTTGCTAGTACAGTTGTTGAAATAGCATTGGTTTTTTTATCAAATGTAAGTTTAGAAATATCTGTTTTTTTCGATTTATTTGAATAACTTTCTACAAAAACACTTGCCTTACCAGTATTGCTTACCGAAGTTCCTAGAACATTATGTAATGTTCCAATATCAAATTTTGGAAAATCTTGTTTTACCGTATTAATCAATTGATTTTTTTGGTCAAATTTTCTAACAATCATTCTGTTACCAGGCATCATTCCGGTAACATTCATAGTAGTTAACAGATACGTATTGTAATTGTCGTTTAAAACAAATTCAGGATTTGATTCGCCTTTTACATCATAGTCAAATGACGCACCGAATTCAAACTTGTATTGAGAAAATGAAAGTTGAGAAAATGCAAACAATACAAATAAAGCTATTTTTTTCATCTTATTTTGTACTGTAAATTATATTTTCTAATCCTTTTAATTCATTCTCATCATCATAAGATAACTTGATGTTAACTAAGTTTTCTTGTAGTTCGTTAAGGTATTTTTCAGCATCAGCTTTTTTACCCATTGCTACATTCAAATGAATTAAATTGAAGTAAATGAATTTGGCAATTTTAGAATTTAAGTCTGCTTTTGGGTTTTTATATTCAATTTTAGTTAAAGTATTCAACCAAATATCAATTCCTTTTTGTAATCCAGCAGTTGCAGCAGCATTGATTGCAGCATTTTCTGGCTGCATTTTTTTGATGTTTGTTGTAACATAAATATCTGCTTTTTCTAAATCGTCGTATTTACCTTTGTTTTTAACGCTTTTTAAGGTAACGGCAGTATTTACAGTTTGAAAAGCAAAGTTGTCATCCAAATAGTTATTCAAAAATGCAATTACTTTATTCAAATGGTTTTTTTCTTCCAACGGTTTGTTGATATTATTAGTTGGATATGAAGAAATCATTGTAAAATCTTCGAAAAATGTTTTATTAATTTTCTCAACACCATTTACTTTTACAATAAGTTTTGTTGGTTGATTTGCAAATGATTGTCCAGCGTTATCTTGAAATTTAACGTCTTTGATATCAACTTTAATGTCAACATAATTGCTTTCTTTATTGAAACCTTTAATGTTTATTTGCGTAGCCAAAACATTATTATCTACAATGATGTAGTCGTTTAGGTTTGGATCTCTATAAACTGGCGGTTGAGGTTTGTAATATACTGGTTTTGTTGGTGTAACCATTTTAGGGTTTTTACCTTGTTCTGTCATTGACAATCGCTCTAAAAGTGTTAACTTCTTGAAATCAGCCGACTCAGTTGCATATTTTTCTTTAGCATTTATTACTTCTTGATCGTAATCTTTTAATTTTTGTTGAAATTCAACTTCACTTGCTTTTACAACATTGTCGTATTCAGCAATTGCTTTTTTGTGATCGTCTTTTGATCTTTGAATAACATCTTCCGACTTTAAGTTGTATGGTGATGTTACTGTTACTTTATAGCTTCTGTTTGCCTCATCAATAAGGATTTTTGGAGCTTTTAAAGATTTTAAATAAACAATTTCAGATGAAATACTTTGTGCATTTACCGAAATAGTAAAAAATGTAATTAGTACTAGTAATGTTTTAACTTTCATTGTTTTAAATTTTATTTTTGCAAATATAGTCTTTTAATTTATTTATTGAAATTTTAATGATTTGATAAATAATGAGTTTGCTTTTTTCTAATTTATTTAAGCAAAAAAAAACTCACTTAAAAAGTGAGTCTTTGTTTTATTTATTCAGTTCGCGAATTTGTTTTAACTTGTCTTTCCAAGAAACCAATTCTTCCTTGTGTTTTGCAATTGTTTTTCGAACTTCAGTTACAATTGAATTTTCTTTCTTAGCATTTTTGGTGTTTTGAAAGAACTGTATGTTATTTTCCAACTGAAAAATTTCATTTTGAACTTCCTCAATCTTACGCATGATGAAAATTTTCTCACCATCTATCTTTCTAGAATCGTCGCCAATAGTATCTAGTTTATTAGCGAAACGCATTTTATCAGTATCTTTTTTGCTTAAGCTCAATTTTTCAAATAATGCGTCTAGAATTTTATTGAATTTACCTTCAATATGTCTTCTGTTAAAAGGAACTCTACCTAATGCTTTCCAAGCCTCAATGTGAGCTTTTATAGCATCTAAATCGGTTTTATGATCGCCTATAAGTTCAAAAGAACGCAAGTTTTCTAAATATTCTTTTTTCTTTTCAAAAGCAGCAACTTCTTCGCTATCTTCTTCTTTTTTACTGTTTTTTAAACGCTCAAAATAATGATTGCAAGCTGCTCTAAATTCATTCCATAAAGCATCTGAAAATTTTCTTGGCACGTGACCAACAAGTTTCCACTCTTCTTGAATTTGTTTCATCATTGCCGTTGTTCCAACAAAGTCTTCGCTATCTTTAAGCTCATTTGCTTTAGCAACTAAAGCTTGTTTCTTGCTTAAATTATCGTTTTGATCTTTTTTAATGTCTTTATAAAATGAATTTTTCAAAACATTGAAATCACGAACTGAAGTTTTGAATCGTGCCCAAGTTGCTTCGTTCACATCACTTGGAACTTTTCCTGTTGCAAAAAATTCTTCTCTTAAAGCTTCTACCTTTACAATTTGGTTTAACCAAGCTTGGTGCGAATCTACTTTTTCTTTGGCCAATGCTTCCAATTGTTCAATTATAGCATTTTTCTTTACCAAATTATCGCCTTCAACTGCTCTAAAACTTTCAAAATAAGCTTCGCGTTGGTCGTGCATTTGCTTAGTCAATTCACTAAAACGTTTCCAAATTTCGTCACGATGTTCTCTCGAAACTGGACCAATATCTTCTTTCCAAATTTTGTGTAAATCTTGTAATTCTCTAAACGCTTTATTCGAGTCAGTTTCGTTTACCAATTCTTCAACACGCGCAATAATTTTTAATTTTAAATCCAGGTTGTGTTTAAAATCAATGTCTCTAGCTTCTCTATCAAGGTGTAAGAAATCATAAAAATTTTCAACATGAAAATGGTAGTTATTCCACACGTGGTTGTACTTGTCTTTCGGAATCGGACCAGCATTTTTCCAACGTTCTCTGATGTCATTTAATTGCTTCAAAGACGAAGCTATATTTTCTGGCGAATGAATTAAATTTTTCAATTCTTCTACAATTGCCAATCGATTTTCTAAATTCTGCTGTAAGTTGGTTTGCAGTGATTTAAAATGGGTATTTTTCTTTTCTCTGTATTGATTGTATAGTCCGTCAAACTTAGCTTTTAGTGGAAAGTTGTACTGAAATTCCTCTGTTGTATCCGGGTTTTCAAGTTTAAATTCCTCTTTTTTCTCATCAATAAAATGATAATATTTAGATAAAAACGCTTTCTTGATTTCTTCAACGTGTTCTCTTACCGACATTACTTTGTCAACAACCACAAGAGCTTCCAAAGCTTCAACCAATTTTTCCATTGGCAATGCTTCATAATCTTCCATCGGAATATCGTGTCTGCCTTTCAACGTTTCGTCTTCACTCTCTTCGGCATTCACATTTGCAATTTCGTTAACAGCGTGGTTGCTTTCGTTCTGAATTTCAAACGTATCATCAGCAACTTGTGCATCTGTAAGTTCAATAATGTTGTCAATCGTTGCAGTTTTATGTTCCACAACAATTGGTTCAGCTTCTGTTTCAACAGTTTCAACTGCAGCGTCGGTTTCAACTTCAGTTGCACTTTCTTCAACAATCGCTACTTCGGCATCTGCTTCAGCAATTGCTTCAACATCTTGATTTTCAATCTGAATCGTTTCTTGTGATTCATTTTTTACGTTTCCATCTGCTGCGTTTTCATCCGCTTGCAGGTTATCATTCTTTTCTTCTAACATTTTATAAATGTGTGAGGTTATACAATTTAAGGTGCGAAAGATAGTAAAGTGTCGCCACAAATCAAAAAAAAACCAAGAGAATCAATGATTTCTACAGTTTATTTTTTTACAGAAGCCAATGTTTTGGGATTTGCTAATTGTGGTAATTCCTGCTTTCCATTACAATCATTTTTAATTTACTTGGGTTAAAATTAAAACCAATTAAAAATGATTTTCACTGCAATCAGGGCTAGACAGCGGTTGTATTGCCTATTTATTCCAAATTTTCCATGCCTTTTCAGCTTGTAAAACTAGCATTTCGTAACCATTTTTAATCACTGCACCTTTTTTACTAGCTTTCTTTAAAAACTGCGTAATTTCGGGATTATAAATTAAATCAAATGCAAGGTGTTTGTCGGTAAAAAAATCATAAGGAATTGGTGGAAATTCTTTTACATTTGGATGCGTACCAAGTGGTGTGCAGTTGATGATAATGTGATAATTGTCGAATGTTGTAGCATTCAGTCTATCGTAACCAATGGTTTTTTCAGAGGCATCTCTTGAAACAAACGTGTAAAAAATATCCAATTCGTTTAATGCAAATGCAACAGCTTTGGCTGCACCACCAGTTCCAAGAATTAGTGCTTTTTTATGATGGGGTTGCAACAACGGTTCTAATGATTTTTTAAATCCATACCAATCGGAATTGTAGCCTTTTAGATTTCCTTTTTTAGTAAATCGAATTACGTTTACGGCTCCAATTTTAAACGCTTTTTCCGACAACGTATCTAGAAATGGAATTATGGCTTCTTTATACGGAATTGTAACATTCAAACCTTTTAAGTCTGGATTATTTTTTAAAATTGTTGGAAATTCTTCTATTGTTGGAATCTCAAAATTTTCGTACGTAAAATCGTCAAATAAATCGGCCGAGAATTTTTCAGTAAAATATTTTTTAGAAAAAGAATAGGATATTTCTTTTCCTACCAATCCGAATTTTTTATTGTTTGGTTGCATCTATAATTATTGGAAGTAAAAATGTGCATCTCACAGTTTTGCTGTTTTGCATTGCTGGTTTCCATTTAGGCATTTTTTTTACTATTTCAATTGCCATTTTTCCGGTGTTGTAGCCACAATCACGAATAATTTTCACATCGGATAATGAACCATCTTTTTCTACGATTAAAGATGCATAAACTTTACCTTTTATTTCATTCTCTATCATTTCGTCAGAGTACTTTAAGTTTTTTGAAATAAATAAGTTCATCTTTTCGGTTCCACCAGGAAATTCAGGTTTTACTTCGATTCCTGCTACATTGTAAATTTCATTTCCAACTTCCTCTACTACATATTGATTACGACTTTCATTAGGAGCTTCTAGTGTTGCATCATTGTCATAATCGTTTAGCTTTACTGTAGTTATTTTTTCTTCTACTGTTGGTTCTACCTTAACAACTTCTTTAGTTTGCTTTTTTGTAGACTCCGTTACTTTATTTTGTGCCAAAGAAATGGTGCAAAGTAATAACAATGATACAAAGCTTATCTTTTTCATAATTATTTTAGGTGCTTGTTAATAAAGTTCTGTACTTTCTTTCTTGCCCAAACCACTGGAAACAATTCTTCAAGAATCGCTTTGTTTTCAGAACTTTGTCTTAACCCATTGGCTAGGTGAAAGCTACCTTTTTTATCATCGCTTAGACTAAAATATAATCCTGCAAGTCGGTATTCTATTTCAAATTGCTCAGGGAAAAATTCGGTTGCACGAAGCAAAGTTTGTACAGCCATTTCGAATTCGCCAAGAAACTGTAAAATATCAACCCAATTGATCCAAGTTTCTAAACTTTCATCGCCAAATTCTACAGCCTTTTTATATCCAAATTCAGCTTCTTCATAAAAATTCATGGCTTTATTTATGGCGGCATAGCGTTTCCAATAGGCGCGATTCTGGTTGTCTATTTCTAAAGCTTTGTTAACGTAATAAAGTCCTTTTTGGAAGTTTTTCAATCGTACATAAAAATCGGTTATGGCAATCCAACCTTTATCTAAAAGTGGATCTTCATGTACGGTTTGGTTGTAAAATTTTAATGCTTCTGCTTTATTTCCCAATCGTTCGTGGCATTTTCCAATTCGTAATAAGGCATACGATGTTGGATCGTCAAGATCGATCGTTCTTTGATAGTTTTCAATAGCTTCTTCATAACGTTTTAGTCGCTCTAAAGCTTTGCCATTTTCCATAAATGCGCCAACAAATTCGTCGTCGATATAAGTAGCATATTCAAAAGCGCGCACCGCATTTTCGTATTCTTTTAATCCATAATACAATCGTCCGGCTTGATGCCATGCAATTTCACTGTACGGATTTTTTTCGATGTACTGAAGTAAAAAGTCAATCGCTTGTTGGTTTTGATCTAAAAACTCATGACAATAGACCACGTTATATAAAGCCGTTTGGTCTTCGATATCTTCTTCAAGACATTTGATGAAATTACTTTTGGCTTGTTCTAAATTGTCCATAAAAAGATATTCCATTCCGATAAGATTGTAAACATCGGCAGGATCATCGGTATATCTCAAGGCTTCTTTTAAAAGTTCAACGGCTTTTTCGTGGTTGTCTCTTTTAGAATATATGTTGGCTTTTTGGATGTAAATTTCTTCGTTTGTAGGCTCAATGGCGTACAACTCGTTGAGCATTTTTTCGGCAATATCGAGTTTGTCATCAAACACTAGCATTTCTATTTGAACTAGTTTTAACCCTGTTGATTTAGGGTGTTGTTCTAGTGCAAGCTTGAGTGCTTTTTTGGCCAAATTGGCTTTTCCTGTATCTAGATAATGAAGAATAATTTCTTCAAACTCCTCTGAATCGAAAAACAAAACCTTATTGGTTTTTAGCATCGATTCGAACTTAGATAAGGATAAGTTGTAGTCTTCTTCTTCGTCGCTTAATTGCATACTATTTATGTATTGATTAGCTTAAATAAAATTAAGAAAAATCTTCTTGTTTTGATAAAATTTAATTTTTGTTGTGAACAATTTAATTAACAAGTATTCTTGGTTTCGAGTCGCCTCTTTTTGGTTTTGAGTAACTAGTTTATTCTTGTTTAAAATTATTTTATTCTTCTACTTTGGTAAAATAATAATTCATTTCTCTATACCAGCTTGTCTGATTTCCGTTCGGATAACTGTGCACGTACCGCAATACTAAATACTTATTATTTATAATTATTGGTGTTGTTTTTCTGTTGAAAAAATCTTCTCGTTCAAATACTAATGGGATTTTTTTTAGAAATATCGAATCGTTGTATTTTAAATTAAATATTTTGAAAAGATTTTCTGTTGTAACAACTTCCTCTTCAGTATTAGATACGTATTTATCGTTTACTGTAGATTTTGGTTGACCCACAATTTGGCTCCAACCGTTTACTGCGTAACAAACTAGTTTCCATTTTGTTGACTGATTTATTGTTATTGCATCTTCTGAATTTAACTGCTTTTCAACGTTTTGAATTTGGCTTGTTATTATTTTTAATGAATCGTTATTTTTTACTTTAATTAAATTCTTTTGAAATTCGATTAACTCATTATTTTGTGAAAATGCAGTTAATGACATGGAGATTATAAATAATGATAGTAATTTTTTCATTTTTAAGTTTACATTATAAATAATGACTGATTTATTGAATAGTGATGAACTCAATTGGGTAGCCTAGCCCAGATTGAAACGGCATCCTTTTTAACTCTTTTTTTAGAGGTAAAAAGATACAGTGGAAAGCTGGAAATAGCTCCTGAAAAAACTATTTATTCATTTCCAAAAGCACTTCGTCCATGGCTTCGAGAATAATGGCGCAACCTTCGCGAATTTCGTCTTCGGAAATTGTTAAAGGCGGTGTAATTCTTATGGCATTTCCTTCAAATAACAACCAGAAGAGAATCAAACCTTTATCTTGACATTTAAAAATTACTTGATTGGTAATTTCTGGAGATGCGGTCATTGGTGCGAGCATTAATCCTTTTCCTCTGATTTCTAGTATCAAAGGATGTACCAAAAGTTGTCTGAAGAGCTTTTCTTTTTCTAATGTTTGTGCAATAAGGTTGGTTTCGGTAATTTCTTGTAGTGTTGCTAAGCATGCTGCAGCGATTACTGGATGTCCGCCAAAGGTTGTGATGTGTCCAAGTTTGGGATTATCGCTGAGTAAATCCATGTATTCCTCTTTGGCTACGAAGGCTCCAACTGGCATTCCACCGGCCATTCCTTTTCCGATGATCATGACATCTGGAACGACGTTGTAGTTTTCAAAACCAAATAATTTTCCGGTTCTACCAAATCCAGGTTGGATTTCGTCGATGATTAATAATGCGCCAACTTCGTCACAACGTTTTTTTACTTTTGCCAAAAAGTCATTTTGTGGCTGAATAAAACCGGCGCCGCCTTGAATACTTTCGAGAATTATTCCGGCTGTTTTGGTGGTTATTTTCTCTAAATCGGCTTCGTTGTTAAAGGTGATGAAATCGACATCGGGAATTAACGGACGAAAAACTTGCTTGCGCTCTTCAAATCCCATGACGCTCATCGAACCCATTGTGTTGCCGTGATAAGCATTGTGACAAGAAATTAACTGACTTCTACCTGTTACGCGACGCACTAGTTTTAATGCGCCTTCGCATGCTTCGGTTCCAGAATTTACCAAATATACTTTGTTGAGTTCTGGCGGTAATAAGGAAGCTAATAATTTGCAATATTCAACTGCTGGATTTTGAGCATATTCGCCATAAACCATGACATGCGAATACCGATCCAATTGGTTTTTGATGGCATCATTTACACGCTTATTTTGATGGCCAAGTGAACAAGCAGATACTCCGGCAACAAAATCTAAGTATTTCTTGTTGTCGCAACTGTAAATGTAAGAACCTAATGCATAGAAAATATTTATTCCTAATGGATAAGGTGTTGTTTGTGCTTGGTATTTTAGAAAATCTGGATTCATTTTTTTTATAGCTGCTAAGCTGCTAAGCTTCTGAGTTGCTAAGGTTCTAAGTTTTTTAGTTATTTTAGTTTTTTGTTGAAAAACTAAACTTTTTATTTTCTGACGAATTATTTGAGATTAAAATGCTACAAGTACAATCTGTGATTGCTTCATCTTTTCGATGAAAAACTGTCAGGTATTCTTTCTTCAAAATGGCAGCTTTACGGTTTTTGAAAATCTGCAACCTGAAATCTGCAACCTGCAATCTACAATATGCAATCTACAATCTACAATCAACAATATGCAATCTACAATCTGCAATCTACAATCTGCAATCAACAATCTAAAATCAACAATCTACAATCTGCAATCAACAATCTGCAATCTGCAATCTACAATCTACAATCTGCAATCAACAATCTGCAATCTACAATCTACAATCTGCAATCAACAATCTACAATCTACAATCTGCAATCTACAATCTGCAATCTGCAATCTGCAAACTTATTTCTTTTTATTCTTCTTGTCGTACTCTAACGTTTCTTTTCTAACTTTCATCGGAACGTCTTCTTTTAAATCGTCTTTCTTTTTTTGATCCTGAATTTTTTGATCGATTTCGTTCTCCTCTGGTGGAAAAATATCTTCTTTAGTTTTTATTCGTTCGTCGCCACGCCAAATAAAACCTCTCAGTTTACGAGCATTTTCGGGTAAATCCTTTTCGGGATAAATATCGCCATCAACTTGCTTGAAGAAGGTAATGGTTTCAATTTTACTTTTATCATCAATAATCATGTTGATTTTGCTACTCACGTTTTTATTGATTCCAATAAGCTCTTGAGCATCATTACGCATGTAATAAATTACTTCGGTATTCTTAACAATGTCAACATCTCGGAGTTTGTTTTCTAAAAATTTTCCGTAAAGATTTTGACCTTTAACTTGGTTATAACCTTCGCCAATGGTGTCTTTGGAAACTATAAAAGCATTGTTAAGTACTTTTAACGAATCGAGTTTTTCGGTCGAATTGTTTCCAATAAGATGCATAATATCGCCAGTCATTTGATTTTCGTTATTCCACAAAATCGGTTTTCCTATAAGTTTAGTAAGAGAAGTTTTTTCGCTAGAATGAATAGAGTCACATTTGCCACTCATATCACTTTTGAAAAAACGCGCATTGTTGTAACCACGTACCACACGTTCGCCAACTTTTCCTGTGATAACTAATCGTTTGGCGTGAATAAACATCGAATCGGTTTCCATTAAATACCGAACCGAAGCACGCTTGGTGATGAAAAGTGAATCTTTATTCTTAAAAATTTCGCCATAATGTCCTTTGGTGATGGCTTTATTTATTGAGTCGGTAATTTTTACATTTCTTGAAGCGGAAGCAAACTCTTTATTTCTATCGTAATACAAACTATCACCTTCTATGAGTCGGTCTTTATATTTAATGTATGAATTTTTGATAAAATGCGCTGTGTTTTTCTTGGTATTGTAAAATCCTTTTTCGGTGTAAATATAATTTTCTTTACTAGTAATAGTAGATGGTCCGAATAAATAAGAATGCCCCGAATTGGTGTAATAATCAAGATGATTCGACTTTATTACATACTGCGGATTGGTTAATACAACAGCGGTTAAAAACTGATATTTTTTCTGGTTTACAAAATACCTTCCAGATTTACTTTTTAACGTATTTTCTTTATTGATAATAGTGCCATACGAATTGTAGTAGGCTTCTTGTTTTACTCTGTCAAAATTGATTGTGTCGGTGGTAAGTGACATGTCTGGCGAACGCATGATGACATTTCCTGTTGCATAAGCTTGTTTAATATCGCCATTGTATTCGGCATATTTACTGTTTAAAAATAGAGTGTCACCTTGCACCATTTGAACATTTCCAAACGCCTTCATGTAATTTTCATTTTCAAAATAGTAGGCCTTATTGCACGTCATGATGACGCCATCGTGTTTTACCCTAACATTTCCTGTAAGTAGTATAGCGCCAGGGATTTCATATTCATTTCGATCTTGAAAATCGGCATATTCAATCAATATTTTACTTTTTTTCTGAGCGAAAACAGAAGCAAAACATAGCGTTACAAGTAGCAGTAAAAAGGTATATTTTTTCAAAGAATTTATTTTTGAAGCAAATTTATGAAAATAGGCGTACCAACTATCGTTATTAAGATATTTTTATGTTTGAAATGAAAGGCTAATTTTTATATTTGTGTTCGTGTTATCAAATTACACTGTTATGAAAAAAATAATTCTCTTTGCGTTAGTTGGTTTAACGCTAACTGCAACTGCTCAAAAGAAGAAAACCAAGAAAGCTATAAATCCTAAAAAAGAAGTTGTGACTCAAAAAAAAGCCGTCGTTTATCAAGTTTTTACACGATTATTTGGAAATAAAAATACAACCAACAAACCTTGGGGAACATTAGAAGAGAATGGAGTAGGAAAGTTTACTGATTTTACCGATACAGCTTTAACAGAAATTAAAAGTTTAGGTGTAGATTATATCTGGTATACCGGTGTTCCGCATCATGCTTTGGTTAACGATTATACTCAAATCGGAATTTCCAACGACGATCCAGAAGTGGTAAAAGGACGTGCTGGTTCGCCTTATGCCGTGAAAGATTATTATAATGTAAATCCAGATTTGGCGGTTGATCCAACGAAGCGATTAGAGGAATTTGAAGCGTTAATTGCCAGAACTCACAAAAACGGCTTGAAGCTTTTGATTGATATTGTACCCAATCATATTGCTAGAAAGTACGAAGGAAAAACCAATCCGAAAGGTGTACGAGATTTTGGTGCTGATGACGATACATCGGTAGAATATGCTCGCGATAATAACTTTTATTATATTCCAGGACAGCCATTTCAAGTGCCAACTTCGGATAATTACAAACCTTTAAATGGAGAAAAAAATCCATTAATAGATGGAAAATTTAATGAAAATCCTGCAAAATGGACAGGTAACGGTTCGCGATTGGCTAAGCCAGACATCAACGATTGGTATGAAACTGTAAAAATTAATTACGGAATTCGTCCCGATGGAAGTAAAGATTTTCCAGAATTGCCGGCAGGTTTCGACAAAAAATCGATTGAAGAGCATTACGAATTTTGGCAAGGAAAATCGGTTCCATCATCTTGGATAAAGTTCAAGGACATTGCTTTGTATTGGATTAATAAAGGTGTTGATGGTTTTAGATACGACATGGCCGAAATGGTTCCCTACGAATTTTGGAGTTATATGAATTCGGCAATTAAAACGAAAAATCCAAATGCTTTTTTGATGGCAGAAGTCTATAATCCAAAGGAATACAGAAATTATATTCACCTTGGAAAAATGGATTATTTGTATGACAAAGTCGAAACGTATGACTATTTGAAAGATGTAATTCAAGGAAAAAAAATGCCAGATGGACTAACTGATATTCAAAAAGGATTGTCCGATATTGAACATCACATGTTACATTTTTTGGATAATCACGATGAGCAACGATTGGCAAGTCCAGAATTTGCTGGAACTCCAGAAAAAGGGAAGCCTCTTATGGTCGTTTCTGCTACTTTGGGAACGTCACCAACCATGATTTATTTCGGACAAGAAGTGGGCGAAGCTGGAAATGAGAATGGGGGATTTGGAACGCATTCGAGAACTTCTATTTTCGATTATGTTGGTGTGCCAAATCATCAGCGTTGGATGAATGGCGGGAAATTTGATGGTGGACAATTATCGCAATCCGAAAAAGAGTTGCGTGATTTTTATAAGCGATTGTTGAATTTTACCAAAAGTAGTGCAGCGTTGATGGGGAAATTTGAAGAGATTCAAACCGTAAATCGAGATAAAACTGCGGGTTATGAACCAGGAAATTATGCCTATGTTCGTTATTCTGATGCAGAAAAATTGATTGTTGTTACTAATTTTTCTTGGCTTAATGCTAGCAATTTTACTTTGGCAATCCCACAACATATTATTACAGCGTGGAAATTGAAAGATGGAAATTATAATTTAAAAGAACAGCTTTACGGAAAGTCACCTACTTTAAAGGTTGAAAATGGAGTAGGTCAAGTCATAATTTCATTACAACCTAGCGAAAGTTTTATTCTAAAAATCAACTAAAATAAAAAGACCTTTTCAATTCTGAAAAGGTCTTTTTACTATTATTTTGTAATCGTTTGTTTTCTATCTGGTCCAACAGAAACAATTTTTATAGGAACTTCGACTTCTTTTTCTATGAACTCGATGTATTCTTTTAATTCTATTGGAAGTTCATCGTAGGTTGTCATTCCGGTTAAATCGGCTTTCCAACCTTTGAATTCAGAATAGATTGGTGTTACGTTTTCTTCTTCAATATTATAAGGTAAATGGTCAATTTTTTCACCTTTATAGTTGTATTGCGTACATACCTTTAAAGTATCGAATCCTGAAAGTACATCGCCTTTCATCATCATTAATTGGGTTACTCCATTAACTTGTACTGCATATTTTAAAGCTACTAAATCCAACCAACCGCAACGGCGTTTTCTTCCTGTTACACTTCCAAATTCATTTCCAACGCTTGCCATCATGTCGCCAGCTTCGGTAAAATCTTCGGTAGGAAATGGTCCAGAACCAACGCGAGTGGTGTAAGCTTTGAAAATTCCGTACACTTCTTTAATTTTATTTGGTGCAATTCCTAAACCAGTACAAGCGCCAGCAGCAGTTGTATTAGAGGAAGTTACAAACGGATACGTTCCGAAATCTACATCCAATAACGAACCTTGCGCACCTTCACAAAGAATTGATTTCCCTGCTTTTTGTGCTTGGTTTAAATATTCTTCGCTATCTATAAAATCTAATTTTTTTAAATCTTCGATAGCTTCAAAAAATTCTTTTTCTAATTCGGGTAAATTGTATTGAATGTCAACATTGTAAAAAGAAATCATTGCTTCGTGCTTGTCTGCCAAAGCTCGGTAACGGTCTTTAAAATCGGCAAGTTCAATATCGCCAACACGAATTCCGTTTCTACCGGTTTTGTCCATGTAGGTTGGTCCAATTCCTTTTAAAGTAGAACCAATTTTTGCTTTTCCTTTCGATGCTTCTGATGCTGCATCCAATAATCTGTGGGTTGGAAGTATTAAATGCGCTTTTCTTGAAATGATTAATTTTGATTTTAAATCTAAATTAAATTTAGCCAAACCGTCAATTTCGCTTTTAAAAACTACAGGATCAATTACTACTCCGTTTCCAATTACATTAATATTGTTGTCGTGAAAAATACCTGAAGGAATGGTTCTTAAAACGTGTTTTATTCCGTCAAATTCCAAAGTATGTCCCGCATTTGGGCCGCCTTGAAAACGCGCAATAATGTCGTATTTGGAAGTTAGAACGTCAACAATTTTTCCTTTTCCTTCATCACCCCATTGTAATCCTAATAATAAATCTACAGTCATTGTGTTAGTTGTGTGTTGTTGTTTTATGGCATACGATAACTAGAAAGTTGTCGCGATTTTATTCTTGTTTTTTGGTTCCGTAAAAGTAAAGCGAATGACTGTTAATATCAATATTAAACATTTCTTCGATTGTTTTTTTGATGGTTTGAATCCGTGGATCGCAAAACTCAATTACTTCTCCAGAATCGGTCATGATGATGTGATCGTGCTGCTTATCGAAGTATGATTTTTCATAATGGGCTTGGTTTTGTCCAAACTGGTGTTTTCTAACCAAACCGCAATCTAACAGGAGTTCGATGGTGTTGTACAAAGTAGCACGTGAAACACGATAGTTTTTATTTTTCATTTTGATGTACAAATTTTCTATATCAAAATGTTCTTCGCTATCATATATTTCCTGAAGTATAGCATAGCGTTCAGGCGTTTTGCGATGGCCTTTGGCTTCAAGATACAAGGTAAAAACATTTTTTACAATTTCTTGATTGTGGTTGTTATCGGTAGCTATTAGTGTCATATCTGGCAAAGATAATTTTTTTGTTTTAGGTTTAAAAATATAACTATCAAAAGTTTATAATTTAAGTTCTTCTAATTAGTATAAACTCTTGATACTTTATCAATTCCGTCAATTTTCTTAATGTTATCAATAAGTTTTTTCAAGATGGTATTGTTTTGAACCACAACCGTTACTTGTCCGTTAAAAATTCCGGCTTCACCATTCAAAGAGATGCTTTGGATGTTTACATTCATTTGGCTCGAAATTACTTTGGTCAAATCGTTGGTCAATCCCAAACTATCCATTCCAGTAATTTTAAGAATAGCTTTGAATTCTTGTTGCGATGAGTCAATCCACTTGGCTTGCATCACGCGGTACGCATAATTAGATTGCATTGAAATTGCGTTTGGACAATCGCGTTTGTGTACTTTGATGCCTTCGTTGATTGTTACAAATCCAAATACTTCATCGCCAGGAATTGGATTGCAACAAGTCGAAAGTTTATAGTCTAATCGATCTTGTTCTTTTCCGAAAACCAATAAATCGTAGTTACTGCTGAGTTCTTGTTTATTAATATCTGCAGAAGTTCCAGGCGTACGTTTTATTTTGTTTTTAAAGAAATTAATTAAGGTATTGCTTTTTTGCGCGGCATAATCTTTCAACTGTTGGTTTTCAATTGCGCCAGCACCAACGCGATAAAATAAATCCAAGCTGGTTTTGAGTTTGAAAAAATTCACCAATTCGTTAACCACACTTTCGTTAAGCGTAATTTTTAAATGTCTTAATTTTCGAGTCAGCAGTTCTTTTCCTTCTTCGGCAATTTTTTTGGTGTCTTCGTTTAAGACATTTCTTATTTTGTTTTTAGCTCTTGAAGTGGTTACATAATCCAACCAATGTAGCGTCGGTTTTTGATTGGCAGAAGTTATAATTTCTATCTGATCGCCACTTTTTAATTCATGATTTAACTGTACTAATTTTCCGTTTACGCGTGTGCCGCGTGTTCGAATTCCGATTTCAGAATGTATGCTAAAAGCAAAATCCAGTGAAGTCGCACCTTTAGGTAACGATTTTATTTCTCCTTTGGGTGTGAACACAAAAATTTCTTTCGCATACAAATTCATTTTAAAATCTTCTACAAAGTCGACCGCATTGGTTTCCGAATTTTCTAAGGCTTCTTTTAGCAAATTAAGCCAAACATCCAAACCACTTTCTTCAGTAGCACCTTGTTTGTATTTATAATGTGCAGCATAACCTTTTTCGGCAATTTCGTCCATGCGTTCGCTGCGCACCTGAATTTCTACCCAACGACCTTTTGGTCCCATAACAGTAATGTGCAAGGCTTCGTAACCTGTAGATTTTGGTGATGAAATCCAATCGCGCAATCTACTTGGACTTGGGCGATAATGATCGGTTACAATAGAATATATTTTCCAAGCGAGGAATTTCTCGTCGTGTAGATTCGATTTGTATATAATTCGCAAGGCAAATTTGTCGTAAACTTCATCAAAACTTACATTCTGTGCTGCCATTTTGCGACGGATGGAATAAATAGATTTCGGTCTGCCTTTTATTGTGTAATCTACACCTTCATCGTTTAATGATTTTTTTAAAACAGATGAAATCGATTCGATGTAAGCGTCTTGTTCTTCTTTGGTTTCTTTTATTTTGCTAACAATATCATTGTAAATACTTGGTTCAGTGTATTTTAATCCTAAATCTTCCAATTTGGTTTTGATGTTGTACAATCCCAATCGGTGAGCTAGTGGTGCATAAATGTATAATGTTTCGGAGGCAATTTTAACTTGTTTGTAATCGGGCATCGAATCCATAGTTTGCATATTGTGCAACCTATCGGCAATTTTTATCAAAATTACACGTACATCATCGTTTAGAGTAAGCAGCATTTTACGGAAATTTTCCGCTTGCATCGACACATTCAAATCTTTTTGAACCATCGAAATCTTGGTTAATCCTTCAACAAGCTGTGCAATTTTAGGATTGAACATTTTTTCGATATCATCAATAGTAACGTCGGTGTCTTCCACCACATCATGCATTAATGCGGCAGCGATACTCGTTGCTCCAAGTCCGATTTCGGAAGCCACAATTTTGGCAACTCCAATGGGATGAAAAATATAAGCTTCGCCAGATTTTCGGCGCTGGTCTTTGTGTGCGTCTACGGCTACATCAAATGCTTTTCTGATGATTTTTTTGTCGTCTGGTGTAAGTGTTTGATAACTAATGCGAAGCAATTCTTTGTATTCTCTTGCAATTGCTTTGTTTTCTTCTTCAATTTCAATTTCTGTCATAGCGTATCTTCAATACTCTAAAAGTAGGAATAAATATTGAAATAGGCAAGTGCTAAACAATAATTTGAATAGTAAAAGATCTGCACTTGTTTAGGCTTTAAGTAAGAATGGAAGCCGATTTAATTAACTTTAGAAAAATCTAAATCATGAAAATCGTAACTAAAATCGGTTAATGGTGAAATTGCCTTCATTTTAAAATGATTTGCAGTTCCATTTGCATCCAAATCAAAGAAAATATGAGCATCGGCATTAAAACTTCTAATGTTCCATTTTACAACAAAATTTTGGTTTTTGTAGAAAAAGATTTCGCCTGATAATCTCGGTGAACGCACCGATTTGAAATATAATTTTCCTTTTTTCTCAGAAATACTAATAACTCCGAACCAATTGTCTTTGTAAGTTCCAATGTATTTTTGCGTATCTATTTTGATTTTTTCTTTCTGATTTTTAGCTACTGTTTCCCAAACTTCATCCGTAATTTTATCGGCATCGTCTTCTTTTTGTTTTCGGTCTTGAGACAATGCAATCACGTGATCGGGATTTGTTAATCCTAAATAACTATCTTTTATAGTATTTGAAATCGCATTGAAAGCCGAACCCGATTGTTGATTAGTTAAAACAATAATTCCTAGTTGAAGATCTGGAATCATAATTGTTTGGGTAACAATACCATCTAATCCACCAGTGTGAGATACTTGTAAATGACCATTGATATCAGTCAATTGCCAACCCAATCCGTAGGCTTTGAAATTGCTAGAATAAGGCAATGTACCGCCATTGGGAAGTAGGGTTTGCGGTTTCCACATTTCAGCATGTACTTTTTCACTAAACAGTCGTTGGTTACTTTCGTTACCATATTTTCCTTTTTGTAGTTGTGCAATAACCCATTTACTCAAATCATTGGTACTGGAATAAATTCCGGCTGCTGCGTCAAAAATAGTGTTGGTATATCTCGGAATCACAACTAGTTTTCCATCGGTTGGAACATGTGGTACAATCGTATTTGTAGTATCTTTTAAACGATGCCAAGATGCAGCACTGTTGTTCATTTTTAGTGGTTTAAGAATTCGGTCTTCTACAAAATCGCACCAAGATTTCCCTGAAACTTTAGCAATCACTTCTCCTGCAATGACATACAAAAGATTGTCGTAATCATATTTTGCTCTAAATCCTGAAACGGGCTTAAGAAATTGAATGTTTGCAATGATATCTTTTGGAGTAAAATTGTGTCCGTCGGGCCAAATCATTAAATCTCCGGCGCCAAGACCAAGTCCGCTTCGGTGTGTAAGTAAATCGCGAATGGTGAATTCTGCTGTAACATAATTGTTGTACATCTTGAATTCTGGAATGTAGGTTATAACTTTATCATCCCATTTCAATTTGCCTTCATCAACAAGCATTGCTAATGCTGCGGTTGTAAATGCTTTACTGTTTGAGGCAATTCCGAAAAGTGTATTACCATCTACTTTTTGTTGCGTATTGCTATTGGTTACTCCATAACCTTTTGAAATAACTACTTTTCCATCTTTAACAATTGCAACTGAAATTCCCGGAACATTGAATGTTTTCATGGTTCTGTTGACCACATCATCCAATGCATTTTCTGAAATTTGACTGTAAGATTTCGTTAGTACCAGCAATACTAAAGTATAGAAAAGTAATTTTTTCATGTTATGAATATAAATTTTTAGAAAAATATTATTTTTTTCCAATCATGTAGTCAAGACTATATTTTCCTGCTCCAGTAAAAAACAAACCTAAATAAATGACTAGATAAACAAAAGCTGAATTTACATTAGTACCGTGGTCGCCCGATTCTAGAACTGCGAATTGCGCAATAGAAACTACAATGTATCCCATACAGATGATTAATGGAATTAATGATAATCTTGTAAATAAGCCAATTGTTAAAAGTAAACTACAAAAGAACTCTGCAAAAACTGTTAATCCCAAAGCAATTGAACCAGACATTCCTAAAAAACTTACATTTTTTGTCCAAAAATCGGAAGCAGCCATTTCATTAAAATGGATTAATTTTTCGTAACCTAAAAAGGCCATTAGTACGCCGATTATTACTCGAATAAGAAAAATTCCTAGCGATAAATTAAAAGGTTCGATAGAATTTGAGAAGATTTTTTTCATGGTTAAATTGGTTTTAAGAATTGTTTAATTTGATTTTAACAATTCAAATTTATTATTTTATGTCTGATAATCAAATAATAACCACTTTATTTTTAACATTTTTAAAAACCGCGCTGTCTTTTGGCTTCAAAAAGAAGAATTGCCGCTGCAACTGATACATTCATGCTGTCAATTTCACCTTGCATTGGAATAATGATATTTTGTGTTGCTTGTTCGCGCCAAGGTTGTGTAAGTCCTGTTGCTTCGGTTCCAACAACAAGCGCCGTAGGTTGCGTGTAATCTTGGGTATGATAAAAAGTTGAATTTTGCAGCGTTGCGCTATAAATAGCGATGTTATTTTTCTTTAAAAATTCGATAACTTCTTCGGTTGTACCAGTTGCTATTTGATTGGTAAACAAGCAGCCAACACTTGATCTAATGTTGTTCGGATTATAAAAGTCGGTTTTTGGGTTGGCTATAATTACGGCATCAATTTTGGCTGCATCGCAGGTACGCAACATGGCACCAATATTTCCTGGTTTTTCGATACCTTCGGCAACCAGTAGTAATGGATTTTTAGATAATTTTAAATCGGCTAATAGTAATGATTTGGTTTTAGCAACAGCAATAATACCTTCTGTGGTATCGCGATAAGCCAATTTTTGATACACTTCTTTGTTGATTTCGATAACATCTACCGTTGCTTTTGAAAATTTTGTTACTTCATTTTCAGAAACCAATTCAGGTAAAAATAAAATGGTTGCGATATCGTAATTGCCTTTTATAGCCAATTCAATTTCGCGTTTTCCTTCAATTAAAAAAGTTCCAGATTGTTTTCTAGCTTTCGATTTTTCCTGAAGCAGTACCAGTGACTTTATAAACGAATTTTGTATTGAAGTTATTTGTTTCAAAGGATTTTTCTAAGAATTATTAGGTAGCGAAGTTACTCACTTTTTTTAAAATTACAATTTACTTTGTAAAATACAACCAACCAACTAAGGGCTGTGGAAAGTTGATATCATTTAAATTTATCAAATAATAATACGTTCCTTTAGGCGAATTATTATCGTCAAAACGGAAGTTTTCATTTGAAAAACCATCCCAATCTGGTGTGTTGTGGTTTCCAGTCCAAACTAGTTTTCCCCATCGATTGTAAATTTCAATTTCGAAATTTAGAAAAATATTGCGCAATCCTTTGACAAAAAAACTATCGTTGAAGCCATCATTATTAGCCGAAACATAGTTGTATACTGTTGGAGGACAATTTTTTGTAGTAAGCAAGAAAGAAGTAATGGTATAACAATTCTCATCTTGCACCCGAATGAATATTGATTTTGGAGTTGCCGTAGCCGTATAATTGGTAGCATTTAAAATTGGATTGACCTGATTTTCGGCATCTTCTTGCGTTCCATAAAATCCATGAAAGGTTTGATTTGAATTTGCTAAAACAAGTGTGCTATAATTTTCAAAATCAAATGTTCCTGCTGTTAAGCCTTCATTGCAACTTACTAACGGTTGGAGTTCATTGACTGTAGGTGGAATAAAAAACGAGAAATTTTCTGAGAATGTATTGTTGTTTTCCACAAGTTCGGTTCTGATTCCGGAGCCAGTTCCAACATCATCGACTACGAATGTAAGTTCAAAATCATTAGGAATAGCATCAGGAATTACTAGTGTGATTGATGTGGTGTAACTTTCATCTATTTCAATTGGTAATGTAGTTTCATCGTATCCTATTAAAATTCCATTAGCATAAATGGCTATTGGCGTTCCACTTAAAAGAACGTTGGTCGAATTGAGATTAGAAACAGTATACTCCATAGTAATGGTACGAGAATTACATTGTTGGTTGATGTTGTTTATAGCAATTGTCGCATCTGGTAACTGGCTGTTCAGTTTGGTGACGATGGTGTTAATCATAACAAAATCTTGGCCAGATGTTAGATTAATAGTGGCGCTGGAATCACCAATATTAATATTATTTTGAATATTATACACATCCAAATCCATATTGTATAAAGTAGTCGAACCAGTATAGCTATTGGTTCCATTGAAAGCATTGTTGTTTGGATTCAGTGGTGGATTTCCAATTAAATTATTATTAATATATAATGATTCAGAAACTTGAATGTTGCGATCGCCTTCCCAAGCAACAAATCCTATTCGAGCATTAGCATTGTCAATTACATTTAAACTGTTCAATGTAATACTCAGCGATACTTCTGGCGGATTTTGAATAGAAATAGGAATACTTTGTAAACCATCGTAAACATTCAATTGATTGAGTGGCAAACTCGCATTTTCATAAACGATAACCAACGCCCAACCGGCAAAATTTGTTCCATTGCTACAATAGTCTAACGGATTTAGAAAGCTAGATACATCTAGTTCTGAAAGTGTATACAATCCGTTTCCAATGGCTTGAACTTGCGCCGTTACATTTGTGAAAGCACTAAAAAATGGTTTTCCTGTACTGGGTTGTGCATGCGAGAAAGTTCTTTGGGCGACCACATTTTGACCGTTTAGTTTTACGTTAAAATCGCCAGTTCCAGAACCAGCCCAATACAAGTAAGCCGCAATAATGTTATCATTAGAATTAAGTGTTAAACTTTCAGAAGAACTGGTTAAAATTAAACACGGATCGTTCGCTCCATTTTCAGCAACATTCATGGTATTTCCAACAAAAGTGAAATCGTATCGCCCATTAAATTGTTGGTACAACGAAACATTTTGTGCGAAAACCGAACAAAAACTTGCGCTAACAATACTAAAAAGTAAACAAAGTAGTTTTAATTTCACAAATTCAATTTCATAGAATGTTTAAAATTAAGGATTTATTTTGAAATAGAAACAATTTTAAAAATGGATTTATTTTTTTGATTTGATAAATAAAAGTGTAATTTTCCGATGTTTTAAAAATACCCAGTGCAAGACTACCAAGTACGATTATATAAAAAAGAAGATTTTTTAATTTGGAATACTTTTATAAGTAGTGCCAAAAACGCTACATTTTTGTTTCATCGTGATTTTATGGAATACCATAGCGATCGATTTGAAGACTTTTCGCTTTTGGTATTTGATGCTGAAAAGTTGGTTGCAGTTGTACCAGCTAATAGAGTAGGGAATGCTGTTTTTTCACATTACGGATTGACTTACGGCGGTTTGATTTTGAATGAGAAAACCAAACTAAAAACATCCATTATAGTTTTTAGAAGTATTTTGTTTTTTTTGCACGAACATCAAATGGAAACAATTACGTTCAAAATGTTGCCAGCGTTTTATTCGAATTATTTTTCTGATGAATTGGCGTATTGTTTGTTTTTAGTAAATGCTAAAATAATTCGTGCCGATGCACTTTCAACAATTGATTTGACCAAACCTTATTTTATATCAAAAACCAGAAAAGAAAGTATTCGACGTGGTATAAAAAATGAATTAGTTATTAAGGAAGAGCTTGAATTTGAATTGTTTTGGAACCAAATATTAATTCCGAATTTAGATAGGAAGCACGACGTTAAACCTGTTCATTCTGTTGATGAAATTATGAAATTGCAGAAAAAATTCCCTGAAAATATCAGACATTTTAATGTATATCATGGAGATAAAATTGTGGCAGGAACAACAGTTTTCATTACCGAAAATGTTGCACATCCGCAATATATATCGGGTAATAAAGATAAAAATGAATTGGGAAGTTTAGATTATTTATACCATCATTTGATTACCGAAGTTTTTAAAGATATAAGTTTCTTTGATTTCGGTATTAGCAATGAAAATCAAGGCAGAAACATCAACGAAGGTTTGCTTTTTTGGAAAGAAAGCTTTGGAGCCAAAACCGTAATTCAGCATTTTCAAGAAGTAGAAACAGCCAATTATTATTTGTTAGACACCGTTTTTATATGATTAAGTTTCTCGATTTACAAAAAATAAATTTACAGCATCAAGAGCAATTTCAAGCAAAATTGAAATTGGTTTTGGAGCAAGGATGGTTTATACTTGGTAACGAGGTACAATTGTTTGAACAAAATTTTGCTCAATATTGTGGTACAAAATATTGTATCGGCGTTGGAAATGGCTTGGATGCGTTGGTTTTGATTCTGAAAGGTTACCTACAGCTTGGAAAATTGCACAAAGGCGATGAAGTTTTAGTTCCTGCAAATACCTATATTGCAAGTGTTTTAGCAATTTTAGAAGCAGATTTGGTTCCAGTTTTGGTCGAACCTGATTTGGAAAGTTACACTTTAAATTATAACGAACTAAAACAGAAAATAACGCCAAAAACTAAAGCAATTCTTCCAGTGCATTTGTACGGTCAATTGTGTGAAATGACTGAAATTGATGCGTTTGCAAAGCAATACAATTTACTAGTAATTGAAGACGCTGCGCAAGCTCATGGAGCTAAAATTGGTGAAATTAAAGCAGGAAATTTTTCAGATGCAGCTGCATTTAGCTTTTATCCTGGTAAAAATCTTGGCGCACTTGGAGATGCTGGCGCAATTACTACAAATGATGATGCTTTAGCAAAAGTGCTTTTTTCACTTCGAAATTATGGTTCAGAAAAAAAATATTACAACGAAATTCTAGGTGTAAATTCAAGATTAGACGAAATTCAAGCTGCTTTTTTAAATGTAAAATTACCATTTTTAGACGAGGAAAATTCTAAAAGATGTACCATCGCAAGGCGTTATTTAGCAGAAATAAATAATAACAAAATTGTTTTGCCAGTTTGGGACTTTTCCGACAATCATGTTTTTCACTTATTTGTAATTCGAACTAAAAACCGACAAGAACTACAAGACTATTTAGTAAAAAATGATATTGAAACGGTGATTCATTATCCAATTCCTCCACATAAACAAAAAGCCCTAGAATCTTTTAACGGTAACATTTTTCCAATTACCGAAAAAATACATCAAGAAGTTTTGAGTCTACCGATTAGTCCAATTATGACTGATGTTGAGGTTGATTATGTGATTCAAATTTTAAATAACTATTAATTGAAGATTCCCAAAGAAATACTAACGCGACCTTTGTTTAAAGCTACTTCGCTTAACGGAATTAGTATCTTAATAAAAATTTTAATAGGATTAATTACTTCTAACATCATTGCGAGATTTGCTGGTCCAACTGGTATGGCATTGGTGGGAAATTTAAGAAACTTTTTAACAACTATTGAGTCATTAGCAACATTAGGATTTGAAAATGGTGTTGTAAAATATGTAGCTGAGCATAAAAATAATCCTGAAAAGTTAAAAGAAATTTTGTCTACTGCTTTCATCACCGTTTTTAGTTGTTGTTTGGTTTTGGGTATAATTTTATTGTCCTTTTCAGATTATTTTAATTCCAAGGTTTTTGAAACGCAGTACAATTATGCTTTTGTTTTTAAAACTAGTGCTCTTGCCTTGCCATTTTACATAGGAAACATTTTTATCATTGCAGTTATTAATGGTTTGGATGCGTATAAAAAAGTCATTTATATTACTATCATTGGAAATGTAATCGGATTGATAGTTTCATTTGTATTGATTTGGAATCTAAAAACCGAAGGTGCATTACTATCCATTATCTTAACTCCATCCTTATTATTCATAGTTTCGTTTGTTTTTTTAAATAAAGAAATTAAGCTTTTTAAAAACATTTCGTTTCAATTTTATAATCTAGGGTTTTTAAAGAAAATGTCGTCTTTCTCCTTGATGGCGTTAGTTTCAGGAGTTTTAGGTTCGCTAGTCGTTTTAGTAATCAGAAAAAATATTAGTAGCACTTTAGGTATTGAACAAGCAGGTTTTTGGGAAGCCATGACTAGAATTTCGTCCTACTATTTTTTATTCATCACATCGATGATAAGTATTTATTTCTTTCCGAAAATGTCAATGGCAACAACTAATAACGAAACTAAACAACTTTTTTGGAATTATTACAAAGGCATACTTCCCATTTTTTTGGTAGGTTTACTAGCGGTTTATTTTTTAAGATACATTATAATTCAACTACTTTTTACTAAAGCATTTTTACCGGTTACCACTTTGTTTTTCTGGCAATTGCTAGGCGATTTTTTTAAAGCGGCTGCATTAATTTTAGGGTTTCAATTTTTCGCAAAGAAAATGACAAAAGCGTTTATCATTTCAGAACTAATTTCGTTATTCATTTTGTATGTAAGTAGTACTTATTTACTATCGATTTATGGTATTGAAGGAGTTGTAATGGCACATGCTTTTACCTACGTCATCTATTTTGTTATGTTAAGTGTCTATTTTAGAAAAAGTCTAATTGGTAGCTGATTTCCAAGTAGTTTCGTAACGTTTTGCGATTTCCATAAAATGATGTTCCTTTTCGATAAATGCTCTTGCTTGTTGACCAATTTGTGTAATTTCTGAAGGATTTTCTATTAAAGAGGATATTTTTTTTATCAAATACGCAACATCTGGCAAAGCATTTATTGCAACAGTTTCTGTAAGGTTATAAAAATTTTGAAACTCTTGTTCAGCGCCTGTAAAAACCACTTTTCCTTTTGCCATGGCTTCCAGCGCATTATATCCTTGATCAAAACCATATACTTGATCTAAAATGACATGTGCTTTATTGTATTTTTCGATATATTCTTGATAGGGTAAATTTTGTGCGATGATAATTTCAACTTGATCTGAAAACAAAATCTTAATTTGTTCTACTGCTTTTTCAAAAAACGAAATCCCTTTACTGTAATAAGTTCCGCTGTTAATACCTAAGAAAATACTGATTTTACCTTCAATTGAAAGCCGTTTAAACTTAATTAAATCGGTATTTACAGGATTTGGAATTAATCCTAAAAATTTTGGATGATTTTGAATTGGTGCTAGATAATCTATATCAGATGCAATGACACCAGCAATAGATTTATAAACCAAATTGTGAGTTTTTTTATGATTGTCTTTTAGATAATCAAGTATAAAACCATACTCTTTTTTAGCTTCAGGATTTTCAAAATAGGGTGTCATTACCGAATAACGTTGCTTTTTCTGCATCAAATCCGAAGCAACAAAATAGTCAATACCGCAGGATAATAAAAATAATTTTTTGTTATTTGAAATTATTCGTTTTAATAAAAATCGTTCTAAACTTCCTGTGGTTTGAATCGGTGCTTCATTAATTAATTGAACAACATCAAAGCCTTTCAACCGATTGGAAAATAAGTAAAAGCGAATTCCAATTTCAATTTTAGCACAATCAAATTGAATTATTTTATAAACCAACTTTCTAAAAAAGGAACCCAATTTAGATTCAAAAAATCGAGGTTTCGTACTTAAATCGGCTGGATAATTCTTAAATCCATCACCATTAGCAATAAGAATAACTTCATGACCCAGTTCGCGCAAGCCTTCTTTGAGCGAATTGTGCAACCTACTGTATTCACCTATTAATAATATTCTCACTTATTGTTTATATTTGTTGCTAAAATAGTTAAAATTGAGCGTTTCCACTACTACACGATTCAAAATTTGCATAGTATCTGACCAATTGGCTACTGGTGGAGCTGAGCGGTGTTCGGCACTTTTGTCCATTTTTTTTGAGGAAAATAATTGCGACGTGCATCATGTAATTGTAGTTGATAAAGTCGAATATGAATTTGCTGGGAAGTTGCTGAATTTGGGTAAATTAAAAAACAATTCTAATTCTATTTTCAATAAAGCCAAACGACTTTTCGTACTTCGTGATTTTTTTAATACTCATGCTTTCAATTTTATCATTGATACCCGAGTGAAACGATTTCAATGGCAGGAATTTTGGATTGCGAATTATGTTTTTAATGCTCCTTTGTTAGTTATAGTTCATAGTTTTATGACCGATATGTATTTTCCTAAAAGCTATTTTTTGGCTCAGAAAATCTATAAAAATGCATTCAAAATCATAACCGTTTCTAAAGCAATTGAAAACAAAGTGGTTGAAATGTACAACTATCAAAATTGCACAACCATCCATAATCCGATTGATTTAGAATATATTTCTGAAAAGGTAAAACAGCCAATTACCGAAAACTTTAAATTTATTTTAGCAGTTGGTACTATGAATTCCGACGTGAAGCAATTTGATAAATTAATACATTGTTACGCAAAATCTGATTTGCCAAATCAAAAAATAAAGCTACTAATTTTGGGCGACGGACATTTAAAATCAAACTACATTGAGCTTACAAAAATTTTAAAAATGCAAGATAATGTAGATTTTAAAGGAACAATAGAATATCCATTTCCCTATTATCACAATGCCTTGTTTACCGTTTTATCTAGCCGAAATGAAGGTTTTCCTAATGTAATTCTCGAATCTTTAGCTTGCGAAACTCCAGTAATTGCCTTTGATTGTGAATCGGGTCCAAATGAAATTATTAGGAATAGAGAAAACGGAATTCTAGTAGAAAATCAAAACGAAATTGCATTGATAAACGCCATGAACGAAATGGTTTTTGACGAAAAATTGTATTATCATTGTAAGACCAATGCCAAAATGAGTGTAGCACAATTTTCTCTAGATAGAATAGGAGCACAGTGGTTGCAATTGATGAAAATGAAAACAGTATGAACATAGAAATTATCGACATTCCGAAAATTGAAAATCCAAACGGTAACATTGCAATTATTGAAAATAATGTAATTCCGTTTCCCATAAAACGCGTGTATTATTTGTTTGATGTACCAAGTTCGGCGCAACGTGGTGGACATGCTCATAAAAATTTGAAACAGATTTTAATTGCACTTTCGGGAAGTTTTGATGTAGTTTTAAAAGATGGTAAAACCGAGAAAAAAGTGACTTTAAACAAACCTGACAAAGGACTTTTAATTGAATCGAACATTTGGAGAGAATTGGAAAATTTTTCGTCTGGAAGTGTTTGTTTGGTTTTAGCGTCAGCTGTTTTTGACGAGCAAGATTATATTCGAGATTACAATGATTTTTTAGATTATTTATAAATGTCAACTTCAAAAACATACATCTCTGTTGGCGATTTTATCGATGTTTATCATAAAATAAGGCAAGTAGGATTACCAAAACTCCTTTCTAAATTTAAGTTTTCTAGTTCGGCACGAATTACTTCTAAGTGGGATTCTTATGTTTCAAAGTCGGATTTTTGGCTCATTCCTGATATTCAAAAACGATGGAATAAAAAGATTTCTGGTGATGAAAATACCATTTATGAAGCGTATGTATGTACCAAATATTTTGCAGGGCAAAGCAATTTAAAGTTGTTGTCTATTGGATGTGGCGAAGGATTGCATGATCGGAATTTTGCCAAACATTCATGCTTTTCACAAATTGATGCCATCGATATTTCACAAGGAAGTATTCAGAAAGCCATTGAAAAAGCAGCTCGAGAAAATCTGAAAATCAATTATTTTGTTGGCGATTTTAAATCGGTGAACTTTGAAAAAGAAGCATATGATGTGATTTTGTTCGATTCAAGTTTGCACCATTTTTCGGATGTAAAAGCTACTTTAGAACAAGATGTTAAACCACTTTTAAAAGAAAATGGAAAAGTAGTAGTTTTTGAATATTGTGGACCAAATAGATTGCAATATACTTCGAAACAATTGCAAAAAGCCAACGAAATATTGCAATCATTACCTAAAAAGTACAAATTGTTGTATGACAATACATCCTATAAAAACAAAGTATATCGACCTGGATTAGTGCGAATGTTTTTGGTTGATCCTTCGGAAGCACCAGATTCTTCGGCAATTCCTTCAAGTGTAAATGCTGTATTTCAAAAGTTAGAAGAGCACCAATTAGGCTGGAATATTTTGCACATTTTATTAAAAGGTATTTCACACAATTTTATTAATGATGAACCAGAAACTAAGGAATTATTACATAAATTATTTCTTGAAGAAGATCAATTTGTGTTAAAAGAAAATTGTTCGGATGCTATTTTTGGCGTTTATCAAAAATAATTTTATTTAAAACTAGTAAGTTGAACACCTTTTTGCATCAAAAATAATTTTACTTTTTTTATTGATTTATAAATAGAAACGGGCATTTTAAGTAAAATTTTTTGCCTGAAAGTTAAATTGTTGTGATCGATGTTTTTGGTGTAGTTTTTAAATTTTTCTGTATTTAGAAGCTTGTAATTTATGCCGATGCTGTACCGTTGAAAATCTAAAAACTTTTGAAGCGATTTGTTATTTTTCGCAAGATTTTCATATTGGTTTAAATCGGGTACTACTTTTTTTTCAAAATTTGAATTGGTAATTTGATTTTCAGAGAATAGTATATATTGCGCCAACGGTTGGTTACAATATGCCAATTTAAAAGTACTGTTAGCACGAATATTGAAATCGATGTCTTCTCCAAAAGTTATTTTTTCATCGAAATATCCAACAGTTTCAAAAACTTCCTTAGAAAAGCAAACGCTTGAAAAACAGTAAATTGGGTAATATAAATTGGCTTTAAAATAGTCATCAATTATAAAATTATTTTGATTTTCTTTGCTTGAAATGTTTTTGAGATTCGGAAGTATTTTTCCGTTTTTATAGATCATTTCAAAATCGGTTCCAAAAATATCCGCTTCTTGAAATGTTTCAATAAGTTGCAGAATTGAAGATAAAAAATTTGTTTTCCAAAGATCGTCAGCGTCTAAAAACACAATATAATTTCCTGCGGCATTTTTGATTCCTGTATTTCGAGCTGCCGATAATCCTTTGTTCGTATCGTGTTGTATAAGTTTTAGATTTGGAACATTCAGCTCCATAATTTTATCTTGGCTAGCATCTGTTGAGCAGTCGTTTACTACAATAATTTCATAATCCAAAAAAGTTTGATTCAAGACACTTTTCAATGTATCTTGAATAAAATTCTCTTTATTGAACAGCGGAATTACGATAGAAAAAAAGACCATTTTTAGATTTTACTATTCTTAATGTAACAAAGATAACCAATTCTATATACATTGAACAGGAATAGCGATGGTCGAGCAGAAATCAAATTGGAAACCATTTTACCCTTAAAAATTTTGAAATACAGAGCGAAAAAAAAGGTCAGTTTATACTTTTCAATGTTGTGAAAAAGATTTAAAATTGAAATGAATTTTGGGTCAATTTTTTTATCTTGATGTAGTTTCAATAGATTTTCCAAACTTTTTTTAGTTTTCACCAAAAAGGCTTCACTTGTATCAATATCAAGGTGTTCTATGGGATTATCAATGTGTTTTACTTTAAAATTAGTTTGGCTTATTTGATAGGCCAACAAAGTATCTTCGTGTCCGTATTGTTTTAAAGTTTCATCAAATCGTAGTGTTTCAAATTTAGATTTTCTAAAATAAGTATTATTGAATAGAATGGTTTTGTAAAAATATTGATTTCGTTTTTCTGCCGATTTATCTTCTACAAATTTGCCATAACTCCATCTTAATTTTTTGGAATCAGCAGGACAGTTTTCAGGATGTACGCGACCACCATGCACGATATCATTAATTTCTAATTCAGGAAGGTAATTGTTAATATAATGATTGTCAATAACTTTTGAATCGCCGTCGATAAAAAGCAAATGCTCATAATTTGATTTGCGTACCAAAGTATTTCGAATGGCACTATGGCCAATATTTTCATCTAACGCTACAAAAGTACAATTTGAAAGTTCATTTATTTTTTGATTTACAACGTTATGTTCTGATTTCGAACCATCATCAATTGTGCGTATTTCAAATACAATAGTAGCCTCAATACATTGACGATGCAATTCATGAACTAAGTCATAAATTGGGTAATTGTAAGTTGGTATCAGTATCGAAAGCATTATTCTGTAATTTTTAAAAGATGAAATTTTGCGAAGTATAAAAATACTACAATTACCATCAAAAATTCAAAAGGGAAACTAAATCTCGAATTGGTTCCATACACAACAGCAGCTTGAAGTAGTGCGGCTGCTACAATGATTGTGGTTAAAATTAATGATGTTGAACAAATTTTATCTTTTAAGAATTTCACTAAGGTAAAAGGAATGGTAAGTAAAAAAAGTATTTTGAATAATCGTAACACATAATGTTGCATTTCCCAAACGAATGAAAAGGAATTTTGGTATTGCGTAGTTTTAAAATTCTCTAAATTCCAACAAATGGACGTACGCCAAAAATCCCAAAAAGAGATTCCTATTTGACAGAAATAATCTTTAGGATTTGCTTTTATTGTTGCATTACTAAAGTTGTTCAATTCGTTGGATAATTCTAAAAAATCAAATCCAGTTTGGGACAACAATTCATCGTAAGCACGCCATATAGTCATGCTGATATTACCGTTATTTTGAATTTCTTGTGTTCGGTATTTGACATATATTTTGCTTATTTTTTCATATTTTGCTGGTGCTTTTTCGGCAAATGAAACGCACACTTGAGCTTTATTAAATCCAAAATAGGTTGTGGGAACAAAATAACCTGTATTGATTTTATTTACATACGACCAACCCAAAAAAGCAATCATTGGGAAAACTAGAAGTACAATACGACGTGAAATAATTTTTTTTAAATCGAAATTTTTGATGATTGTAAAACCATAAATTATAAAAGGGATAAAAATGTAAAAAGGCTTCGTTAGTACTAATATGCCAAGCAGAATTCCGAGAAGAATATCTTTATAAATCAATTTATTAGAAAAATAATCATCAATTAAGATATAGGCTATAGCATGAATTAAAAATAGCGTTACTGATTCAGTCAAAATTGAGGTTTCATAAAAAATTACATGAAGTAACGAACTGAAAAAGAGACTTAATATAACCGCAAAAACCGTCTTGAAGTGAAGTAATTTTAAAATTTTAAAAACTAAAATACTGTTGATTAGTCCTAAAATCATTTGAAAGTAAACAACAAAATTTAAATTATTATTTACTAAAAATAAAAGGAATGGATATCCAGGTGATCGTTCTCCGTTATAACCGGATAATGAACCAGACGCAAGCTTTTGTGAAAGTTCCAAATACCCTTCAGAATCTGGAAATAATGATGCTTGGTTGTAAATTAATAAAATACTGATTTTTATAAGAATACAACAAACAAGTAAAATGGATTTTGGGTAGTAATTAATAAAATTTAAAAATGATTTCCACATGTTTATCCTTTATTAATAATCTCGAAATTAAAGTGAGCGCTGTACGACTTCAAAAATTGAACCGTCTTCACATTTCAAAGTTTTTGAAGGATATTTCATCAATAATGCGTAATCATGTGTTGCCATTATGATTGTTTTGCCCAACTGATTTATCGATTTCAAAACTTCTAAAACTTCGGTACTCGTTTGCGGATCAAGATTTCCTGTTGGTTCATCAGCCAAAATAAATTCGGGATCATTTAGCAAAGCTCTAGCAATTGCGACTCTTTGTTGTTCACCACCAGAAAGTTGATGGGGCATTTTGTTGGCAAATCCTTTCATACCTACTTTATCCAAAACTTCATCTATTTTCAATTGCATTTCTGCGGTATCAGTCCAGCCAGTTGCTTTTAAAACAAACAGCATGTTGTTGCTAATATTTCGATCTGGAAGTAATTGAAAATCCTGAAAAACAATTCCGATTTTTCGTCTCAAATAGGGAATATCTTTTTCTTTTAAAGTGGCCAAATCAAATTCTACAATGTGACCTTCGCCTTCAGTTAAAGGTAAGTCGCCGTAGAGCGTTTTCATAAAACTACTTTTTCCCGATCCTGTTTTTCCAATTATATAAATAAATTCACCATGATTTACCTCTAGATTTACCTGAGATAAAATCACTTTATTTTCTTGATAAATGGTAACATTTTGTAAAGACAATACTGGTTGTGACATAGGAAATTTTGTTTATTGGGTAAAAGTAAGAATTTTAGATATTAGATATAGGATTTTAGATATTAAAATTTAGTAATAACCAACTTTAAAACTTAGTTACTTGATTATTATTGTTTAAGCATTTTTTAATATTTAATATCTAGATTTTAAAAGTCAATATTGCATTGTTAAGAACAATGTTTATAATAAAACTAAAGTAACGCTCGTTATAACTAGTATAATTCTATTTTTGAGAGATTAATAAAACACAAGACAATGCAAAAAATCAAAGCGCTTATTTTACTGAATTTATTGATGATTTTTACGGCTGTAAATGCGCAAAAATCTGAAATTTACAATCAGCAATTTTCCGATTATGAGAAAGCCATTTCGTTGTATAATGATAAACAATATTTGTCGTCTCAAATTTTATTTGACAAGGTGAAACAAGACAATAAAAATGAAGAGGTTCAGGCTGATTGTAGTTATTACATTGCTTTTTGCGCCATCAAGTTAGAGCAAAATAATGCCGACCAACTGATGGAAGATTTTGTTGCCGATTATCCCACAAGTACCAAACAAAATCAAGCTTTTATTGGTGTTTCGCAGTACTATTTTGAACAAGGAAATTATCCAAAAGCATTAGAATATTTTGATAAAGTTGACGAAAGTGGCCTGACTTATGAAGAAATGGAGCGCTACAATTTTCAAAAAGGATATGCCTATTTTTCGGCAAACAAAAAGAAAGAAGCTACCAATTATTTTAACAAAGTTTCCAATTCCAAAGATTACGGTTCGCAAGCCAAATATTATTTAGGGTTTATGGCCTATGATAAAGACGATTATAAAGAAGCAAGCAAGTATTTTGACCAAGTTTCTGGAGAGGAAAAATACAAAGAAAAACTGTCTTATTTTCAGGCAGATATGAACTTCAAGCTAGGTAATTTTCAAAAAGCTATTGATTTGGGAAAAGCTGCTATGGCAAAATCCAATGCTTTAGAAAAATCAGAATTGAATAAAATCATCGGTGAAAGTTATTTTAATCAAAAAAAATACAATGAAGCGCTTCCGTATTTGAAGGAATATAAAGGTAAAAAAGGAAAATGGAACAACACCGATTTTTATCAATTAGGCTACACGTATTACCAACAGAAAGAGTACGAAAATGCTATCGCACAATTCAATAAAATAATTGATGGAAAAGACTTTGTAGCGCAAAATGCTTATTACCACCTTGGTGAAAGTTACATGAAATTGGATAAAAAGCAAGAAGCTCTTAACGCTTTTAAAAATGCATCCGAAATGGATTTTGATTTGAAAATTCAGGAAGATGCCAATCTCAATTATGCCAAAATTAGTTATGAAATAGGCAACTCCTATCAAAGTGTACCCGATGTTTTGTCGGCTTTTTTATCTAAATATCCGAATTCACCGAGTAAAAGTGAGATTGAAAATTTATTGATTAATTCGTACATCACTTCTAAAAATTATATTGGTGCACTGGCTTTATTAGAAAAAAATAAAAATCCAGAAAATAGGTTGGCTTATCAAAAAGTTACTTTTTATCGTGGTCTCGAATTGTTTACCGATGGAAAGTATCAAGATGCTCAAAAAATGTTTGTAAAATCTGTTAAGGAACAAAAAGACGCACGATTTACTGCTCGCGCAACTTTTTGGAAAGCAGAATCAGAATATGTTTTAGACAATTTCAATGAAGCTTTATTGAGTTTTAAACAATTTGAAGGCATGTCGGAAGCTAAAAATACACCTGAATATAAAAACTTAAAATACAACATTGCTTACTGTTATTTCAAGCAAAAGGAGTACGAGCAATCAGGAAATTATTTTGAAACTTTTATTACAACGGTTAAAGACGATAAAATTCGTTTGAACGATGCTTATCTAAGATTGGGTGACAGCCGATTTGTGACTTCTAAATATTGGCCTGCAATGGATGCTTACAACAAAGCCATCGAATTGAAAAGTGTTGATGCCGATTATGCTGCGTATCAAAAAGCAATTAGTTATGGTTTTGTGAGTAAAAATGATAAGAAAATTGAAGATTTTACTAAGTTTTTACAAAACTTCAAATCGTCTCAATACCGTGACGATGCCTTGTTTGAACTTGCCAATACTTACGTTGCCGAAAATAAAACAGATTTGGCTATTAAAACCTACGACCAATTGTTGAATGAGTTCAAAAATGGTTCTTATGCTTCTAAGGCAGTTTTACGCCAAGGTTTGGTGTATTACAATGCTAGTAAAGACGACCAAGCTATAGCAAAATTTAAAAAAGTAGCTGCTGATTATCCAAGAACACCAGAAGCCTTGGAAGCCGTTTCAACAGCAAGATTAATTTATGTTGATAATGGTAAAGTAGACGAGTATGCATCTTGGGTTAGAACCTTAGATTTTGTTGAAGTTTCTGACGCCGAATTGGATAACGACACTTATGAAGCTGCAGAAAAACAGTATTTACAGAATAATACCAAGCAAGCTATTTCAACTTTAAGTGGGTATTTAAGTAAGTTTCCAAACGGAATTCACAGTCTTAAAGCCAATTTTTATTTGGCGCAATCCTATTATGCAGATGGTTTAGAAAACAACGCAGTAGCGAATTATGAGAATGTAGTTGCCAAATCTAGAAGCGAATATACCGAGCAATCTTTGGCTAGATTATGCGAAATTTATTTGAAGACAGATAATTTTTCGAAAGCAATTCCAGTTTTAAAACGATTGGAAACGGAAGCCGATTTTCCTCAAAATGTAACCTTTGCACAAGCCAATTTAATGCGTGCTTATTACGGTCAAAAGGATTATCCAAATTCTGTAATTTATGCCGACAAAGTTCTAGCCAATACTAAAACCGACAATAAAGTAAAAAGTGATGCACAAATTATTGTGGCTCGTTCTGCGATAAAAGCTGGCGATGAAGAAAAAGCGAAAATTGCTTATGCTAAGTTGCTTACAATTGCTAAAGGAGAATTGGCCGCAGAAGCTTTATTTTATGATGCATATTTCAAAAACAAAGAAGGAAAGTTTGCTGAGTCCAATAAAACGGTTCAAAAAATTGCCAAAGAATATTCAGGATACAAATATTTTGGAGCGAAGAGTCTTGTAGTGATGGCCAAAAATTATTACGGTTTAAAAGACAATTATCAGTCGACTTCAATATTATCAAGTGTAATTGAAAATTTTGCCGAATATGCAGATGTAATAACAGAAGCACAAACTGAATTAGACAGAATAAAAACTGAGGAAGCCAAAACGAATTCGTCGATTGAGAAATAAAACCGACAGATAATAGACTGATAGATGATAGACTTGTAGAAAATTGATAGTTATGAATGATTTTAAAAGACACAATTTCAAAAAACTTAAAATTTGGCAAATGTCAATGGAATTAGCCAAGATAATTTTTGAAGTAACTTTAACTTTTCCAAGTTCAGAAAAGTTTGGCTTGATAAGTCAAATGAACAGATGTTCGGTTTCATTGCCTTCAAATAGTACCGAAGGTTCAAGTAGAACAAATAAGTCATTTAGTCATTTTTTAGATATTTCTTTAGGTTCATCATTTGAACTTCAAACACAATTATTAATAGCCAACGCCAATCGTTTTATTTCAGATGAAATTACAAACACAATAGAATTAAAATTAGAAGAATTTCAAAAAGCAACGATGTCATTTCAAAATACTTTAAATTAAATTATAATGAATTTTATAAAAAACAAATCACAAATAGCTACTAGTCAATCATCTATTCGTCTATTATCTATTTGTCTATTATTAGTTTCACAATTATCGTTTTCACAAAAAAAGGATGAGAATATTGGAAGTGAAGTAGTAAACGTAGTAAAACCGTATACTCCAACAATTTCGGATGCGTTTAAAGTTAAAGAAACTCCGACTTTGGAAGATGATGACACTTCTAAAAAGGAAAATATTCAATACAATATATTTTCGTTTCCAGTGGCATCAACATTCACGCCTTCTAAAGGTAAAGCTGCTGGTGTTGACAAAGCCGAAAAAGAAAAATTGTTCAGTAACTATCTGACTTTAGCTGCTGGAAATTACGGAAATATCAACGCCGAATTGTTTGTTACCCACACTTTAGAAAACAATGATTACGTTGGCGCAATGCTACGTCATATGTCTACTCAAGGAGGGATTGATGACGTAGCTTTAGACGATAAATATTTTGATACTTCACTCGATTTAACCTATGGAAGTCGCAATGAAAATCTTTCATGGAATGCCGATTTAGGATACAAAAACCAAGCATATAATTGGTACGGATTGCAACCCGGATTGTTTTCTCAAGAACAAATTGCTTCAATTGATGAAAAACAAACGTACAGCAACGCCTATTTTGGTGGAAGAATAGCGCTTAAAGAAAGTATTTTAAAAGAAGCAAGTATTAAATTCAATCGATTTTGGGATGCATTTGCATCTGGTGAAAATCATTTTGTTGCCAAACCATCATTAGCTTTTGATGTTATGGAAGAGAAAATCAAAGCCAATTTTATCTTCGATTACCTTAGCGGAAGCTTCAAGAAAGATTATTTTGATGTAAATCAACTAAAATACGGTTTTACCAATATTGGATTTTCTCCAAGTTTTCAGCTTAATCGCGATGATGTATCGGTAAATTTAGGTGCAACATTTTTCTATAGTGTTGCCAATGAAGGTGGAAATAATAAATTTTACATCTATCCAAGCATTACAGCATCGTATAAACTTGTAGGCGATTTAATGATAGCTTATGGTGGCGCAGAAGGTACTTTGAAACAAAATTCCTATCATGATTTTGCACAGAGTAATTTCTTCGTATCTCCAACTTTGTTTGTTGCTCCAACCGATCAGCGATATGATATTTATGTCGGTTTAAAAGGAAAATTGGCCAATTCGGTAGGTTATAATGTTAGAGGTTCTTATTTTAATGAAGGAAATAAAGCACTTTATAAAAATAATATTTACAGTGCCGAAAATACCAATACTGAAGGTTATGCTTTCGGAAATTCTTTTAATGTAGTTTATGATGATGTAAAAACGGTGAGTTTCTTTGGCGAATTGAAAGCCGATTTTTCTAAAAATGTCACGTTTGGAGTTAACGGAACTTTTGCAAGTTACAGCTCTAAAAATGAAGAAGAAGCATGGAATTTACCTGCAATAAAAATTGGTTCTACTCTAGATTTCAATGTTACTTCCAAATGGTTTGCTGGTTTAAATGTATTTTTTGTAGGAGAACGAAAAGATCAGTTTATTAACAGCTCATTGCTTGTAGATAGTTTTGAAACGGTTACTTTAGATAGTTATTTTGATTTGAATGCCAATGTTAGTTACCAGCATAACGAACGATTGACTTTTTTCTTGAAAGGAAACAACTTGGCAAGTCAGAATTACCAACGTTGGATAAATTATCCTGTACAAGGAATTCAGGTTATGATTGGAGGTAATTATAAATTCGATTTCTAGTCAAATAGTTTTTATATACAAAACCTGTAAGCTACTTTTGTTTACAGGATTGTTTTATTACTGAAAATATGACATTTAAACAACAAATACTGCTGCATCACCAAGAACTACTTCAAGATAAAATTGATGTGTTTCGAGATATGATTTCGGGATTAACCGAAGATGCCAAAAACGATGCAAAAGGTTCGGCTGGTGACAAGCACGAAACAGCATTGTCAATGATGCATATTGAACAAGAAAAGCTGAATCATAAACTGAAAGAAATTCTCGACCAAAAAGCTATTTTAGACAAGATTGATGCTTCGCAAATACATAACAAAATTGCTTTTGGAAGTGTTGTAAAAGCTAATGCAATGTTTCTATTTTTGAGTGCAGCTTTACCAAAAATAAGTATCGATTCTAAAACAATTATTGCACTTTCTCCACAATCGCCACTAGGAACTAAATTAATGGGAAATTCTGTTGGATTTACGTTTGAAATTAATGGATCGAATTTTCATGTTGAAGAAGTATGTTAAAATGATGATGTATAAACATGTAAAACGTGCTGAATTTTTAATATTTTAAAACAAATCCCATTCTAATTTCGTTTCTACTTTCATTTTAAACTATAAAACTATATTTTAATTATAAATTATAACTAAAACACAATAATCACTTTAAATAAAACAAGTAATACTGCAATTTTGCTTCATCAAATAAACAGAATTACAATTTTTAAAGAACAAGATTATGTGCGGAATTTTAGCAATTATAGGAAAAGGAAAAGACGAACAATTAGTAAAACAACTTTCTAAAAGAATGTCACATCGCGGTCCAGATGAAAGCGATTTGCATGTTACTGAAAATGGTCACATTTTAAGCCACGAACGTTTGTCTATTATTGATTTACATTCAGGAAAACAACCTATAAAAGGGACTCATTCTGCCTATATGGTTCACAATGGTGAAATTTACAACCACCAAGAACTTAGAGATGGAATTCTAAAAGACCACACGTTCAAAACCAAATCCGACTCTGAAGTAATTGTGCATTTGTATGAAGAATTCAAATATGATTTTCTACATCATTTGGATGGCGATTTTGCCTTTGTTGTTGTAGACGGCGATGATTTTATTGCCGGTCGCGATCCACTAGGAGTTAAACCGCTATATTACGGAATGGATGAAAGAGGTCGAACATATTTCGCTTCAGAAATGAAACCTATTGCCGATCAATGCAAGACATTTTCAACTTTTCCTCCAGGACATTATTATACACCAGAAACGGGTTTTGTAAAATACTACAAACCAGAATATGAAGACTTTACTAAAGCTACAAAAGAATTAGATTTAGCTGAAATACGTGATGCTTTAACCGAAGCAACCCGCAAAAGATTAATGAGTGACGTACCAATTGGGGTATTGCTTTCGGGTGGTTTAGATTCGTCATTGACATCCTCAATTGCGGCACGTTTACTTAAAGAAAAAGGAAAAGAGTTGCATTCATTTTCAATAGGTTTGGATGCCGATGCACCAGATGCGAAAGCAGCCCGAAAAGTTGCCGATTTTTTAGGTACTAAACACCACGAAGTGCATTTTACAATAGAGCAAGGAATTGAAATTCTAGACAAGTTAGTTTGGCATTTAGAAACTTATGATGTGACATCGATTCGTGCCAGTACGCCAATGTATTTCCTTTCGAAAGCCATTACTGATATGGGAATCAAAGTAGTACTTTCAGGTGAAGGCGCCGACGAAATATTTGGAGGTTACTTATATTTCAGAAACGCACCATCAACGGTAGATTTTCAAAAAGAAACTATCGAAAGAGTTCAGAAATTGTTTACTGCCGATTTACTACGTGCTGATAAATCAACAATGGCACACGGACTTGAGGCAAGAGTTCCATTTTTAGACAAAGCGTTCTTAGATGTTGCCATGACCATAAAAGGAGAAGAAAAGCAACCTAAAACGTACGACGGAAAAGAAAAATATATATTAAGAAAAGCATTTGATACGCCAGACAATCCGTATTTGCCAGATGAGGTTTTATGGCGTCAAAAAGAGCAATTTTCAGATGGAGTTGGATACAACTGGATTGATCAATTAATTGAATATTGCGCTTCTAAAGTTACTGATGAGCAACTAGCAAATGCATCTGACGAATTTCCATACAATTCGCCAACAACCAAAGAAGCTTATTATTACAGAACGATTTTTCATAAGTATTATCCACAACTTAGCGCTGCGCAAACGGTTAGAAAATGGATACCAAAATGGCAAGAAAATCAAGATCCGTCAGGAAGAGCAAATGCAGCACACGTTCAAGCCGATGTTGAAATTGCAAAATCTTCTATAACAGCATAATCGAAAGATTATATATTGAAGTTTAGTTTGTTTGTAAAAAGTGTTCGATTTTTTCGAGCACTTTTTTTGTACATAAACTTTTAAAATTTTGAATAGATTGTCTTTTTGTGATTATATTTGAACATAAAATTAAAGTTTTCTCATCCAAATGAAAGTTATTGCCGTCATTCCTGCTCGATATGCCTCAACACGATTTCCTGCCAAATTAATGCAAGATTTAGGTGGAAAAACCGTAATTCTTAGAACCTATGAAGCAGCAAAAAATACCAATTTATTTGACGATGTTTTTGTGGTAACCGATTCTAGTTTGATTTTCGATGAAATAGTTTCCCATGGCGGAAAAGCCATAATGTCTGTAAAAGAACATGAAAGCGGAAGTGATCGAATTGCAGAAGCAGTGGCCAATCTTGAAGTTGATGTTGTTGTAAATGTGCAAGGAGACGAACCATTCATCAACAAAGAACCATTAGAAAAAGTTATCGAAGTTTTTAAAAATGATGTTGAGCAAAAAGTTGATTTAGCTTCGTTAATGAGAGAAATCAAAAATCAAGATGATATAAATAATCCAAATAATGTTAAGGTTGTAGTAGACCAAAACGATTTTGCGCTATATTTTTCGCGTTCTGTAATTCCGTATCCACGAGAAGTAAATGTTGGCGTTCATTATTTTCAACATATCGGGATTTACGCTTTCCGTAAGCAAGCACTTTTAGATTTCTATTCACTTCCAATGAAATCGCTAGAAGCATCAGAAAAATTGGAACAACTTCGCTATTTAGAATTTGGAAAACGAATTAAAATGGTCAAAACAACTCACATTGGAATTGGGATTGATACTATCGAAGATTTAGAAAAAGCTAGAAAAATGCTTTAATTCAGTTTTTTGATGGTAAACAATTCATTATGAATTTCTACTTTTGGATACAATCGAAGTGAATAATTTTCTGTAAATTTCTTTTTATATTCGATGTTTCTGATTCTATCTTTTTCAGAAATAACCATCGTATTAAAAAGTATAAAACCTTCTTTATTTAAAAGAAAATTTACTCTATTGATAAAGAAGTCCTCAAATAAAAAATTCGGCATTGTAGTGTCTTGAAAAACGTCTATGATAATCAAATCATATTTTTTCTTTGTTTTTAAAACAAATTCGAAAGCATCATCAACAACAATTTGAAGATTTGGAATCGCATCCAATTTAAAATAGGTATTGGCAATTTCAACCACAGCAGGATCAATTTCGACTCCGGTAATTTCACCTTTAAACTGTAATTCGTCGACCAATGTTTTAATAACACTACCGCCGGCTACACCCAAGATTAATATCGAATTAAACTTTTTTATTCGGTCAAATCCAATGTATTTCAATCCTTTTCGTAAAATGCGTTGTAAACTTCCATACGAGTAATTGGTATTTTTAGAATCCAAAACCAATTGACCATTATTCCACGTAACTTCAAGAGAGTTGCTTACGTTTGATTTTTTTTTAAAAATAGTGATTGGAATGAAATAACTAAAAAATTTAGAAAGCATGTTGGATTTTTTATCAAAAATAAAGTATTAAAACTAAATTTACATCAAATTTTTTAAAATGAAGAAAGTACTTTACAAATTTATTTTTGAAACGCTTATGGGTTGGAAAATTGAAGGCGCTGGCAACCTCAATCTTCCTAAATGTGTATTTATGGTAATGCCACATACCAGCTGGCACGACTTTTATTTAGGATTGTTTACTCGTGGTATTACAGGTGTTCCGATGCACTTTATTGGTAAAAAAGAACTGTTTAACTTTCCGTTTGGATGGTATTTTAAATGGATGGGAGGAAAGCCATTAGATCGAACAGGGAATTTAAATAAAGTTGATGCTATTGCAAAAACGTTTGATAATTATGACGAATTGCGATTGGCAATTGCTCCTGAAGGAACTAGAAAATACGTTTCGGAATTAAAGTCTGGATTTTATTATATCGCTTTAAAAGCCAATGTCCCAATAGTTCCTGTTGCTTTTGATTTTGGAACTAAAACTGTAGCAATCGGATCAGCATTTAGCCCTTCAGGGAATTATGAAACGGACTTAAAACAACTACTTCATTTCTTCAAAGGTGTAAAAGGTAAATATCCTGAAAATCAATTTGTAGTTTCATAAAACCGAAATCTTTTTGATTACGTAAATAACTAACAGATAATAAAATATAAAAAATTGTTGTTATAAGTTGGTTAGTTTAAAATCCTCAATTGTGCAGTTGAGGATTTTTTTTTATGTTAATGAGTAAAGCTTTTAAAAGTTCCATCTTTGTAAAAAATGATGATATTTTTTATGTCATCATTTTCTTTTTTAAGAAAATTCTCTTCCTTTTCAGCAAGTTTTTTAGTTTTAGAATTTTCCGCTTCGGCTAAATCTACAACCTGATTTGTTTCAGAATTTTCACTAACAGATGAAATAGGAGTGGTTATTTCTTCCTTTTTTTTATAATGCAAATCTCCTTTTCCTAATAAAATCCAATACAAATCGACCTCTGGAAAAACTGCAATGATCTTCAAAATTAAGTCCAAACTCGGCTTGTTTCTACCTGATAAAAGATGCGATAGGCTTGAGCGTTGCACTCCAATTTTGTCAGCAAAAGAAGAGGACGTTAAATCATAAAATTCAAACAGTTGCTCCAATCTTTTTACAAATTCATCTGTAGATATCATTCTAAATTATATAAAATTATAGTAATTACAAATGTAAACAAAAGAAGTTGGGTATTGAAATTTACATTTGTAAAACTATAAACAGCATTCATTCTTTAATAAAGTTTAGCTTCATATAAAATATATTAAAATATTGGTATTAAATTTATTAGTTTGCATTATGTAAAATTTTAATTTACCATAAATTACATTATTCATGCTATTTACAAAAGTAAATTCAATCCTTTTTTGCAATAATTACATTTGTAAAATTAAACTTGTTTACTTTTGTAACAGTAAATTATTAAGATATGGATTACTTCGAATTACATAAAGAATACAAACAAAATTCACTATTTGGAAGGTACATAACATTGCAGGATATTGAGCCAATTTTAGATAACATAAAAAAAAATTCGTCAGTTGAGGTTATAGGTAAATCGGTTTTGGATAAACCAATTTATCAACTTAAAATTGGTGTTGGGGAAATTAAAATATTGATGTGGTCGCAAATGCACGGAAACGAAAGTACAACGACCAAAGCACTTTTTGATTTTATAGCTTTTCTTTTATCGCAAGATTCGGTGGCGCAGGAATTAAAGCAAAAATTTACATTTTGCATTTTGCCTATGGTAAATCCTGATGGAGCAGCATTGTATACTAGAGAAAATTATAATCAAGTAGATTTGAATCGCGACTCGGTAAATTTGTCAGAACCTGAAAGTCAACTATTGCGAAAAGCTTTTGATGATTTTGAACCCAGCTATTGTTATAATTTACATGATCAACGAACAATATTTGGCGTTGCTGATACGGGTAAAGTGGCAACAGTTTCTTTTTTAGCACCATCTTTTAACGAAGCTCGAGCTATTAATGATTGTCGCATCAAGGCTATGAACGTTATTGTTGCTATGAATTTAGAGTTGCAAAAACATATTCCCAATCAAGTCGGAAGATTTGATGATAGTTTTAATATTAATTGCATTGGTGATAGGTTTACTTCTCTTAATGTTCCTACTATTTTATTTGAAGCTGGACATTTTCCAGATGATTATTACAGAGAATATTCACGTAAAATGATTTTTATTGCGTTAATTTCGGGTTTGGTGAATGGTTACGAAAACGATATAGTTAGCAATAAAACCGATGATTATTTACAAATTCCTCAAAATAAAACCGTTTTTTATGATTTTATTTATAAAAATGTCAAAATAAATTATGATAATAAAGAAATTATCACGAATTTTGCCGCTCAATACAAAGAAGAACTTATTGATGGAAAAATCTGTTTCAACGCATATATTGTTGAAATAGGAGAGTTGAAGGAAAAAATAGGTCATTATCAATACAATGCGCACAAAATGCGGTATAGTGATGAAGCTGGAAGTTTTCCGAAATTAAATCAAAAAGCCAACTTTTGTTTAGGAAACGATATTAAATTTGTTAATGGTTTAAAAAAATAACATTATTTTTTGTTTTTTACTAAATAAAATGCATTAATTTGTATTGCAAAACAAAACAATAAATAAAAAGCGAGTAATTATGAGTAAGTTTCGTCTAGATGAGGTAGATCACCAAATCCTTGATATGTTGATTGATAACACAAGAGTTCCATTTACAGATATTGCAAAAAAATTATTAATTTCTGCTGGAACAGTGCATGTTAGAGTTAAAAAAATGGAAGATGCAGGAATAATTATGGGTTCGTCATTAACCTTAGATTATGAAAAATTAGGATATTCTTTCATTGCCTATGTTGGAGTATTTTTAAATAATACTTCTCAAACAAAATTTGTTTTAGAGCGAATTAATGAAATACCATTCGTTACCGTTGCACACGTAACAACAGGAAAATTTAATATTTTTTGTAAAATAAGAGCAAAAGATACGAAACATGCTAAAGATGTTATTTTCATGATCGATGATATCGAAGGTGTTTACAGAACCGAAACAATGATTTCGTTAGAAGAAAGCATAAATGATAAAAAACGATTAATGCATACTATATTTAAAGATATTTAATTTTATTATTTCTTTAAAAATACAAACCTCAAGTTCGCGCTTGAGGTTTTTTTTGTACCTTTAAATTTAAAGAAAAAAATATGTATACACTTCCTAAACTTGAGCGATACAGTCAAAATGTACTATCAAAGTACCACATATATAACAGTGTTTTTATAACGTTACCATTTGATTCAATCGATAATACTGGTGTATTGTTACCACTTTTTAGTGACATGTGTGACGCTGGTTTTAAAATTGGTATGAGTCCAATTGATATTGTAAATTCATTTGCCAATAAATATTTAGATCAAGTAAACGAACAAGAAAAAATAGATTTGTTGTTTAGATTCATTCAATATGTAGAGCGACAAATAGTGCTGTTTGATGCAATTGAAGATGCTGCGTTTTCGGTAGTTAATGATTTGGAAGGCACTGGTTCTTTAAGAGAAATAAAAGATCAAATAGAATCCAAAAATAAGCAAAAAGAACTTATTACTTTTTTAGAAAATTTTAAAGTACGAACTGTACTTACTGCGCATCCCACACAGTTTTATCCAGGTTCGGTTTTAGGAATAATTACCGATTTGACTGCTGCTGTACGAGATAATGATTTGAATAAAATAAAACAGTTATTGGCGCAATTGGGAAAAACACCTTTTATCAAAAAGGAAAAACCCACGCCGTTAGACGAAGCTGTGAGTTTGATATGGTATTTAGAAAATGTCTTTTATAATACGACAGGTCAAATACTTCAGTACTTGCAAAAAAATATTTATAGTGAAAATATGATTTCTAATTCAATTATAAATCTTGGTTTTTGGCCAGGAGGTGATCGCGATGGAAATCCATTTGTAACCACAGATATAACATTAAATGTTGCCAATCGATTACGAACATCGATACTAAAATGCTATTACAACGATATCAGAAAGTTGCGACGTAAACTTACTTTTTCAGGAATTGAGAAAATTATTATTGACATTGAAAGTAAATTGTACAGATCGGTATTTTATTCTGATGGTAGTATTTATATCACATTACCTGAACTAAAAAATGAATTAAAAAGAGTTCAAGAACTTTGTATAGAAAAACATCAATCTTTGTATTTAGACGACATCAACGATTTGATCAATAAGCTTACAACATTCGGTTTTCATTTTGCAACATTAGATATAAGACAAAATAGCAAAATTCATAATCATGTTATCAAAACAATTTTTAGTCAATTAAGTGAAACTAATATGTTGTTGAAAGATTATTTTTCACAGTCTGATGAAAAACGTTTCGAACTTATTTCTAGTTTAAATCAAACAATTACGTCCAATCAGTTTAATGATGAAATCACAAAACAAACCCTAGAATCTATTTTTTCAATGAAGACGATTCAGGAAAACAATGGTGAGTTGGGTGCCAACAGGTACATTATCAGTAATAATGAAAGTGCCTTAAATGTTTTAGAAACTTTAGCATTATTCAAGCTTTGTTCATGGGAAAATCCAACTGCCGACATTGTGCCTTTATTCGAATCTATTGAAGATTTACATAACGCCGATGTTGTTATGGAGCAATTGTATACTAATGCAACTTATAAAAATCATTTGAAGAGCAGAAAGAATGTTCAAACAATAATGTTAGGATTTTCTGACGGAACTAAAGATGGCGGTTATTTAATGGCAAATTGGGGAATTTATAAAGCAAAAGAGGCCATAACTGCAATGTCTCGAAAATATGATGTTAAGGTATTATTTTTTGATGGGCGAGGCGGACCACCAGCTCGTGGAGGTGGAAAAACGCACAAGTTTTATGCTTCATTAGGATCTAAAATTGAGCATCAAGAAATTCAATTAACGATTCAAGGTCAAACCATCAGTTCTAATTTTGGTACAGATGCTGCTTGCAGATACAATTTGGAAAACTTATTGAGTGCTGGAATTTCAAATGAGTTGATGAATGAGGAGGAAAATGATTTGTCGGAAAATGACAAAAAAATCATCGATGAGTTGGCTTTGATTGGATTTCAAAAATATCAAAGTTTTAAAAATCATCCTAAATTTATTCCTTACTTAGAAAAAATGAGCACATTGCATTATTATTCGATGACTAATATTGGAAGTCGACCGGCTAAAAGAAATGCAACTAATGAATTTGTTTTTGATGATCTAAGAGCAATCCCATTTGTAAGTTCATGGAGTCAAATGAAGCAAAATGTACCAGGTTTTTTTGGAGTTGGATCGGCATTGCAATATTATGAAGATACCAATAAATGGGAAGAAGTTGAAGCGCTTTTCAATTCGTCTCTTTTCTTTAGAACTTTATTGGAAAACAGTATGATGTCTTTGGCAAAATGTTTTTTTCCACTTACTGAATACATAAAAAATGATGCAGAATTTGGAGAATTTTGGCAGATTATTTATGACGAATTCGTACTTACCAAGCGACTGTTACTAAAAATTGCTAACCATCAACAGTTGATGCAAAATTATCCTGATGGAAAGGCTTCGATTGACATGAGAGAAGCAATCGTAGTTCCATTATTAACCATACAACAATATGCATTGTCAAGAATTAATGAAATTAAGAAAAATGGAGTAGGTGTTGCGTTGTTACCTACTTATGAAAAATTAGTGATGCGATCGCTTTTTGGAAATACAAATGCAAGCCGTAATTCGGTATAATAATTAAATATATAAATATGAACAGAGCAAATCAACTTCTTCCAACCGAATATAGCGATTGGTATAAACCGTACTTAGCAACTTTAAAAGATGAAATTCTTCAAGAAGAGTTGGAAATATCTTTGCATCGTTTTATTAGATTTGTACAAGATATTCCGATGGACAAGCACGATTACGCTTATGCTGAAGGTAAGTGGAAAATTAAAGATATAATTCAGCATTTGATAGATTGTGAACGAATTTTGAGTTACAGAGCGTTACGTTTTGCCCGAAATGACGCTACCGAATTACCAGGATTCGAAGAAAACGATTATGCATTCGAAGCCAAAGGAAATAATAGGACAATTATGAGTTTGCTTACCGAATTATCGGCTGTACGACATGCAACATTATTATTGTTTAAAGAATTTTCTGAAGAGGAATTACTTAGAACTGGTAGGGCATCAAATAATGAAATGAGCGTTCGTGCCTTAGGATTTATTATTATTGGACATCAAAATCATCATCAAAAGATTTTTGAAGAACGTTACTTAGATGAAGTTATTTTATAAATGACATTTAAAAGAAAATCCCAAGTTCCAATTAGTAATTTTGGAATTTGGGATTTTTATTTGTTTTCAACTACTGCTTATTCTTCGTCGTCGTCTTCATCAAAGTTGTCAGATGGTTCGTCAAAATCTTCGTCATCGTCGTCATCACCATCATCAGAACCGCCTTTATCTTTCAATAAGTCTTCGTCTTCATCATCATCACCTGCAACATCGTCATCATCTAAATCTAACCCTTTGATAGGAGTGATTGGTTCGATTACTGCATCAAGATCGTCATCTTCATCAAATTTTTCCATACGACTTGCAAGTTTAGTACTAACTTTTACTAAATAAATAGTGTCTTCAGTACGAACTTCTACAGCTTCGATAAGTTCATTTTGAGCATTTCTAAAACGGATAATATCAGTGTCGTCATATCCTTCTGGAAATTTATCAACCAATAGGTTTAAGATATCTCCGGTTAGTTTAGCGTAATCAACTATAATTCTTTTCATAACGTTTTTTAATCTTTTATAAATCTAACAAATAGGCAAAAATTAGCGGAGCAACTATAGTTGCATCTGATTCAATTATAAATTTTGGGGTGTGAATGTCTAGTTTTCCCCAAGTAATTTTTTCGTTTGGAACCGCACCAGAATAAGAGCCGTAACTGGTTGTAGAGTCTGAAATTTGACAGAAATAGCTCCAAAAAGGAACGTCGTGCATTTCCATATCTTGGTATAACATTGGAACCACACATATTGGAAAATCTCCAGCAATACCACCACCAACTTGAAAGAATCCAAGACCTTTTCCGGTTGAATTTTTAGGATACCAATCGGCTAGCCACATCATGTATTCAATACCGCTTTTCATCGTTGTAGGCTTAAATTCACCTTTGATACAATAGGATGCAAAAATGTTACCCATAGTACTGTCTTCCCAACCTGGAACTACAATTGGAAGATTTTTTTCTGCTGCTGCAACCATCCAAGAATCCTTAGGATCAATTTCATAATATTGCTCTAAAACTCCCGAATTAATCATTTGATACATAAATTCGTGAGGAAAATAGCGCTCTCCTTTAGAATCGGCATTGTTCCAGATATCAAATAAATGAGATTGTAATCTTCTAAATGCTTCTTCTTCTGGAATACAAGTATCGGTAACTCTATTGTAATGATTTTCTAATAAATCCCATTCTTCTTGAGGTGATAAATCTCGGTAATTAGGAACTCTTTTGTACGAATTATGAGCTACTAAATTCATTATATCTTCTTCAAGATTCGCGCCTGTACATGAAATAATATGTACTTTGTCTTGACGAATCATCTCTGCCAACGATTTTCCTAACTCAGCTGTACTCATTGCACCAGCTAAAGTAATCATCATTTTTCCGTTTTCGAGTAAATGTTGTTCATATCCTTTAGCAGCATCAACTAAAGCAGCTGCGTTGAAATGAAGGTAATTTTTCTCAATAAACTGACTTATTGGACCTTTGCTCATTTTTTTGGTTTTGTATTTGTAATTGTAGTTTGAAGTTCAAAGGAAAACTATTTTTCCTAAAACTGCAAACGCTTTTTTATAATTAACTCAGTTTTTATTTTTTAGCGTAACCTAAAATTTTTAGCACGTCTTCTGAAGTTTGTTGTTCTGAAAAAACTTCGGTTGCTAATATTCCGTTTTGGTCTCTATCAATTAAAATATGTTTTGGTTGCGGAATCAAACAGTGATGTAAACCACCATATCCACCAATTGTTTCTTGATAGGCACCGGTATTAAAGAAACCAATATATAATGGCTTTTCTTTATTGTATTTTGGTAAATAGATAGCATTCATATTTTGCTCCGAATTGTAATAATCATCACTATCACAAGTCATTCCGCCAAGCAAAACCCTTTCGTAAGTATCATTCCAGCGGTTTATAGCCAGTAAAATAAAACGTTTGTTTATTGCCCAAGTATCGGGTAATGTGGTGATGAAAGAACTGTCAATCATGTTCCAAGCTTCTCTATCATTTTGTTGTTTTTGATATAAAACTTGATAAATTGCACCACCAGATTCTCCAACTGTAAATGAACCAAATTCGGTAAAAATATTAGGAACATCTACTTCAGCTTCTTCGCATGCTATTTTTATTTGATTGATAATTTCATCAATCATATATTGGTAATCATATTCAAAGGCTAATGAGTTTTTAATAGGAAATCCGCCACCAATATTTAAACCATCCAATGATGGACATTCTTTTTTTAGTGCAATATATACTTTGATACATTTTACCAATTCGTTCCAATAATACGCAGTATCGTTGATACCTGTATTAATGAAAAAGTGAAGCATTTTCAATTCTAAATTATCATTTTCTTGAATTTGCTTTTTATAAAAATTTACTATGTTTTTATAACCAATTCCGAGTCTTGATGTGTAAAACTCAAATTTAGGTTCCTCTTCGGCAGCAATTCTAATTCCGATTTTAAATTTACCTTTAATTTCTGCTTGCAGTAAATCTAATTCTTCGTAATTATCAATTATTGGAATGGTATTTTTATGTCCGTTATTGATTAATCTCGCAATATTGGAAACATATTGGTCTCTTTTGAAACCGTTGCAAATAACATACGTGCTTTTATTTATTTTTCCGTTTTCTAACAGATTTTCTACAATATTGATATCAAATGCTGAGGAGGTTTCAATATGGATATTATTTTTAAAAGCTTCGTTCATGATGTATTCAAAGTGTGAACTTTTCGTACAATAACAATAGTAATATTTACCTTCGTATTTGTTTTTTTCCATGGCATTTCTGAACCAGTTTTTGGCTCGTTTGATGTTGTTGGAAATTTGTGGTAAATAAGTAAACTTTAATGGCGTTCCATATTGCTCAACCAATTTCATCAAATCTATGTTGTGAAATTGAAGTGCATTTTCTTTATTTAAAGTAAATTCTTCTTGTGGAAAATAATAAGTTTGATTTATTAAGTCGAAATATTTAGTATTCATTGAATTTGATAATTTGAAATTAGATTAAAAATGATTTGCAGTTGTTCTAATTTTCAAACTCTAATATTCGCATAAATAATGGGTAGTTTGATTGTGTCAGTTTTAATAATGTCTAAAATAATATTTAAAATCATTTTGATAGAACTTAAAAATGTCACGCACAATACTTGGAATCCTGCCTTATTTTTCAGCAGTAATTCGTTATTTATTATGATATGGTTCTTTCTGTTCATTAGGCAAATTTAAAAAATAATAATTGCGTACTGCTACATTTTACATAAAAATAATGTTAGGATTTGTAATCGGCAAAACTTTGTACAATAATTTCATTTTCAACAGATTGGTTGATTATTGATTTGCCTATTTCTTGTATTAATGCAAATTGTACTTTTCCGTATTCATTTTTTTTATCATGTATAAGAAGATTTATGATGCATTGAATATCGTAATCGGCTATTTCAAATGTTTCATAAATATTTTTTATGGTGTTTTTGATTTGAAAATAGTCATGTTCCTGAAGGAGTTTCTTTTCTTTCGCGAGATAACTTTCCAATATCATTCCAATAGCAATGGCTTCACCGTGTAGTAGTGGTGTAGTACTTTGTAAAAAATGACTTTCAATGGCGTGTCCAAGAGTATGTCCAAAATTTAAGGCTTTTCTTATGCCGTTTTCATTAGGATCTTGACTTACTATTTCATTCTTTATCTGTATTGATTGGTGTATTAACAAATCGAAATCGGCAAAATCTATTGTTGATATATCGAAAAATTGCTCCCAATAGTTTTTATCGTAAATCAATCCGTGTTTTAGCATTTCTGCTAAACCTGATTTCATTTCTTTTTGAGAAAGTGTTTCGAGGTAGGAGGTATCGACTAGCAATAATTTAGGGACATTAATAGTTCCAATTTGATTTTTTAAATTTCCCAAATCGACTCCATTTTTGCCACCAACACTTGCATCTACCATTCCTAGAAGTGAAGTTGGAATATTGATGAAATCTATTCCTCTTTTAAATGTTGATGCCACAAATCCACCCAAATCGGTTATTACACCACCGCCTAAGTTTAATAAAACACTCTTTCTGTCGGCACCTAAGTCGGATAATATCGACCAAACTTCGGCACAAGTTTCGATATTTTTGTTGCTTTCGCCAGCTTCAATTTCTATAATTTCTATGGATAATTCGGTTGCAATATTTGGAAGTAGTTTGGGTAAACAATTTTCGTTGGTATTTTCGTCGGTTAGTATAAATATTTTTGAATAATTTTCTTCAGATAAGACTTTATTTAATTGTAGATATCCATTTTCACCAAAGAAAATCATATAATTATTTGCTTGTATGTGATGCATTTTTTTTATTTAAAAGAGTAGTTATGCAAAATTAAGGTAAAAAGAGACTGTATCTATGGTTCCACAAAAAAAAACACTCATTGTACAATGAGTGTTTTTTTGTTTGCTATAGATTTGTTAGAGTTTTGTAATAACAAATTCTGATCTTCTGTTGGCTTGATGTTGTTCTTCGGTACAGTTTGAGTTGTTGGTTGGCTCGCATCCGCAGTCGTTTACTAGTTGCGATTCGCCATAACCTTTGGCTGTTAATCGGTTTTTATTGATGCCTTTATCTACTAACCATTTCATGGTTGATTTGGCTCTTCTGTCTGACAGTGCTAAGTTGTATTGCGCTGTTTGACGGCAATCGGTATGCGATCGTATGTCGATCTCCATGGTTGGGTTTTCGGTTAATACGTCTAATATCTTAGCTAAATCGTTGGCCGCATCTTTTCGGATGTTGGATTTATCTAAATCAAAGTAAATGATTTTTATTTTAAATACTTTGGCTAGATCGTCTCCTGGTTTTACTTGTTGTAGTGTTTTTTCTAACTCTACTGGCACGTAAGTTTTACCGGTTTCGGTTGCTGTAAGGGTAGGTGTTTCTTTAGTGTTGTAGTCTTTTAGCTCTGTCTTAATGTAATATTTGGTTTGACAGTTTACTTCTCCAAAGTTGTACTTTCCTTCGGCATCGGTTGTTGTCTCCTTTAGCATTTTATGGTCTTGGTCTGAC